>NZ_JBHSBO010000061.1:0-259255 GCF_042650685.1 Micromonospora sp. GCM10011542
GCGTTCCTCAAGGGCCTGCGCCAGGTTGACGGTTGGCAGGACATGCCGCTGACCGACGCCGCCCAGACCGTGCAGGTCTCGGCCTACCCGGACGCCTACGCCCAGTGGGAGCAGCAGGCCGCCGACCTCGTCGCCAAGCACTGGAACTGACGCACGCACTGACACACCACGGCACGACAGACAGCACCACGCGACAGCACGAACGGATGACAGCACGACATGATCGCTGGCCGGCACCCGAAACCGGGGTGCCGGCCAGCGGCGTATCCACGTACCCCAAGCAGACCGGAACCCGTGCACGGACAGCGACCAGAGTCAGGGCTGGGGGCGACCGTCCCCGGCGCAGGGATCAAGCCTGACCGCCCGGAGCCGGGGACGGTCGCCCCCCAGCCCCAAGCGCAACCACCGACAACCCGGAAGGCCGGATCAGAGGAGCGAAGGTCAGAAGAGGACCGTGGCCAGGGTGCCCACCGGACGGAAGCCGCACCGCTCGTAGACCCGCCGCGCAGGCAGGTTGAAGTCGTTGACGTAGAGGCTGACCGTCGGGGCGACCCGCAGCAGCGCGTCGCGCACCACGGCTGCCATCGCGGCGGTGGCGATGCCCCGGCCGCGCCACTCCGGTGCTACCCAGACGCCCTGGACCTGCGCGGTGCGCTTGGTGACGACGGCCAGTTCGGCCTTGAACACGACCCGGCCGTCGACGAACCGGGCGTACGCCCGGCCGGCCCGGACCAGGTCGGTGACTCTCCGGCGGTAGCTGCGTCCGGCGTCATCGGCCAGAGGCGAGACGCCGACCTCTTCGGTGTACATGGCGACCGCCGCCGGGAAGAGCCGGTCGATCTCGTTGCCGCGCACTTGACGTACCTCCGGGTCGACCGGCACCGGCGGCACCGCGTCGGTTGCCAGCAGCGGCTGGTTGGGGCGTACGTCGCGGGCGGGACCCCAGGTGGCGGAGAGCCGGTCCCAGAGTCCGAGTACGGCGTCGGCCCGCCCGACGATCGAGGAGCAGAGCCGCTCCTCGCCGGCGAGCAGGTCGGCGAAGGCGGTGACGGCCGGCTCGGTGGCGAGCACCGGGGTGAGGTTGCCGCCGAGCCAGCAGAGCGATTCCAGGTTGCGGCGGGAGCCGTACCCGAGGATCCGCCCTTCCGCCCGCCACCAGGACAGTCCGCGCGCGGCGACGCGCTCGGCGACCTGCGCGCCCGCGAACGGGTCCAGGTCGAGCAGTCGCTCGACCGCGCGGCGCTCCGATTCCCCCAGTTGCCGTACCGGCACCGTCAGCACGGGTACCAGCCTGCCAGATCGGTCCCCCACCCCGCCGGCTGAGTGACGAGTCCGGGGTCAGACGGCCACCGGTTCGGCGACATCGGGAGCTGGCCGGGTGCTGGTGGCCCATCGGACGACCGGGGGCACCAGGGCACCGAGCAGGAGGAACAGCCCACCCAGCAGCAACCAGCCCGGTACGCCCCAACCGAGCGCGAGGGTGGTCACCACCACTGGCGCGAGCATCTTGCCCAGCTCGTACCCCATGCCGTAGGTCCCCTGGTACTGCCCCTGCGCGTGCTCGGGTGCCAGGCCGAAGGAGATCCCCCAGCCGGCGGCGGAGTGCCACAGCTCCCCGGTGACGTGCGCCAGTGAACCGCAGGCGAGCAGGCCGACGGCGCCCGCGACGGGTAGAGCACCGCTCGCGGCGAAGAGGACGCAGGCCAGCGCGATCGCGAGTCCGGCGCGACGGGCGGCACGGGCGGCCCCGGTGAGGGTGCCGGCGCCGCGCGCGGCGCGTACCTGCAGGAGCACCACCAGCACGGTGTTGACCAGCGTCAGGACGGAGATCATCCAGGCCGGCGCGCGGGTGTGTCCGGCGATCCACAGCGGCAGCGCGATGGTGAGCAGGCTGAAGTGCATGGACATCAGCCCGTCCAGCAGGGTGAAGGCGAGGAACGGCCGGTCCCGCAGGGCGATCAGCCGGGGTCCGTGCGCGGGGGCGGTGACCGCTGCGACGGCGGGCAGACGGACCAGGACTGCCGCCGCGAGCAGCGACGCCGCGGCCGCGGTCAGGATGAGCGCGACGTAGCCGGTGCGGGTGTCGGCGGCGATGGCGAACCCGCCGAGGACGGCGCCGACGGAGATCCCGACGTTGGTGGTGGCGCGCAGGTACGCCCGGGTGTGCACGCGCTGGTCGACCGGGATGGTGCCGGCGATCAGCGCGCCACGGGCGCCGCGGTCGGCGGCGTCGGCGAGCGCGGTCGCGGCGCCCACCAGCAGGAAGGCCGGGAACGACCGGACGGCGATCAGGCCGGCGGTCAGGGTACCCGCGGCCAGCAGTGCGCCGACCTGGGTGGCGCGCGGGCCGACGCGGTCGGCCAGGTAGCCGCTCGGGGCGCTGGCCAGCACGCCGACCAGCGCGGACAGGGTGAGCCCGACGCCCACCTGGGTCGCGGTTAGGCCGACCGAGCGGGTGAGGAAGAGCGCGCTGGCGACGAGCCAGAGACCCCGCCCCACGGTCTTGACCAGCGTGCCGAGGGTGAGGATCCGGGCCGGGCCCGGCGGGGGTAACAGGCGCATGCCCGGCAGCCTAACAAGACGTACGTACGGTTTGCGTACCGCATCCTTGGCGGCGGTTGAGGTGGCCGGGGTCGCCGGCCCAACGTCCGTGGCGCGGTCCTGGCCCTGCTCACCGAGCGGCCGATGCACGGCTACGAGATGATCCAGGAGATCGACTCCCGCACCGGCGGAGCCTGGCGGCCCAGCCCCGGCTCGATCTACCCCACCCTCCAACTCCTTGAGGACGAGGGCGTGATCGCCACCAGCGCGGAGGAGCCCAGCGGCGGGCGCAAGCGGTTCACGGTCACCGAGGCGGGCCGGGCCGAGGCCACCGAGGCGGCACAGACCCCGCCCTGGGCGGAGTTCGCCGAGAACACCGTGAACAGCTGGCACGACATCCGCGACGCCGGCGCGCAGGCGATGAACGCGCTGCGCCAGGTGATGATGACCGGCACCGACGACCAGCGGGAGCGGGCCGCGCAGGTGCTCGACGAGACCCGGCGCAAGCTGTACGCCATCCTCGCCGAATCGGAGTGACACCGCACGGCACCCGCCAACACGAGGAAGCGGCCGTTACCCACGGGGGGTAACGGCCGCTTCGTCGTCGGCGCGGACAGCGCCGGCGGGTGATCAGTGCACGGTGACGGTCGGGCCGGTCACCAGGCCGCGCAGTTCCTCGGGCAGCTCGGCGCCCATCTCGTCGGCGATCCGCAGCGCCTCCTCGATCAGCGTCTCCACGATCTGCGCCTCGGGCACGGTCTTGACGACCTGCCCCTTGACGAAGATCTGCCCCTTGCCGTTGCCCGAGGCGACGCCGAGGTCGGCCTCGCGGGCCTCGCCCGGGCCGTTGACGACGCAGCCCATGACGGCCACCCGCAGCGGCACCGGCAGCCCTTCCAGGCCGGCGGTGACCTCCTCGGCGAGCTTGTAGACGTCGACCTGGGCGCGACCGCAGGACGGGCAGGAGACGATCTCCAGGCCCCGCTCGCGCAGGCCCAGCGACTCGAGGATCTGGTTGCCGACCTTGATCTCCTCCACCGGCGGGGCCGACAGCGACACCCGGATGGTGTCGCCGATGCCCTCGGCCAGCAGGGCGCCGAAGGCGACCGCCGACTTGATGGTGCCCTGGAAGGCGGGGCCGGCCTCGGTGACACCCAGGTGCAGCGGGTAGTCGCACTGCTCGGCCAGCTGCCGGTACGCCCGGATCATCACCACCGGGTCGTTGTGCTTCACCGAGATCTTGATGTCCCGGAAGCCGTGCTCCTCGAACAGCGAGCACTCCCACAGCGCCGACTCGACCAGCGCCTCGGCGGTGGCCTTGCCGTACTTGGCGAGCAGCCGCTTGTCCAGCGAGCCCGCGTTCACGCCGATGCGGATCGGCACCCCGGCGTCGCCAGCGGCCTTCGCGATCTCCCGCACCTTGTCGTCGAACTGCCGGATGTTGCCCGGGTTGACCCGGACGGCGGCACAGCCGGCGTCGATCGCGGCGAAGACGTACTTGGGCTGGAAGTGGATGTCGGCGATCACCGGGATCTGCGACTTCTTGGCGATCGCCGGCAGCGCCTCGACGTCGTCCTGCGACGGCACCGCCACCCGGACGATCTGGCAGCCGGACGCGGTCAGCTCGGCGATCTGCTGGAGGGTGGCGTTGACATCGGAGGTGAGGGTGGTGGTCATCGACTGCACCGACACCGGGGCACCGCCGCCGACCGGCACCGAGCCGACCATGATCTGGCGGCTGGCCCGGCGGGGAGCGAGCGGCGGGGGCGGTACGGCGGGCATACCGAGTCTGACAGCGGTCACTTCAGCACTCACCTTGAGAAGAGCGTGATGGGGTTGACCACGTCTGCGGTGATGGTCAGCAGCGTGAACACGCCACCGATCAGGATCACCGCGTACGTGAAGGGCATGAGCTTGAGGTAGTCGACCCGCCCGGGGTCGGTGCGGCCGATCCGAGCGTAGAGCCAGGAGCGGGCTCGCTCGAACCAGGCGATGGCGATGTGCCCGCCGTCGAGCGGCAGCAGCGGCAGCAACTGGAACACGCCGATGAAGAAGTTCAGCGAGACGAAGAGCATGAAGAACAGGAACCAGGCGTTGTTCTCCACCGCCTCGCCGCCGAGCCGGCTGGCGCCGACCACGCTGATCGGGGTGTCGGCGTCACGTTCGCCGCCGGTGATGGCGGTCCACAGGGCCGGGACCTTCTGCGGGATCCGCTGCAACGCCTGCACCGTGCCGACGGCCATGTCGCCGGTGAAGTCGGCGGTCGCCCCGAAGGCGCCGACCACCCCGTACGTCACCCGGGTGGGGGTGCTGGGCACGATGCCGACGCCGAGCGCGGCGACCGGGGTCACGGCGCCCTTGGGGTCGTCCAGCGGGGCCCGTTCGGTCTTGGCGAGCACCGTGCTGGTCGTGGCGGGCTGCCCGTCACGGACGTAATCGATCTTCGCGGTGTCGCCCGGCTTGAGCGAGCGCAGCGTGGTGAGCAGCTGGCCGTAGGTGCTGATCGGCGTGCCGTTGACCGAGGTGATCCGGTCGCCGTCGCGCAGCTGGGCCTGGACGGCCGGGCTGGCCGGGTCGCCGGGGGCGCAGGCGCGGGCGACGTTCTCCGGCACCACGCACTCGCTGAGCCGGATCACGGCCGGCTCCTGCCGGACCTGCTGCTCGGTGGTCGGGAAGTCGGGGTTGGGCAGGCCGGTCGAGACGGCCATGATCCAGAGCGTGCCCAGGGCGAGGGCGAAGTGGGTGATGGAGCCGGCGCCCATCACGATCGTCCGCTTCCAGACCGGGTAGCGCCACATCGCCCGCGGCTCGTCGGCCGGATCGACGTCGTCGTCCTGCGCCGTCATGCCGACGATCTTGCAGAAGCCGCCGAGCGGGATGCCCTTGACGCCGTACTCCGTCTCCCCCCGCTTGAACGACCAGAGGGTCGGACCGAAGCCCACGAAGTAGCGGGTGACCTTCATCCCGAACATCTTGGCGGTCAGCATGTGCCCCGCCTCGTGCAGACTCACCGAGATGAGAATGGCCAGGGCGAAGAGGACCACCCCGAGCAGGTACGACATCAAGCTCCTTCCACCGAACCCGCGATGATCTCCTGCGCGTGCGCGCGCGCCCACGATTCGGCCGCGAGCACGTCCTCGACGGTACCTGGTTCGTCGAAGTCGGGAGCGTCCTCCAACACCCGTTCGAGGGTGTCGACGATGCCCAGGAAGGGCAGCCGGCCCGCCACGAACGCCTCGACGCACTCCTCGTTGGCCGCGTTGTAGATCGCCGGACGGCAGCGCCCGGCCTCCCCGGCGGCCTTGGCCAGCGCCACGGCCGGGAACGCCTCGTCGTCCAGCGGCGCGAACTCCCAGGTGTGCGCGGCCGTCCAGTCGACCGCCGTGGCCGCCGCCGGCACCCGGTCCGGCCAACCGATGCCCAGCGCGATCGGCAGCCGCATGTCCGGTGGGCTGGCCTGCGCGATGGTCGAGCCGTCGACGAACTCGACCATGGAGTGGATCACCGACTGCGGGTGGACCATCACGGTGATGTCGGCGTACGGCACGTCGAAGAGCTCGTGCGCCTCGATCACCTCCAGCGCCTTGTTGACCATCGTGGCGGAGTTGATCGTGACGACCGGTCCCATGTTCCAGGTGGGGTGGGCGAGGGCCTGCTCCGGTGTGACCTGCGTCAACTCGTCGCGCCGCCGGCCCCGGAACGGGCCGCCGCTGGCCGTGACGATCAGCCGGCGCACCTCGGCGCGCGAACCGGAGCGCAGGCACTGGGCCAGCGCCGAGTGCTCCGAGTCCACCGGGACGATCTGCCCCGGCCGCGTCACCGCGGCCTTCACCAGCGGGCCGCCGGCGACGAGGGACTCCTTGTTGGCGAGGGCGAGGGTACGACCACAGCGCAGCGCGGCCAGCGTCGGCGCGAGCCCGAGCGAGCCGACCACACCGTTGAGCACGATGTCGGCCGGCCACTGGGCCAGCTCGGTCATCGCGTCCGGACCGGCCACGATCTTGGGAAGCTTGAAGTCGCCGGTGGCCCAGCCGCGGCGGCTCGCCTCGGCGTAGAACGCCAGCTGGAGGTCCTGAGCGGCGGACGCCTTGGCCACGCCTACCGCATCCACCCCGAGTTCCAGGGCCTGGGCGGCGAGCAGGTCGACGTTGCCGCCGCCGGCGCCCAGGGCGACCACCCGGAACCGGTCCGGGTTGCGCCGGACGATGTCGATGGCCTGGGTACCGATCGAGCCGGTGGAACCGAGGAGGACGAGGTCGCGGGGAGACGTCACCGTGCCATTGTTCCCCAGCCGTCCTGAACGCCCGCTGGGAGCCTCACTCCGCCGGATCCGGCTCCGCTGTCGGCGCCTCCTCGTCGAGCAGATCGGCCGGATCCACCGAGAACTCGAACGGTTGCCTCATGACGAACGCGCTGCCCGCCGCCGCTGCTGACACCGGGCGGTATTCCTGCTCCACCAGCTCGTAGAGCGCCATCGCGAGAACCCGGTTCCGCAGGTCGACCCGGAGGAAGAACGGAACACCGGCGGCGGCGTACTCGCGTGGCCGGTCGATCACGTCCTTGCGCCGGTTGCCCGGCGACACGATTTCCCCCAGCAGCACGGCTTCCCGGACGTCGACGGCCGACCGGCCGCCACCAGACGACTGCAGCACGGCGATGTCCGGGATGAAGAGATCCTTGCCGCAAACAAGGTTGATCTCGGGATAGACCCAGAGGCCCGCGCGACGGGCCGCGCGGTGCAGCAGATAAGGCAGCTCGCGCTCGACCGACTGGTGGTCGATTCCGGCATGTGGTGTCACGATCACGCTTCCGCTCAGGACCTCAACCTTGGGGCCGTTGGTCTCCGGCAACAGGTCGAGGGCGAGCTGGGCGGTCCACGGCTCGTCGTGCCACCGCAGCACGTCGAACGACGGCTCGGTCGGCTCCGGCTCGGGCGCGTACGCGGCCTGAGCCATCAGGCTCACCCCCTCAGCGGACATCTTCCACAGCTCACCCTAGTCGCGTAGCCGCGCGAGCCGGCACGTCGCACCACTGGTCCGTCGATGCCGCAGTCGATCACGGCGCATCGAGGACGAAGGTCTCCAGCTCCTCGCCGCCGTACCAGTCGGTGCGCCGGCCGACGTGGGTCATGCCGAGCCGGCGGGCCACCGCCATCGACGCCTCGTTGCCGGGCGCGACGACCGCGTGGATCCGTCGGGTGCCGGCCGCGAACTCGCGAGCGAGTACCGGTCGGGCGGCCTCGGTGGCGTAGCCGTGGCCCCAGGAGTCGGGGTGCAGGTGCCAGCCCACCTCAATGTCGTCGGTGGGCGTCTCGCCGTCCCGCCCCGGCAGCGGCTTGAGCAGCAGCGTGCCGGCCACCACGCCCGTGTCGCGTACCTCGATGGCCCACGTGCCGTACCGCCCGGCGTGCCCGGCGTGCCGGTCGCGCCAGAACCGCAGTCGCTCGACCGCCTGCGCCGGGTCGGTCATCGGGATCCCCGCGGCGGTGCTGAGCCAGCGGGTGATCTCCTCCCGGGAGTACATGTCGTAGATCCGCTCCAGGTCGGCCGGCTCGTCGGTCCAGTCCCGCAGGGTCAGGCGTTCGGTCGTGAGCAGGGTCATGGCCGACGATCTTAATGAGTGGCGGGGACCGATACGGGGAAGAGAACCGCGATGAGGAGCGGATGGCGGCGGGCACGGCGGATCACCAGTGCCGCCTTCCGCCCGGTACGGGGGCGGGACCTGTCGCTGCACGCCGCCGCCATCACGTTCTACGGGGCGATAGCCGTGGTGCCGGTGGCGCTGCTGGCGATCTGGCTCACCTCGGTCGTCGCCGGGGCCGACCGGGTACGCCGACTGACCTCGTACGCCGTGGAGGCGCTGCCCACCGCCATCGGCGCGCCCCGGGCCGTGGCCGCGCTGGTCGACGCCGGGGTCGAGTTGACGCCGCTGCTGGCGTTGGCCTCGCTGCTTCCCGCGTCGCTGTACGGCGAGGGCCTGCGCCGGGCGTTCGTCTCGGTGGCCGTGCCGCGCTCCGACGAGCACCTGGTCGGCTGGCGGGGCCGGCTGCTGCTGCTGCCGCTGCTCGCGCCGGCGCCCGCGCTGCTGCTGTCGATCCTGCTGGCTCTGCCGCTCACCACCCGCCTGGTCCGACAGGGCGGCTGGGTCGGCGCGCTTGGTGTGGTGCTGTCGTTCCTGGCGGTCTGGCTGGTGCTCACCCCGGTGCTGCTCTGGGTGTTCCGGGTGGTCGGGCCAGCCTCGCCGGACTGGCTCTCCGCGCTGGGCGTGGGGTCGTTCACGGCGGCGAACCTCTCGGGATTCCTGCACGGTTTCGTGCTCTTCGCCTCCCTCCCGCTGGACCTGGGCGTGCCGTTCGGCGGCTTCGACGAGATCGGCGGCGGGGTCGCCGTGCTCCTGTGGCTCTACCTGTTCCACGTGATCGTGCTGGCCGGCTACTCCGCCACCCTGGCCCTCTCCCGCTGGCGCGCCCAACGCGCCCCCACCCCCCACCTCTGATGGTTGATCAAGAGGTTCCGGTCACCGGGCACGCCTCTGACGACGGAAACCTCTTGATCAACGGGGATGGCCGGGCAACGGGGATGGCCGGGCAACGGGATTGGCCGGGCAAGGGGATTGGCCGGGCTGGGGGTTACCGCGTGGGGTGGGGCGGGCTAGGGTGCGCAGGCATGAGCAGTGAGGTTCCCGCACGGGCCGACGTCGTGATCATCGGGGCGGGGCACAACGGCCTTGTCTCCGCCGTCCTGCTGGCCCGCGCCGGCCTCGACGTGCTGGTGCTGGAGGCCGCCGACGTGATCGGCGGCGCCACCCGCACCGAGAACCCGTTCCCCAAGGTGCCCGGGCTGCGTCACTCCACCGGCTCGTACCTGCTCGGGCTGATGCCGCCGGAGCTGCTCGCCACGCTCGACGTGCGGATCCCGGTGCTGCGCCGCGACCCGCACTACTTCCTGCCCACGCCGGGCGGCGCTGGCTCGCCGTACCTGCTGATCGGCAGCGACGTCGCGGCGACCCGGCGGCAGCTCGCGGAGTTCTTCTCTCCGGCCGACGTGGCCGCCGACGACGCCATGCAGGCCGAGCTGGCCGTGTTGCGCGACGACCTCGCCCCGGCCTGGCTAGCCGAGCCGTTGCCGGCGGAGGAGACCGCCGAGCGGTACGTCCGCCCGGCGCTGCGGCAGGTCTTCCTCGACCTGGTCCGTGGGTCGGTCGCCGACCACCTGGCCCGCTTCGACTTCCGCTCCGAGCTGCTGGTCAGCATGTACGCGGTGACCGACGGGCTCTCCGGGCTCAACGCCGGCCCGGACGACCCCGGCACGGGGCACAACTTCCTGGTCCACAACATGTGCCGGCTGCCCGGCTCCGGCGGCACCTGGATGATCGCCGAGGGCGGCATGGGCACCGTGTCGCGCACCTTCGCCGAGGCGGCCCGCGCCGCCGGGGCGACCATCCGCACCGGTACGCCGGTGAGCGCGGTGACCATGGACGGCGGCGCGGCGAGCGGCGTGGTGCTCGCCGACGGTCGGGAGGTGGCCGCCGGGGTTGTGCTCGGGGCCTGTGACCCGTACCGGCTGATCGACCTGTTGCCCGACGGCGCGCTCCCGGCGCCGCTGGGCGAGCGGATGGCCGCGGTCCGCCGGCCTGGTACGACGCTGAAACTCAACCTGGCGCTGACCGGCCTGCCGCGCTTCTCCTGCCTGCCCGAGGGCGCGGCCAGTCCGTTCGGCTCCACGATCCACCTGCTGCCGGGCTCGGCGTCGCTGGTCGGCGGGGACGCCACCTCGCCGATGGCCGCGCTGCGCGCCATGTGGGCCGATGTGCGGGCCGGCCGGCTGCCCGACGAGCCGACCATCGAGTGGTACCTGCACACCACCGTCGACCCGTCGCTCTCCGACGCGGACGGGCACCACTCGTCCGCGCTGTTCGTGCAGTCGGTGCCGTACCAGCCGGCCGGCACAACCTGGGACGACGCCCTGCCCGGCTACGTCGAGAAGCTAATCGGCATCTGCGAGCGGTACGCCCCCGGCACCGCCGACCTGATCGCCGACGCGGTGCCGCTGCCCCCGCCCGGCATCGAGGCGCACTTCGGCATCACCGGCGGGCACATCCACCACGTGGACAACACCGTCTCGTTCACCGACCGGATGCCGTACGCCACCGGGATCGACGGCGTCTACGCCGGCAGCGCGGGCTGCCACCCGGCCGGGAGCGTGATCGGCGCCGCCGGTCACAACGCCGCCCAGCGGATCCTCAGCGACCTCGGCCGCTGACCCCGCCGTCGACCTCGGGGGCGAAGCGGGGCAGGTCGCCGGGGCGGCGGATGAGGGAGAGGCCGACGA
Organism: Micromonospora sp. GCM10011542; assembly: GCF_042650685.1. Classification (NCBI taxonomy): domain Bacteria; kingdom Bacillati; phylum Actinomycetota; class Actinomycetes; order Micromonosporales; family Micromonosporaceae; genus Micromonospora; species Micromonospora sp. GCM10011542. Next base: position 10,872 of record NZ_JBHSBO010000061.1, read on the forward strand.
GTAGCAGGTAGAGCACCAGGCTGAGGATCGGGTCGACGAAGACGAAGGCGAAGGCGGTCAGGTAGAGCAGCGGACGTGCCAGCAGTCGCCGGGAGACCGCCCGGGCCAGCTCCGGGTCGAGGTCGGGGTGGAGCAGTTCCCGCCGGCGGGCCCACCACCAGCTCAGGTTGAAGAAGAGCGACTCGCCGAGCACGGTGCCGAGGTAGAGGGCGGCGCTCAGCCGCTGCTCGACCACGCTCCCGCGCAGGTTGTCCGACAGCAGGTCGGCGGTGAACGGGATCGCCGCCACGAAGAGCAGCACCAGCAGGTTGAACACGACGAGCGGTTGGTCGACCCGGACCACGTAGCGCCACATGTTGTGGTGGCCGAGCCAGATCTGGCCGGCGATCCCGAAGGTGATCACGTAGGCCAGGTAGGACGGCCAGGCGTGGGCGAGCGCGTCCGGCAGTTCCCTCCCGCTGGCCCGCGCCGGGCCGTTCTGGAGCAGTTCGACGGCCATCACCGTCAGCACGACCGCGAAGACGCCGTCGCTGAACGTCTCCACCCGGGAGGCGTCCCGGGCCATCTCCCGGTTACGCCGGTAGCGGTAGTTCCTCTCCCTCGCGTCCGCGTCCGTCACGCCGCCCCCCTCCCGACCTGATGGTCACCCGGCGGGGGCGGCGAGCGTGGGGAAACTCAGCTCAGCTCAGCGCCTCGCCGGCCGGTGCGGGGGTGTCCGCGTCGACCCGGTGCGCGCGGACCTTGTGGCCCACGCTGGTGAGGCACCGCCCGCTGGGCAGGTCGAACTTCCAGCCGTGCAGCTGGCAGGTGAGCTGGTCGCCCTCGATGATGCCGAACCGGGTCAGGTCGGCCTTGAGGTGCGGGCAGCGCCGCTGCACCACCCAGTCGCCCAGAGTGATGTCCTCGGCGTCGCTGCTGCGCTCGTGCTCGTCGTACCAGCCCTCGGCGTACTGGAGGCGCTCCTCGGACAGGCACTTGAAGAAGGCGTAGACGAACTCGTTGTACTGGCCGATCCGGGCCGCCGAGAAGCGGCAGGAGAGGAAGAGCGAGTTGACCCAGTCCACCTCGTCCATGAAGAGCAGGTGCTCGATCAGCGAGCGCTCGGTGCGGAACCGGTAGCGGACCTTCTCGTCCGCGTACGGCCGGACCTCCTTGCCCGGGAAGTCCACCACGATCGACTCGACGCTCTCACCGTCGTAGCCCACCAGGTCGAAGCGGACCGGGCCGCCGACCCCCTTGGCCAGGTAGATCGACTCGTCCAGCAGCGGCTCGATCCGGCGCTTCATCTCGGCGAGCACGTCCACCTCGGGGTGCCGCCAGGACGCCTTCTCCGCCTCGATGATCGGGCGCTTGCGCTCCCGCATCTCCTCCAGGTGGGCGACCTTGTTCGCGAAGAACTCCTCGACCGGCACCGGGTGGGTGGTGGTCGCGCCCTCGGTGGTCACCTCGGCGACGCTGCCCGGCAGCAGCACGATGCCGTTGGTGCCGCCCACCTTCGCGTACTCGCTCAGGAAGACCGACTGGTCGGGGAAGATGTTGCCCTCGTCGCCGTGGATGTCGTTGAACTGCCACAGCGCGTCGTCGAGGAAGCACGGCGGACCGGCGATCGGGAACACGTGCGACGCCTTCAGGTCGTCGATGTAGCGCCAGGTCCGGTCGAACTGCCGGTCGCGCTTCTGCTTGCCGAACGCGGTCTTCGCCGCCTGCGGCAGCTCGTAGACCATCGGGTACCAGATCGCGCCGGAGAACTGCAGCAGGTGCGCGTGCACGTGCCCCAACTCGGCGAAGACGCTCAGGTCGGTGGGACGGGCGTCGTTCTGGTTGAGCAGCCGCACCCCGTCGTACTCCACCCAGAGCGAGGAGTCGCCGATCGGGCCGTCGGTGGGGCTGGTCAGCGCCTGAATCATGATCTTCAGGCCACCGGGCAGCTCCACCACCTGCTCGTTGGGCGCCTTCAGAAACTTGGTGAAGCCCAGCGCCCGGAACTCGTCCTCCATCTCCGAGGTGGGGAACTCCGGGAGCAGGACGGTGGCGTCCTTCGAGACGAAGTCCCGCAGGTGCTTCGCGTCGAAGTGGTCCCGGTGCAGGTGCGACACGTACAGGTAGTCGACCTGGCCCAGGCTCTCCCAGTCGAGCAGCGAATTGTCGGGGAACGGGAACCACGAGGCGAAGTAGGCCGGGTTGACCCACGGGTCGCACAGGATGCTGCCCGCGGCCGTGTCGATCCGCATGCTGGCGTGCCCCGTACCGGTCACTCGCACCGCACAGTCCCCCTCAAACAGACAATCAGGTGTACGCCAAACGCTACCGGAGGGAGTCTGACCGCCGCCCCGCGACGCCCGTAGTGCCGTTCCGCCCGACCGGCGAGGGGTCCAACGCCCCGTAAACCCCCACCGCGCCGACCCGGGCACGAGGCGTGCCAGACTAACCGGAGATCCGATCGCGAGGGAAGGACCGACAGTGGCAGGAAGCGAGCCGGTAACGTCGCCAGACCAGCACAAGCCCGGGCACCGCAAGCTCGGGCGAATCGGTGCGGTGCTCTCCGCGCTGGTGCTGTTGGCGATGATCTGCGGCAACCACGAGGGCAAGGTCGAGGACATCTGGCTGGTCGGTCTCGCCGTGCTGCTGCTGGCCATCGTGATCGGTGACGCCGTGCTGCGGCGCAACGGCCTGCGGTCCTGACCGCACCCGGACATGCACGAGGGCCCGCCCCCACCAGGGGGACGGGCCCTCGTCCGTACGCGGGTCAGCGCCCGAACAGGATGTCCTGCACGTCCTTCAGAGCCGCGTCCACCTCGGCCTCGAAGTAGCCACCGGGGACCAGACCGAACCGAAGCGTGTCGAGGTCCTTCGGGTTGACCGGCATCGGGTTGCGGCCCTGCATGCCACCGAGCAGGGTGTCGAAGAACCGGTCCACCTGATCCGGGTCGTAGCCGCTGCCGAAGCGGCGCACCTGGAAGCTGCGGCGGATCTGGTCGACCCGGTACAGGTCGCTGCCGGGCGGACCGGCCATCGGCGGGCCACCCATCGGGGGGCCGCCGACCGGCGGGCCGGGCAGCGCGGGCGGGCCGGCCATCGGCGGCGGGCCACCCATGCCCTGCTGGGGCATCGGGGGCGGGCCGGCCGGACCACGGCGCATGTCGCGCAGGTCCCGCTCGGGCATCCGGATCTCGGCGGTCATGTCGGTGCGGCCGTGCCGACCGGCCTCGAAGCCGTCGAAGCGCGGCTCCTCCGGCGGGTAGCCGCCGGGCGTGCGCTGGTCCAGACCGTACCCACCGGGCGCGCGCTGCTCGTCCTGCCCGTAGCCGCCGGGCGCACGCTGCTCCTCGGGGCCGTAACCACCGGGCGCGCGCTGGTCGTCGGGGCCGTAACCGCCGGGGCCGGCGGGCAGGCCACGGGGGTGACCGCCCATCGGTCCGGCCGGGCCCATCGGGCCGCCGGGGCCGGGACCACCCGGGCCGCGCGGCGCGTCGTATCCGCTCCGGGGGGCGTCGTAGCCACCGGCGAAGGCGCCGGTCGGCTCGTCGTAGCGGCCGTAGCGGTCGGCGGGCGGGCCGGCCTGCGCCGGCATCGGTCGGGGCGGCATCGGCTGAGGCACCGGCGACATGCCGCGGTCGTCGCGCATCGGCGGACCCATCCGGTCCGGCGGGCCCATCCGGTCACCGGCTCGAAGGTCGCCGCGCCCGGCCGGACCGCGCTCCTCCAGCTCGGCCAGCTGCCGCTCGACGCGGTCCAGGTGCAGGTCGACCTGCCACTCGTCGTAGCCGTTGAACCGGACCCGGAAGACGACGTCGTGGACCTCCTGGGAGGCCACCGGCGCGCCGACCTGCCGGCCATCCAGCGTCGCCTCGACCCGGTCGAGGAAGGCGTCCACCTCGTCGACCTTGTATCCCCGGCGGAGCGCCTTCCGCCGGAAACGCTGACCCTGACTCGCCACTATGTCTCCTGGTTTCGTGCGCCACGCCCGGTCACGCCGGTGCCTCTCCGGCGCGGTCGGTGTCGCTGTCGGTGTCCTCGGCGGCGGCGAGCTGGCCACACGCGCCGTCGATCTCGCGACCTCGGGTGTCCCGCACGGTGGTGGACACCCCGGCGTCGCGCAACCGCCGGACGAACTCCCGCTCGACCGGCTTCGGGCTGGCGTCCCAACGGCTGCCCGGCGTCGGATTGAGCGGAATGAGGTTCACGTGGGCCAACTTGCCGGCCAGCAGCCGGCCGAGCAGGTCGGCTCGCCACGGCTGGTCGTTCACGTCCTTGATCATTGCGTACTCGATCGACACGCGACGGCCCGTCCGGGCGGCGTAGTCCCACGCTGCGTCCAGCACCTCGGCTACCTTCCAGCGCTGGTTGACCGGCACGAGTTCGTCGCGCAGATCATCATCGGGGGCGTGCAACGACAGCGCAAGGGTCACTGAGAGGTCTTCGCTGGCCAGTCGGCGGATGGCCGGAACCAGGCCGACCGTGGAAACGGTGATGTGCCGCTGGGAGAGGCCGAGCCCCTCCGGGGCCGGGGTGACCAGGCGCCGGATGGCGGCGATCACCCGGGAGTAGTTGGCCAGTGGCTCGCCCATGCCCATGAAGACGACGTGCGACAGCCGCGGCGGGGAACCGGCGACGGCACCGGAGGCGGCCACGCCCGCCAGGTACACCGCCTGGTCGACGATCTCGGCGGTGGACAGGTTGCGGGTCAGCCCGGCCTGGCCGGTGGCGCAGAACGGGCAGGCCATTCCGCAGCCGGCCTGGCTGGAGATGCAGACCGTGACCCGGTCCGGGTAGCCCATCAGCACGCTCTCCACCAGCGAACCGTCGTGCAGCCGCCAGAGCGCCTTGCGGGTGGCGCCGTCGTCGCAGGCCAGCTCGCGCACCGGGTTGAGCAGCGTGGGCAGCAGCCGCTCGGCGAGCCGCTCGCGGGTCGCCGCGGGCAGGTCCGTCATCGCCTGCGGGTCGCGGACCAGCCGGCCGAAGTAGTGGGTGGAGATCTGCTTGGCCCGGAACGCCGGCTCACCCAACTCGGCGACCAGCGCCTGGCGACCGGCCAGGTCGAGGTCGGCGAGATGCTGCGGTGGCATGGAGGCCCGGCGTGCGGCGGGGGCGTCCGGGGCGGTGGGGATCAGCGGCAGGCTCGTCATGGCTGGTCCAGTCTGTCACGCCGGCGGCGGGACGCACCCGTCCGGAGGTGCCGAACGGGCCACGACCTCCGGTTGGAGACGGCCGGGCCGGCGTGATCCATGCCTCACTTCACCACCGGCACGAAGATCGCCAACAGCAGGTACGCGGTCGGCACCGCGAACAGGATCGAGTCCAACCGGTCCATCAGGCCGCCGTGCCCGGGCAGCAGGTTGCTCATGTCCTTGACCCCGAGGTCCCGCTTGATCATCGACTCGGCCAGGTCACCGAGGACCGCCGCGACCGAGACCGCCACCCCGAACAGCGCGCCCCACCAGGGGGCCACGTCGAACATCAGCCAGATCAGCAGGGCGCTGCCCAGCGCCGCCGCGGTCACCGAGCCGGCGAAGCCCTCCCACGACTTCTTCGGACTCACCGACGGTGCCATCGGGTGGCGGCCAAAGGAGACGCCGGCCGCGTACCCGCCGGTGTCGGAGAGGACCACCGCGACCAGGGTGGCCAGGATGCGCAACGGACCGTCGTCCGGCGCCGCGGCCAGCAGCGCCGCGAACCCGCCCAGGAACGGCACGTAGACGGCGATCAGGGTGGCCGCGGTGAGATCCCGCTGGAAGCCGCCCGGACCGTCGCCCAACCGCCAGATCATCGTGCCCAGCACGGTGACCAGCAGGCCCAGGCTCAGCGCGTCCGGGCCGGCGAACCAGGCCAGCCCCACGGTCAGCACACCGCCGGCGACCAACGGCACCAGCGGCGGGTGGGCGCCACTGCGCCGGACCGCCCGGGCCATCTCCCAGATGCCGACGCCCACCGCGGCGGCGACCACGACCAAAAACGCCGGCGGGTACAGGAACAGCGGCACCACGATCAGCGCGCCGAGACCCAGGCCGACCCCGATGGCGGCCGGCAGGTTGCGGCCGGCCCGGCCACTCGGGGCCTGCTGGGTGGCGGGCCGGTCGGCGCTGGCCCGACGCCGACCCCGGGACCGCCGGCCCGTCGGGCGCTCCGGCTCGGCCGACGGCTCCGGCGCCGGCTCGTCCCGGATCGGCGCGAGCTGGGCGGTCGGGTAGGCGTCGTCGTATCCGCCGGGAATGGGGCCGGTCTGCCGCTCACGGTCGTCGTACCGGCCGGCGTCCCCGGGTTGGCCCGGATCGTCGTGGCGGCGAGCGTCAAGGTGGCGGCGCGGGTCGTCGTACCGGTCGGCGTGGCCCGGGTCGTCGTACCGATCCGGCCGGTTGCGGCCGTCGTCGTACCGCGGGTCGTCGAAGCGGTCGTAGCGGTCCCGGTCGTCGTAGCCGGCCGACCGGTCCCGGTCGTCGTGGCGCACGGGCCGGTCCCGTTGGTCGTAGCCGGGCTCGGCGTACGGGTCGGGGTGTGGACGGGTGCGCGGCTCGGCGTACAGCTCAGGGCCGGCGCCGGAACGGCGACTCCACTGCCCCGGTTCGAGCTCCGGCTCGGTCCAGGGCAGGGCCGCCGGGCGTTCCGGCCGGTCCCAGCCGCGCGGCTCAGGACCGCCGTAGGGGTCGGGGTGGGACATCACGCACCGCGACGCGGCACGAGTACCACCACATGACGCAAGACCACAAGCATCCCCTACACGCGCGACTTGGTTCCTCCAGTGGACCGACCCGACGGGCGGTCGATTCCCGGTGTTCACCGCCCGGTGGTCGGGAATCCTGCCGAGCCTACTGCACCCGTCCCGGGGGCGAGGTGGACGAGGGCCGGCACCGGCACCCGTCCCCGCCCACGGGTGGCGCGACAGGGGTCGACCAACCTTCCGGACCGCTCCCGCGCCGACAGCCGATCCCAATGGCACCTATCCGACTCCGCCGCCGGGCGAACGGGTGATGACCCGCGGTACCCGCCGGTGGTCGGCTGTCGGTGCATCGGCGCCCGCCGGGGCGTTCCACGGTGAAGGGAGCGGTTCCTGCGCAGAATCAGCCTGGCGGTGCTGACGATCGCCGCCATGGTCCTGACGGCGGCCCCACCGGCCGCCGCGGCGACGCGGGACGCCAGCATCAGGATCGACCATCGCACCAGTACGTCGGAACGACCCTGACCGAGACCACACGGAACGTCCGGATCCCGCGCTGACGGTATGACGCGAGGCCCGTCCCCGGTGGGGGCGGGCCTCGCGTCAGCAAGCACGTCCGGCGGTCCTCAGACCTCCAGCAGCTCGGTCTCCTTGTGCTTGACCAGGTCGTCGACGCCGGCCACGTAACGCTGGGTCAGGTCGTCCAGTTCCTTTTCGGCACGGCGGCCCTCGTCCTCGCCGGCCTCGCCGTCCTTGACGATGCGGTCCAGCTCCTCCTTGCCGCGGCGGCGGATGTTGCGGATCGCCACCTTGGCCTCCTCACCCTTGTGCCGGGCGACCTTGATCATGTCGCGGCGGCGCTCCTCGGTCATCTGCGGGAGCAGGATGCGCAGCTGGTTGCCCTCGTTGTTGGGGTTCACGCCGAGGTCCGAGTCGCGGATCGCCTTCTCCATCGCGTTGATCTGCGAGTTGTCGTACGGCTTGATGATGGCCATCCGCGGCTCGGGGATCGCGACGGACGCCATCTGGGTCAGCGGCGTGGGGGTGCCGTAGTAGTCGATGATGATCTTGGAGAACATGGCGGGGTTGGCGCGACCGGTGCGGATGGCGCCGAACTCCTCCTTGGCGTGCTCGACCGCACGCTCCATCTTCTCCTCGGCCTCGAGGAGGGTGTCGTCGATCACCGGTCTCCTCGCCTCCTTCTGTGCTCGTCGTGGGCTCTGCTGAAAGTCGTCAGGACCGCTGCCGCCGTCGCCGGAGGCGAGGGCGCTCAGGCGGTGATCAGGGTGCCGATCTTGTCGCCACCCACCGCGCGGATGATGGTGTCGTCACCCTGCGCGCCGAAGACCAGCATCGGCAGGCCGTTCTCCATGCAGAGGCTGAACGCCGCCGCGTCGGCCACCCGCAGGTTGCGGCGCAGCACCTCGGAGAAGGTGATCGAGTCGAACTTGCTGGCGGTGGGGTCGAGCCGGGGGTCGGCGGTGTAGACGCCGTCCACGCCGTTCTTGCTCATCAGCACCACGTCGGCGCGGATCTCCAGCGCCCGCTGGGCGGCGACCGTGTCGGTGGAGAAGTACGGCATGCCGGCGCCCGCCCCGAAGATGACCACCCGGCCCTTCTCCAGGTGCCGGATGGCGCGCAGCGGGATGTACGGCTCGGCGACCTGGGCCATCGTGATGGCGCTCTGCACCCGGGTCTCGATGCCCTCCTTCTCCAGGAAGTCCTGGAGAGCGAGGCAGTTCATCACCGTGCCGAGCATGCCCATGTAGTCGGCGCGCGCCCGGTCCATCCCGCGCTTCTGCAGCTCGGCGCCGCGGAAGAAGTTGCCGCCGCCGACCACCACGGAGACCTGCACGCCGCGGCGGACCACGGTGGCGATCTGCCGCGCGATGGCCTGGACGACGTCGGGGTCGACACCGATCGCGCCGCCGCCGAACACCTCGCCGGAGAGCTTCAGCACCACCCGCCGGGCCCGCCCGGGCGGTGGAGCCGTCGGATCGTCCATCGCCAGACTCCGATCACTCACAACCTGCGTCATCCGCCCCGCCCCTCCCCGAGCGCACGCCCCGTGCGCCGCGTACCGCGAACCTGCCGCTGCCGACCCTATGTGACGAGGAGGCCGCGGTGCCTGTCACGTACACCGGCGGCCTCCTCGTCGACGTCTTTCCTGCCCACGGGCGCATCAACGCCCGGTGGCGGCTCAGGCCTGGCCGACCTCGAACCGCACGAAGCGGGTGACCTCGATGCCGGCCTCGGCCAGCAGCTGCTTCACCGACTTCTTGTTGTCGGCCACGGACGCCTGCTCGATCAGGACGTAGTCCTTGAAGAAGGCGTTGACCCGACCCTCGACGATCTTCGGCAGGGCCGCCTCGGGCTTGTTCTCCTCGCGGGCGGTCTGCTCGGCGATGCGCCGCTCGGAGTCGACCACCTCGGCCGGGACCTCGTCGCGGGTGAGGTACTTCGGCCGCATCGCGGCGATCTGCATGGCGACACCACGGGCATCCGCGTCACCGGCCTCGTCCGACTTGCCGGTGTACTCCACCAGCACGCCCACGGCCGGGGGCAGGTCCTGGCTCTTGCGGTGCAGGTAGACCGCGGTGGTGCCCTCAAGCTTGGCGAAGCGGTTGAGCACCAGCTTCTCGCCGATCTTGGCGGACTGCTCCTGGATCAGGTCGGCGACGCTCTTGCCGTTCAGCTCGCTGGCGAGCAGCTCCTCGGCGCTGTTCACGCCGGTGCGCTCGCCGTGCTCGACCAGCTGCTGGGCCAGCGCGATGAACGCATCGGTCTTGGCCACGAAGTCGGTCTCGCAGTTGAGCTCGAGCAGCGCCTTGCCGGAGTGCGCGACGAGGCCGTTGGCGGCCGTACGGCCGGCCCGCTTGCCCACGTCCTTGGCGCCCTTGACGCGCAGGATCTCGATGGCCTTGTCGAAGTCGCCCTCGGCCTCGGTCAGCGCCTTCTTGCTGTCCATCATGCCGGCGCCGGTGAGGTCGCGGAGCTTCTTGACGTCCGCGGCGGTGAATTGGGACATGGCTCTCTCTTCGATGTTGAGACGGCGTGTGGATGGTCAGAGGTGCCGGTTACCCGGATCCGGGCCGATTGTGCCCGGCGTACCCGCCGCTCCCCGCCGTGTGGAAAAACAGACGGCGGGGAGCGACGGTGCGGTCACTCCGCGGCGGCGGTCGCCGGCTGCTCGGTGGTGGCGGTCGCCGGCTGCTCGGTGGTGGCGGTCGCCGGCTGCTCGGTGGTGGCGGCCGGCGCCGGCTGCTCGGCCGGGGCGGCCGACTCGTCGGCCTTCTTCGGCTCCTCGAGCAGCTCGCGCTCCCACTCGGTCAGCGGCTCGTCGGTCGCGACACCCGGCTCCGGCTTCTCGTCGGTGCCCCGGCGACGGCCGGAGCGGGCGATCAGACCGTCCGCGACGGCGGCGGCGACGACCCGGGTCAGCAGCTCGGCCGAGCGGATCGCGTCGTCGTTGCCCGGGATCGGGAAGTCGACCTCGTCCGGGTCGCAGTTGGTGTCCAGCACCGCGATCACCGGGATGCCCAGCTTGCGGGCCTCGTCGACGGCGATGTGCTCCTTCTTGGTGTCGACGATCCAGACCGCGGCCGGCAGCTTCTGCATGTCCCGCAGACCACCCAGGGTGCGGGTCAGCTTGATCTTCTCGCGGGAGAGCTGCAGGGTCTCCTTCTTGGTGTACCCGGCGGCGGTGCCGCTCAGGTCACCCAGGGCCTCCAGCTCCTTCATCCGCTGAAGGCGCTTGTACACCGTCTGGAAGTTGGTCAGCATGCCACCGAGCCAGCGGTGGTTGACGTACGGCTGGCCGACGCGGGTCGCCTGCTCGGAGATCGCCTCCTGAGCCTGCTTCTTGGTGCCGACGAAGAGGATGCTGCCACCCTCGGCGACGGTCCCACGCACGAACTCGTACGCCTTCTCGATGTAGTCGAGGGTCTGGCGCAGGTCGATGATGTAGATGCCGTTGCGCTCGGTCATGATGAAGCGCTTCATCTTCGGGTTCCAGCGCCGGGTCTGGTGCCCGAAGTGGACACCGCTCTCCAGCAGCTGGCGCATGGTCACGACGGCCATGGTGGGGTACTCCTCAAGATCCCTGGTTGTCACGCCCGGCCGGTGGCCGGGCGTCCTGGCGCCGGGTCGCCGGCCATGGTGTTCCCGATCAAGATCGGGACCAGGGAGGCCGTCGCTCCACGACGATTCGTGGAGAGGGCGCGCGAGGTCGACCGCACGAGGCGGTCGCCAGTCGACCAGTGTACGCGCCTCCCCGACCCCACGACCCCCGGGTACGCGCGCCCCGCCGCGCGGAGGTGCGGGGTGATCGACTCGGGTTCGTGGAAGTCGGGGCATCCCGCGACCGGGACACCCCGACTTCACGGAAGTCGAGTCGATCACCCCGCGCCTGACACGGCAGGCCGCGGAGGTCCGCAGGTGCTGGCCGGCGGCCAGCGCGGGTGCTAGCCGGCGGCCAGCGCGGGTGCTAGCCGGCGGCCAGCGCGGCGGCGACGAAGAGCACCAGACCGACGGTCAGGTAGGCCGTCGGTGGGCGCAGCCAGCCCCGCCCGTTGTCGGAGAGCGCCAGACCACCGGTACGCAGCCCGTACAGCCCGGTCGCGAAGATCGGCAGCCCGGCGACCAGGAAGATGCCGACCACCACGTTCCCGGCCGAGAGCGGATCGCCGGTCAGCCCGGCCACCAGCACCCGCAGCGCCGGGATCTCGAAGACCAGCACCAGCACGGCGAAGAGCACGGCCAGCGCCGGGCGGCGGGTCCGGTAGACGCCGTCGGCGGCCGGTGGCCGGATTCCGTCCGCCAGGTACGGCGCCTCCCCCGGCGCCAGGTCGACCCGGGGACCGATCGGCGGCATCGGCCCGGTCGGCATCTCCAGCGGATGCGGCGCGTCGGCGGTACGGGCGGGCTCGACGATCGGGTAGCCGCCCAGTGGCGCGGGCCGAGTCGGGTCGGCACCCCGGTCGGCCAGCGCACCGGACGGCGGGTCGCCCGCGGCCTCCCGGGTCAGCGGTACGCCGGTCGGCGACGCGGCCGACTCCCGGGCGGCGCGACGCCCGGGCAGCTCACCCGAGATCTCGCTCGGGTCCCGATCCGCCCGCCGCGAGCGGCCCGCCCGGTAACCGTCGTCCTCCGACCGAACGTCCCCCAGCGGGTCGACCGCGCCGATTCGTCCCGAGTCCGGCTCGGCTGTGCCGGACCGGGCCGGCGGGGCGTCCACGGCCCCGAACCGACCGGAGTCCGGTTCACCGAGCCGGTCGGGCACCGCCGCGAACCGGCCCGAGTCGCCCTCGGTGCTGCCCAACTGCCCCGGGTCGGTGCTGAACCGCGCCGACTCCCGACGCCGCCCCACGCCGGTGTCCTCGCCGTAGCGGCTCTCCTCGGCGCTGCGCTGAGCCGGGACGTCGTCGTCCCGGTACCGCGGTTCACCAGCGCCGCGCCACTCCGGCTCGCCGTAGCCGCGACCCCGCTCGTCGGGATACCAGCGCGACTCCTGATCTTCGGGAAAGCTCCGTCGTCCGTCCACGTCCGGCACCGTATGCGACCGGCTGCGCGCGCGCCATTCGCCTGGCCAACCGCCGTCCGCCGCCGCGTCAGGGCGTCGAGGGCGAGCCGGCAAGCGCGTCCAGTTCCCGCGACGAGATCGGATCGCAGGTCGTCGTGCGCGGGACCGAGCGCATGCGCCGGGTCACGCCACACCTGCGGCGGGTACGCGTGGACCGGCCCCTGCCGCAGCGCCGCCGGCTCCAGGCCGGGACGACGGCTACGCCCTCGCCCCGCCCACCCGGTCCGCCACCCGGACGAAGCGGTGACGCCACGGGCGGCGGTGCGGGAAGGGGGGCCCTAGGCTGGGGCAGTGCCAGCTGACAGCGGGTCCACGGACGTCGGTGGGCCGGTGCACGCCGAGCGGACGGCGGCCCGGCCGCGATGAGCGGGTCGGCCCGCGGCACCCGCGCCGCCCACCAGGAGCTGCCGCCGCCGATGCGCGCGGCGGTGGACGACTTCGCCGACCACCTGTCCCGGGTGCGCAACCGGTCGGCGCACACCGTGCGGGCGTACGTCACCGATCTGGTCTCGCTGCTCGACCACGCCGTACGGATGGGCTGCGTCGACCTGGCCGACCTCGATCTGTCGGTGCTGCGCAGCTGGCTGGCCCGGCAGCGGACCACTGGCGCGGCGCGCACCTCACTGGCCCGCCGGGCCGCGTCCGCACGGGCGTTCAGCGGCTGGGCGCACCGGACGGGTCTGCTCCCCGCCGACGTGGGCGCCGCCCTGGCGAGCCCGCGCGCACACCGGGAGTTGCCCACCGTCCTGCGTGCCGACCAGGCCGCCGCGCTGGTGGAGGCTCCGGCGCTGCGAACACCAGCCCAACCGGAATCGACGGGGACCGCAGCGGACGCCGCCAGCGGGACGGTGACGCCCGAGGAGGCGGAAGCGGTGCCGCTGCGGGATCGGGCGCTGCTGGAACTGCTCTACGCCACCGGCGTCCGGATCAGCGAGGCGTGTGGGCTGGACGTCGCGGACGTCGACCACGGCCGCCGGGTGATCCGGGTGTTCGGCAAGGGCGGGCGGGAGCGCTCGGTGCCGTACGGGCTGCCCGCGCAGCGGGCGCTGGACGACTGGCTGCGCCGGGGCCGGCCGGCGCTGGTCGGCGCCCGCTCGGGCGAGGCGCTGCTGCTCGGCGCCCGCGGTGGCCGGCTCAACCCGACCACCGCCCGCCGGATCGTCGGCGGGTACGCCGAGGCCGCCGGGCTACCGCGGACCAGCCCGCACGGCCTGCGCCACTCCGCCGCGACCCACCTGCTGGAGGGCGGTGCGGACCTGCGGGCCGTGCAGGAGATGCTCGGCCACTCGTCCCTGGCCAGCACCCAGATCTACACCCACGTCTCGGTGGAGCGGCTGCGTGCCGCCTACCGCCAGGCCCACCCCCGCGCCTGACCGCGGGCGGCCCCACCTTCGCGGCCCGGGACGCGGCGCCGACCCCCGGTGCCGACCGGCACCCGCCGGCCTCACCCCGCGCCTCCGGCGAACCGTCGGGTGATGATCGACCGACGGTTACGATCATCGGGTGAGCGTCCCGCAGCCACCCGAGCCGATCCCGGGCGCCCGACTGCTCTTCTCCCTCGATCCGGCGGTCAGCCATCTCAACCACGGCTCGTTCGGGGCGGTACCGGTCGGTGTGCAGCGGGCCCAGCAGCGCCTCCGCGACGAGATGGAGGCCAACCCGCTGCGGTTCTTCACGCAGGGGTTGGTCGACCGGATCGCGCACACCCGTCGGCACCTCGCCACCTTCCTCGGCGCCGACCCGGACGGCAGCGCCCTGGTCGGCAACGCCACCACCGGTGTGGCGGTGGTGTTGCAGTCGCTGGGTCTGCGCCCGGGCGACGAGGTGCTCAGCACCGACCACGGGTACGGGGCGGTGAGCCTGGCCGTCGCGCGGGAGTGTCGCCGGACTGGTGCGGTGAGTCGGGTCCTGCCGGTGCCGCTGGCCGCCACCGACGAGGAGGTCGTACAGATCGTCCGCACCGGCCTGCGGCCCGGCCGGACCCGACTGCTCGTGGTCGACCAGCTCAGCTCGGCCACCGCCCGACTCTTCCCGGCCGCCGCCATCGTCGGCGTGGCCCGCGAGCACGGGGTGCCGGTGCTGGTGGACGCGGCCCACGCTCCGGGGATGCTGCCCACCACGGTGGCCAGCATCGGCGCCGACTTCTGGGTGGGCAACCTACACAAGTGGGGGTACGCCCCGCGCGGCACCGCGCTGCTGGCGGTGGCGCCGCCGTGGCGCGACCGGATCGAGCCGCTGGTGGTCTCCTGGGAGCAGGAGGCGGGCTTCCCCGCCCGGATCGAGTGGCAGGCCACCCTCGACTACACCTCCTGGCTGGCCGCCCCGGCGGGCCTGTTCACGCTGCGTAGTCTCGGCGCGGACCGGGTGCGGGCGCACAACGCCGCGCTGGCCGCGTACGGGCAGCGGGTGCTGGGGGACGCGCTCGGGGTGCCCCCCACCGACCTGCCCGACCCGGGCGGGCCCGGGGTGGCCATGCGGATCATCCCGTTGCCGTCCGGCATGGCCGCCACCACCGAGGCGGCGCAGGCGCTGCGTGGGCGGATCGCCGACCGACTCGCCGCCGAGGTGGCGGTGACGAGCTGGAACGGGCAGGGCTGGCTCCGGCTCTCCGGCCAGGTCTACAACTCCGCCGACGAGTACCAGCGGCTGGCCACGCGGCTGCCCGCCTTGCTCGCCCAACGCTGACCGGGCAGCCGAGCGTCCCCCAGCCGGCTTGGGTGCGGTAGTTCCCGCTCACCGCATCGACCAGCGCGGCGTCGACGGCGGCAGCCGAGGCGGCCCTCAGGGCGGCGGCGCGTCGACCGGGTACAGCCGCACCGGACCGAGGCCGAGCAGGGCCAGCGGGTCGAGGTAGGCGGTGCCACGGCGCAGGCCCCAGTGCAGGCAGGCCGTGGCGGGGCAGCCGGGGTGCCCCGGCAGCAGCGCACCCAGCGGCGCACCGGCGGTGGCCGACTGGCCGGCGCGTACCCCCGGTGCCAACGGCTCGTAGGTGGTCCGCAGCCCGTCGGCGTGGCCCACGGTGACCACCGGCCGACCGGCGACCGGCCCGGCGAAGAGCACCGTGCCGGCCCGGCGCTGCGGATCACCGCCCCGGCTGTGACCGCCAGGTCCACGCCGCGATGACCGGCCAGCCACGGTTGCGGCGGCGGGTCGAAGGCGCGGACCGGGCGCGGCGCCCCGTCGACCGGCCAGCGGAACCGCCCGCGCGGGACCACGTCGGCCCGGTGCTCCGCCGGCACCCGCCCGACCATCGACCGGCCCGCACCGCCCGGCGCGGCCCGTACCGACGGCACCAGCACCCCCGGCGCTCCACGGCGAGGCAGCACGACCGACGCCACCGGGCCAGGCAGCACAGCACGCGCCACCGGGTCGGGCAGCACCACCCGCGCCGCCGGGTCAGGCAGCACCACCCGCGCCGCCGGAACGGGCAGCAGGGCGAGCACCACCGGCCGAGGCGGAACAGCGTGCGGGACCGCGGCCAGCACCGCCGTGCCAAAGAGCTGGCCGGTCAGCGCGAGCGGGCTGACGACCCAGAGCACCAGCGTGCGGCGGACCTCATCGGGCGGCGGGACGGAAGGCGGTCGCATGACGACAGCCTGCGACCACGCCCGCGACGGCCACCACCCCGACGGCGTCCGCTGTGGACAACCGCCGGACCTGTGGACAACGGCCATCGCGCCCGATGATCTGCTATGCGCAAGGGTCCCGGCACCGGCCTAGGGTGGGCCGATGAGCGGAGACTGGTACGCCTGGCACGACGACTACGACCGGCCGGGATCGTCGTTGGCCCGCCGGCTGACCGAGGTGCAGGCGCAGGTCCGCGCAGCCCTGGACCAGGCCCCGGCCGGCCCGCTGCGGGTGGTCAGCCTCTGCGCCGGCCAGGGCCGCGACCTGATCCCGGTGCTCGCCGGACACCCCCGCCGCGACGACGTGACCGCTCGCCTGGTGGAGCTCGATCCGCGCAACGCCGAGGTGGCCACGGCGGCGGCGCAGGCGGCCGGGCTCACCGGCGTGCAGGTGGTCGTCGGCGACGCGGCGGCCACCGACGCGTACGCCGATCTGGTCCCGGCCGATCTCGTGCTGCTCTGCGGGGTGTTCGGCAACGTGTCGGACGACGACGTGCGGGCAATCGTCGGGTACAGCGCCGCGCTCTGCGCGAGCGGCGGCACGGTGTTCTGGACCCGGCACCGCCGGGAACCTGATCTGGTGCCGGCCATCTGCGGGTGGTTCGCGCAGGAGGGGTTCGCGCCGGTGGCCGTCAGCAGCCCGGCGGACGGGGTCGGCGTCGGCGTACACCGTCATGTGGGCCGTCCCCGTCCGCTGCCGGCGGGGGTGACCATGTTCCGCTTCCTCCCCCGCTGACCCGCGGCTCCGCCCCGCCCTAGGCTGGGGACACGCACGGCGGACCGCCGCCGTCCGGACCGGGGAGGTCGGCATGACCAGTGTGGACGACCGGACGCCACGAGCGGACCAGGGCGACCGGATGCCAGGCTCCGGCGGCATCCCGACGCTGGCCGACGTGAGCGGGCCGTCCCGGCTCGCCGCTTCGGACGAGGCGATCAGCGCCGAGGAGTTGCAGCTCGCCGCGCGCAACCACGGCATCCCGCTGGAGGCGCTGCGCTACGACGTCACCCCGGCCGGGCTGCACTACCTGCTCATCCACTACGACATCCCGGAGCTGGACGCGGCCACGCACGCGCTGACCGTGGACGGCGCGGTGGAGCGACCGTTGACCGTCAGCCTGGCCGAGCTGCGCGAGCGGCCCCGGGTCACCCACCGGGTCACCCTGGAGTGCGCCGGCAACGGACGGGCCCTGCTGCACCCCCGGCCGGTGAGCCAGCCCTGGCTGGTGGAGGCGGTGGGCAACGCCGAGTGGACCGGTACGCCGCTGGCGCCGCTGCTGCGCGAGGCGGGCATCGGGCCGGACGCCGTCGACGTGGTGTTCACCGGCGCGGACCACGGCGTCGAGCGCGGGGTGGAGCAGGACTACCAGCGGGCGCTGCCGGTGGCCGACGCGCTGCGGGAGGAGGTGCTGCTGGCGTACGAGATGAACGGCGCTCCCCTGCTGCCGCAGCACGGCGCTCCGCTGCGGCTGATCGTGCCCGGCTGGTACGGCATGGCGCACGTGAAGTGGCTGCGCTCGGTGCAGGTGCGGACCGAGCCGTTCGAGGGCTACCAGAACGCGGTGGCCTACCGGGTGCGTCGCGACGCCGACGACCCGGGTGTGCCGGTGACCCGGATCGAGCCGCGCGCGCTGGTCCGGCCGCCCGGGTTCCCCGACTTCATGTCCCGCCGCCGGGTGCTGCGGCCGGGACCATGCACGCTGGACGGTCGGGCCTGGTCCGGGCACGCTCCCGTGGTCGCGGTCGAGGTGACCGTCGACGGCGGGGCGACCTGGGCGCCGGCGGAGCTGGACCCGCCCGGTGGGGGCGACTTCACCTGGCGGCGGTGGCGCCACGAGTGGACCGCGACGCCGGGACGGTACGTGCTCGGTGCGCGGGCGACCGACGCGTCCGGACGGACCCAGCCCGTGGAGCAGCCGTGGAACCGGGGCGGGTTCGCCAACAACCTGGTGCAGCGGGTGGAGGTCGTGGTGCCCGCCGAGTGACCGGCGGCTACGCCACGGGTGGGGGGCCCGTGGCGTGGCCGGATGCTACGGGCGCGGTCAGCCGCCGAAGCCGGAGTCGGCGGGCAGGGAGATGTCGGGCTTCTCCAGCTCCTCGACGTTGACGTCCTTGAAGGTCATCACCCGGACGTTCTTCACGAAGCGCGCAGGGCGGTACATGTCCCACACCCAGGCGTCGTGCATCTCGACCTCGAAGTAGACCTCGCCGTCGGAGTTACGCACGTGCAGGTCGACCTGATTGGCCAGGTAGAACCGGCGTTCCGTCTCCACCACGTACGAGAACTGGCGGACAATGTCGCGGTACTCCCGGTAGAGCTGCAGCTCCATCTCGGTCTCGTACTTCTCGAGATCTTCCGCGCTCATCGCACTCCGCCTTCCATGACCACATCTTCCCCCACCGGCGCCGGAGGCCGAGGCTGCTCGCCCAACGCCACGCCGACGGTACCCCCTGCCGCCCACGAGCGCTCCATCGGCTCGTCCGGGCCCGGGCCGACCGGCCGCCGGGACCGCGGCGGCCGGCCGTCGCGGCCCGAGATCGTGGCGACGTTGACGTACGAGAACCGGTGCTCCCGGCACGGTCCGTGCTCCCGCAGCGCGGCGGTGTGCTCCGGCGTGATGTAGCCCTTGTGCTCGGCGAACCCGTACGCCGGGAACACCCCGCCCAACTCGACCATGATCCGGTCGCGGGTCACCTTGGCCAGCACGCTTGCCGCTGCCACGCAGGCCGCGACGCGGTCGCCCTTCCACACCGCCAGCCCGGGCACGCCCAGGCCGTCCACGCCGAAGCCGTCGGTGAGCACGTACTCCGGTCGGGTGGTGAGCGAGGCCAGCGCCCGGCGCATCGCGGCCAGGTTGCACACGTGCAGCCCCCGGGCGTCGACCTCGTCGGCCGGAATGACCACCACGGTGTACGCGAGCGCGCGGGCCACGACCTCCTCGTACACCCGTTCCCGGCTGGCCGGGGTGAGCAGCTTCGAGTCGGCCAGCCCGTCGATCTCCCCGCGGCGTCCCTCCGGAAGCACCACCGCGGCGGCGACCAGCGGACCGGCGCAGGCACCACGGCCGGCCTCGTCGGCGCCGGCGACGTGCCGGAAGCCGCGCCGTTGCAGTGCCCGTTCCAGCGCGTACAGCCCGGCCTCCCGGCGCACGACGGTGCGCGGCGGGGTCAGCACGGCACGTCCCCGCCCCGGCCGCTCCCGGCCGACGACGCGGCAGCGCCCGAGGAGGCGGCAGCGCCCGACGGGTCCGCAGCGGAGAGCAGGCGGTCCAGCAGTGCGGGCAGCTCGGGCGGGTAGTAGCGCTCACCGCTCGCGACCAGCTCGGCCGGCGTCCACCAGCGGTGCCCGGCGATGCTGCCCCGCTCGATGTCGGTGAAGCCCGCGGTGTCCACCTCCCAGGACGGCACCCGGAGCAGGAAGAAGTCCTGCTCCTGGCGGTACCAGACACCGTCGAACGAGAACTCGGTCCGGTCGAACCAGACCGACTCGCCCAGTTCGCTCGGCGACACCCGCAGGCCGGTCTCCTCGGCCAGCTCCCGCGCCGCGCCCTCCGCCGACGGCTCCGCCGGATCGAGACCGCCGCCCGGAGTGAACCAGTACCGGTGCTCGGGGCGGGCCGGGTCGAAGCCGTGGAAGAGCAGCACCCGACCGGCCGCGTCGACGACGAGCACGCGGGCGCCGCGCCGAGGGGTGTAGACCCGGTTGCTGCTGTTCACGACTGCGGGGCTCGCAAGCTCACTCCTCGCGCTCACGTTCACCGCACCAGCCTGCCAGACGGGCGGCCGAACGCCCACGTCAGCCCGGATCCGGCTACGGCTTCGGGATGCCGTCGAAACCGTCCGGCACGGTGAGCCAGGTGGCCCGGCCGACCGGCCAGAAGACGGTGAAGGCCCGGCCGACCACCTCGTCCTCGTCGATGGTCGCCTCGATGATGTCCTGCCCGGACTGCTGCCAGTGCTCCAGCGAGTCGCCGGAGGCCGAGCGGTGGTCGCCCATCACCCAGAGCCGCCCCTCCGGCACGGTGATGTCGAAGTCCTGGTCGGCGGGCTTGTCCTGCACCCCGTCGGCCGAGAAGATGTACGGCTCGTCGAGCGACCTGCCGTTGATCACCAGCCGATCCTGCGCGTCGCAGCAGACCACGTGGTCGCCGCCGACGCCGATCACCCGCTTGATGAAGTCCTCACCGTCCGGGTTGCCGCTCCACTCGGTTGGCGCCCGGAAGACGATCACCTCGCCGCGGTGCGGCGAGCGGAAGTCGTAGACCAGCTTGTTGACCAGCACCCGATCATCGATCTTGAGAGTGTTCTCCATGGACGGGGAGGGGATGAAGAAGGTCTGCAGCACGAAGGCGCGGACCAGCACCGCGACCAGGATCGCCACACCCAGCAGAATCGGCAGCTCCTTCCAGAAGGAGCTGCGGGGCTTGTCGGTCTGCTCGTCAATCACGCCAAGGAGCCTACGTTGCCGGGCCGGACGCCACCGTCCGGAACGCGCGGGAACCGCGCAGCGCCGCGACCAGCGGAAGGAGCAGCAGCACACCGCCCTGGGGGGTGGGTCGGACCGGAGGCGGCGCGGAGGCCGCCGCGGCCGGGTCGGACACGTCGTCGAAGGTCGAGGGCACCGGCAGCGAACTCCACCGGGACGACGGCCAGACCACCATGAAGGCGCGGCCCACCACGTTGTCGATCGGCACCGGGCCCTGGCAGCGGGCGTCCTGGGAGACCAGCCGGTGATCGCCCATCACGAAGATCTGCCCGGGCGGGACGACCACCTCGTCGAAGCGCCGGGACCGGCACTCCCCCGGGCTGGGCGGCAGATCGAGCGGCGAGTCCCGCACCACGTACGGCTCGTCCAGCGGCGTGCCGTTGACGGTCACCCGGCCCTGTGAGTCGCAGCACTTCACCCGGTCGCCGGGGAGGCCGATGACCCGTTTGATGAAGTCCTTCTCGCCGGGGCGGCTCACCCCGACCAGGTCGCCGACGGTGCGGCCGAGCTTGCCGACGAACCCGGGGTCGGGCTGCTCGTCGACCTGCGGCGCCCACCGGTCGGTGCCCCGGAACACCACCACCTCGCCGCGCACCGGGTCGCGGACGTCGTAGACGACCTTGTTGACCAGCACGCGGTCACCGACGAGGAGGGTGTCCTCCATCGAGCCGGACGGGATGAAGAACGCCTGGAGTAGGAAGGTGCGGATCAGCACCGCGAGGCAGAACGCGACGACCAGCAGCAGCGGGAGTTCCTGCCAGAGGGGCATCTGCCGGCGGGATCGGCGGGCCCGCCGGCGCCACGGATCGACGGTGCCGTCCTCGTCAAGCGTCTGCACCACGCCACTCCCCGGTCCGCAGAAACACCACCGCCCGGGAGCCTCGTCGAGGCCCCACGGGCGGTCGTGGAAAGCTGCCCGCCGAATTGGCGGGGCCGCCGCTTGGCTGCGCCCGTACGACCAGGGTAGTGCGGTCTGGTCGGTACGGCATACGCGCAGCTCAGGCGGCGTGGCGAGCGGGAAGTCAGCTGGGCTGCTTCTCCCGCTTCTCCTTGATCTTGGCCTTCTTGCCGCGCAGCTCGCGCAGGTAGTAGAGCTTGGCGCGGCGGACGTCACCGCGGGTCACGACCTCGATCCGGTCGATGCCCGGGCCGTTGATCGGGTAGGTGCGCTCGACGCCGACGCCGAAGCTGACCTTGCGGACCGAGAAGGTCTCGCGCAGACCGTCACCCTGGCGGCGGATGACGACGCCCTGGAAGATCTGAACACGGGACCGGTTGCCCTCGACGACCCGGGCGTGCACCTTGACGGTGTCACCGGCACGGAAGTCGGGAAGGTCGGTCCGCTTCGACTGGGCGTCAAGGGCGTCCAGGATGTTCATCGCTGCGTCCTCGTAAGGCTCACGGCGCACCGTCACTCGGTGCGCGACTGGGTGATTCTGATCCCCGGGTGGACGCCGGCGGGCCGGCCCCGGTCGGGGATCCTCGCAGCCGCCCGCGGCGCGGACGGAAGCGGCAACCCCTCTACTTTGCCACATCCCCCGGTGCCGGCTGAAATCCGACCCGGTCCAACGCGGCGATGTCCCGTTTGTCCAGCCGATCGGCGGGCAGCGCGGCGAGCAGGTCCGGGCGCCGGACGGCGGTGCGAACCAGCCCCTCCTCCCGCCGCCAGCGGGCGATCTTCCCGTGGTCGCCGGAGCGGAGCACGTCGGGTACGTCGTGCCCGCGCCAGCTCGGCGGCTTGGTGTAGAGCGGTGCCTCCAGCAGCCCGTGCGCGTGCGACTCCTCGTCGAGCGAGCCGGCGTTGCCGAGCACTCCGGGCAGCAGCCGGGTGACCGCCTCCAGGATCACCAGCACCGCCACCTCGCCACCGAAGAGCACGTAGTCGCCGAGGGAGACCTCGGTGACCGGCATCCGTGTGGCCGCGTGGTCCAGCACCCGCTGGTCGATGCCCTCGTACCGGCCGCAGGCGAAGAGCAGGTGCGGCTCGGCGGCCAGCTCGTGCGCCATGGCCTGGGTGAACGGAGCGCCGGCCGGTGAGGGTACGAGCAGCCGCGGCGGGGTGGCCCCGGCCGGGGCGAGGGAGTCCAGTGCCTCGCCCCACGGCTCGGGCCGCATCACCATCCCCGGCCCGCCGCCGTACGGGGTGTCGTCAACCGTGCGGTGCACGTCGTGGGTCCAGGTCCGCAGGTCGTGTACGGCCAGCCGCAGCGTGCCGTTGGCCCGGGCCCGCCCGATCAGCGACAGCTCCAGCGGTGCGAAGTACTCCGGGAAGATCGACACGATGTCGACGCGCATTGCGGGGATGCTCCAGCGGGCTTAGAGGTCGAGCAGACCGGCCGGCGGGTCGACGACGATGCGCCCACCGGCCAGGTCGACCTCCGGAACGATCGCCGTGACGAACGGGATCAGTGCCGTCCGCCCCTCGGGGCGGCGCAGCACCAGCAGGTCGGAGGAGGGCGCGTGGTCGACCCGGGCCACCTCGCCCAGCCGCTCGCCGGTCGGGGTGACCACGGCCAGCCCGACGAGCTGGTGGTCGTGGAACTCCTCCGGGTCCTCCGGCGGGGCCACGTCGGCGCTGTCCACCACGAGCAGGGTGTCGCGCAGCGCCTCCGCGGTTTCCCGGTCGAGCACCCCGTCGAACGCGACAAGCATCCGGCTCTGGTGCCAGCGGGACGCCTCGATGGTCAGCTCCCGGGGAACGCGGTACGGCACACCCGGCCCGTTGGCCGGTACGGGAGCCGAAGCCGCCCCCGGCTCGGTGCGCAGCACCGTGCCGGGGGCAAAGCGTGCTTCGGGCTCGTCGGTCCGCACCTCCACGGTGACCTCACCGCGGACGCCGTGCGGCTTGCCGATCCTGCCGACGATGAGCTGCATCAGTACGAGTCGACGATGTCGACGCGTACACCGCGCCCGCCGATGGAGCCGATCACCTGGCGCAGTGCCTTGGCGGTCCGACCGGACCGCCCGATCACGGTGCCCAGGTCCTCGGGGTGCACGCGGACTTCCAGCCGCTTGCCCCGACGGGAATCGACCATCCGCACCCGGACGTCGTCCGGGTGATCGACGATGCCCTTGACCAGGTGCTCCAACGCCGGACGCAGAGGCATGTCAGGCCTGCTCACCGGCGTCGGCAGCAGCGGCCGGAGCCTCGGCCGGAGCCTCGGTCTTCGGCGCCTCGGCCGGAGCCTCGGCGGCCTTGGCGGCCTTCTTGGCCGGCTTGGCCGGGGTCTCCGGGGCGAGCCCGGCGGCGGCCTTCGCCTCGGCCTCGTACGCCGCCTTGCGGTCGGCCCGCTCGGGGGCGACCTTCAGCGGCGGCGGGGCCGGCAGGCCCTTGTACTTCTGCCAGTCACCGGTCAGCTCCAGCAGCCGCTGCACCGCCTCGCTCGGCTGAGCGCCGACGGACAGCCAGTACTGGACCCGCTCCGACTTGACCTCGATGACCGAAGGGTCCTCCTTCGGCTGGTACACCCCGACGAACTCGATCGCCCGGCCGTCGCGCTTGGTACGCGAGTCGGCGATGACGATGCGGTACTGCGGGTTGCGGATCTTGCCCATCCGCAGGAGCCGGATCTTTACGGCCACAGTTGTTTCGCTCCTGTTGCGATCTCACCGGCCCGTACGGGCGGTGTGCATGGGTGAGCGCCGACCGGCACAGTGGGGTTGGGCCGGAGACTACTCGGTGGACTGGCGACACGCCCGGGTTAGAGGGCGCCGGACGCGCGCCGGATACCAGCGACCCATTCTGCCAGATCCGACCCCGATCTCTCACATCGGACCCGGACACGGTGCTCCGGGTCGTCCGCCCGGTGACCGGGAACACCCGTCAGCGCACCGGTGGGCGGTCCCAACCCGGCGGCAGTTCGTCCGGTACGTCCCAGTCCGCCGGCGGCACGAAGTCGCACCAGGTGCCGTCGAAGGGAAACTCCCCCGCCTCGGCGAGCGCGATCACCCGCTCCCCCTCGGCCCGGACCGCCTTCTCGTCGGTCACCCAGTAGTCGGCGCCGAAGGCGAGGCGTTCGACGAACTCCTCCTCGTCCTTCCAGTGCCAACTCCGGTCGGGGCGGACCACGACATCCAGGTCCTGGTCGATCATGTCCACCCCCGCGACCCGGCCGTCGTCCCAGCGGACGCCCGGTTCCTCCAGGTTCACGTACCACTCGGCGAAGCGGCCCCGCGCGTCCCGGAACCACCAGACCGAGTGGGCCGCCCCGGTGGGCAGGAACTTCAGCACCGGCGGCCCGTTCCAGCGGCCGTGCGCCAGCCGGTACGACGAGGTGATCCACTCGGCGAACGGCATCGCGCGCATACCCAGCCCGGCCTCGGTGACCTCGTGCGCCACCGGCGAGTCCCGCGCGACCCAGAGCAGCAGGCCACGGTCGTCGTCAAGGACAACCCGGGCCGGCCGGACCCATCCGATCCGGCCGTGCCGCACGTTGCGGTGCATGATCAGCCGACCCGGTTCGAAGCGCACCTCACCACCCATGGGCTGTTAAGCGGGGCCCCTGCTCTACCGCAGGCGTTAACAGGGGGCCCTTCCTTACGTCTCAGTAGGCGCGGGCGAGGATGGCGACCAGGTCCGGCTCGTCCTCGGAGTCCGGCACCGAGCCGTCGGCGCGCAGCAGGCAGCGCACCGTGACGCCCTGCCCGTTCGCCTCGGCCTCGCCGGCCACGCCGACCGCCGACCACGGCACCCGCGCCCAACCGGTCGCCGCGGCCTCGATCGCCTCGGCGAGGGTGGCCACCTCCACCGTGCGGGACAGCCGGTGGGCCAGCGCCTGGTCGTGCAACGTCTGCTGGTCGGTATCGAGCGCGGCCAGCACGGCGCCGACCACGTCCGCCACCGGCGTCGGGGTCTTCGACCCGTCGGTACGCCGCACCACGACCGCGTTACCGGCGGCCAGGTCACGGGGGCCGACCTCGACGCGTACCGGATAGCCGCGCAGCTCGGCGTCGACGGCCCGGCGGCCGAACGCGGTGTCGGTGCGGTCGTCGAGCGCGACCCGGACACCCGCGTCGCGCAGGCCGTCGCGCAGCTTGGCCGCCGCCTCGCGCACGCCGTCGCCGTCCTTGACGATCATGATGTACGCCTGGATCGGGGCCAGCCTCGGCGGCACCCGCAGGCCGCTGTCGTCGCCGTGGGCCATGATCAGGCCGCCGAGCATCCGGGTCGAGGTGCCCCAGGAGGTCGTCCAGGCGTGCTCCCGGCCGCCCTCCTTGGCCGAGTAGCTGATGTCGAACGCCTTGGCGAAGTTCTGGCCCAGCTCGTGGCTGGTGCCGAGCTGGAGCGCCTTGCCGTCGCCCATCATGCCTTCGCAGGTGTAGGTGGCGGTCGCCCCGGCGAAGCGCTCCCGGGCGGTCTTCAGGCCGACCACCACCGGGATGCCCAGCACGTTGACCATCAGGTCCTCGTACGCCTCGTGCAGGATCCGCCGGGCGTAGGCGCGGGCATCCTCACGGGTGGCGTGCGCGGTGTGCCCCTCCTGCCAGAGGAACTCGCTGGTCCGCAGGAAGATCCGCGGGCGCAGCTCCCAGCGGACCACGTTGGCCCACTGGTTGAGCAGCAGCGGCAGGTCCCGGTACGAGTCGATCCACTTGGCCATGAACTCGCCGATCACCGTCTCGCTGGTGGGGCGCACCACCACCGGCTCGGCGAGCTGCTTGCCGCCACCGTGGGTGACCACCGCCAGCTCCGGCGAGAAGCCCTCGACGTGCTGCGCCTCGCGCTTGAGGTAGCTCTCCGGGATGAACAGCGGGAAGTACGCGTTCTCCGCGCCGGCCGCCTTGATCCGGGCGTCCATCTCGGCCTGCATCCGTTCCCAGATGGCGTAGCCGGCCGGGCGGATGACCATGGTGCCGCGGACCGGGCCGTTGTCGGCCAGCTTCGCCTTGGCGATCAGGTCCTGGTACCAGCGGGGGAAATCCTCCGCACGGGGAGTGAGCACGCGAGCCATGACCGCACATCCTATGCGCCACCTGGGCCGCCACCGCGCCCGGGAGGCGTCGCGCCGTGTCGCGCCCGCCCGCGCCGTCCGGCGTACCTCATTCGCCGGCCCCCGCCTCGACCACTCTGGGCGGGCCGGCGGACCGGCCGTAGACTTCGACCACCATGGGTGAGCCGAGGGACTCGCGGCAGCGGCTGCGCGACATGATCGTGGATGCCGCCCGCGCGCAGACCGTCGCCGCCGGCTGGGACGGGGTACGGATGGGCGGCGTGGCCACCGCCGCCGGGGTGAGCCGGCAGACCGTCTACAACGAGTTCGGCAACAAGGCGGGGCTGGCCGAGGCGCTGGCCCGGCGCGAAGTGGACCGGTTCGTCGGCGACGTACGGACCGCGCTGGCCGCGCACGGGCCCGACGTCCGGGCCGGCGCGTACGCGGCCATCGCGCAGACCCTCGCCGCGGCGGCGGACAACCCGTTGATCAAGGCGATCCTGACCAGCGCCCGGGGTGGCTCGGACGAACTGCTGCCGTACCTGACCACCCGGGCCGAGCTGGTGCTAACCGAGGCGACCGGCGCACTGACCGACTGGGCCGGTACCTTCCTGCCGTCGGCCGATCCGGCCGCGCTGGCCTTCGCCGCCGACACCATCGTCCGCCTGGTGGTGAGCCACATCGTGCTACCCCGGACGCCGGTGGACGAGACCGCCGCCGCCCTCGCCGACCTGGCCGTGCACCTCTTCACCGCCGCCGTCACCCCATGACCGCGCCGGCTGCGGCCGGGGGGCGGACCGGGCGGGCCCGGGGCGGTCGGGTCAGCGGGTGACGCGGCCGCGCAGGATGGTGAGGGACGGGGTCCGGACGACGGAGAGGTCCCGGCGGGGATCCTCGGGGTAGACGGTGAGGTCGGCGAGGCCGCCCTCGACCAGGCCGGGGAAGCCGAGCCACTCGCGGGCGGCCCAGGACGCGGCGGCGAGCACGTCGACGGCGGACATGCCGGCCCGCTGGTGCAGCAGCAGCATCTCCTCGGCGGCCAGCCCGTGGTCGATCCCGCCGCCGGCGTCGGTGCCCACGTAGATCGGCACCCCCGCCTCGTACGCCGACCGGACCACCTCCGGGAAGCGGTCGCGCAGGGCGAGCATGTGCTCGGCGTACCCGGGGAACCTGGCGCGGGCCTGCTCGGCGATGCCGCCGAAGGTCTGGATGTTGATCATCGTGGGGACCAGGGCGGTGCCCTGCCGGGCCATCAGGTCGATCAGGTCGAGGCTCAGGCCGGTGCCGTGCTCCACCGAGTCCACCCCGGCCCGCACCATGATCTCCACGGCCGACTCGGAGAAGGTGTGCACGGCGGCGCGTGCTCCGGCGGCGTGGGCGGCCGCGACGGCGGCGGTCATGGTGTCGACGTCCCACGAGGGCGCGAGATCGCCGACGCCGCGGTCGATCCAGTCGCCGACCAGCTTCACCCAGCCGTTGCCGGCGGCGGCCTGCGCGGTCACGGTCGCCGCCACCTCGGCCGCGCCGACCTCCACCCCGATGTCGCGCAGGTAGCGCTTCGGCGGCGCGACGTGCCGGCCGGCGCGGGCCAGTCGCGGCAGGTCCGGCTCGTCGTCGAGTTCGGGGTACGGGTACGGCGACCCGGCGTCGCGGATGGCGAGCACCCCGGCGTCGCGGTCCACGCGGGCCAGCTCGCGGGCCTGGTCGAGGGAGGTGATCGGGGCGCCGCCGCGGGCGATGCCGATGTGGCAGTGCGCGTCGACCAGGCCGGGCAGGACGTACCCGCCGTCGACCACCGTCTCCGCGCCGGGCACCGGTTCGAAGGTAACCCGGTCGCCGACCAGCCATAGATCCCGGACCTCGTCGTCGGGGAGGAGCACACCGCGCACATGCAGAGCCATGCCCACAGTCCTACCGGATCACCTCCCGCCGTGGCGCGTCGGGCCGGAGCCGGCCGGTGCGGTGGCTTCACCCGTACCGGGTGGGGCGGCCTCACCCTGCGGCGGTGGACGGTGGTCGGACCCGAGGACCCAGGGAGGAAAGATGGCGGTCCAGACCACGGTACGACCCTCGCCGACCGACGAGGTTCCGCTGCACCCGGCGTACGGCTACCTGATGCGCCGCCAGCGGCACCCGATCGGCGTACGCGGCGGGCCGCGGCGTGCCCCGCGCGGGTACCAGCTGAGCGACAGTGACCAGCGGCAGGTCCGGGCGGCGTACGAGCTACGCGTGCGGCAGCTGGCCCGCGCGGTGGTGACGGCCGGCCGGCAGCCGGGTGACGCGACGGAGAACCTGGTCGGACAGTTGGAACAGCGGATCGACGCGCTGGTGCATCGGGCCGGTTTCGCGCCCTCGGTCGACGCGGCGCGGGATCTCGTCGCCCACAACACGTTCACCGTGGACGGGGGCAAGGTCAACCGTTCGTCGTACCTGGTCCAACCGGGGCAGACCATCGAGGTGCGCGCGGACCGGCGGTGCCGAGCGCCGGTGGCCGTCGCCATGGCCGAGCACGCCGACGGCGACGCGCCGCCGTACCTGGAGGTCAGCTTGGAGCGGTTCACCGCGACCCTGACCCGGGAGCCGCAACGGCAGGAGGTGCCCACGTTGCGGGACCTCACCCTCGCCGTCCATTCGAATGAGGAGGTCGCACGATGAGCATGCCGATTCCGAACGACCGGCGGGTGCCCACCTACCTGCGGCAGAGTGGGCGGCCGGAGCTGACGCCGCGGCAACGGCGTCGCGCCGAGCAGAAGGAAGCGCGGCGGGAGAGCCTCCTGGGTCAGCGTCCGCCGAAGCGATCGCGGGATCGGTGACCCGCGGCCGGGTGCCGGCGCCTGGAGCCCGGCCCGCGCGGGCGGTCCGAAGCGACCCGGGTGCCGGCGGCGTGCGCCGGCCACCCGGGGTCAGCGCTTGCCGTCGCCCTTGCCGAGCTTGTTGAAGTCGATCTTCGGCAGCTTAAAGCCCGGCGGCAGGCCCTGGCCGCCGGCGAGGTCGTTCGGGTCCATCCCCGGCGGGAGCTGCGGCATGCCGCCCGGGAAGCCGCCCGGCAGCCCGGCACCCGCCCCGGTACGCGGCCGACCGCCGCCCTTGGTGCCCTTGCGCTTGTTCTTCGGCGACTTGGTCGCCTTGCGCCGGCCACCGCCGGGCAGGCCCATCATGCCGCCCATCTGCTTCATCATCTTCTGCGCGTCGGCGAAGCGGTTGAGCAGCTGGTTGACGTCCATCACGGTGACCCCGGAGCCGTTGGCGATGCGGGCCCGGCGGGAGCCGTTGATGATCTTCGGGTTGGTGCGCTCGCCCGGGGTCATCGACCGGATGATCGCGGTGACCCGGTCGAAGTGGGTGTCGTCCAGCTCGGCGAGCTGGTCCTTCATCTGCCCCATGCCCGGCATCATGGCCAGCACGTTGGCGATCGGGCCCATCCGGCGCACCGCGATGAGCTGGTCGAGGAAGTCCTCGAGGGTGAACTGCTCGCCGCCCATCAGCTTGGCGGTCATCTTCTCTTTCTGATCTTCGTCGAAGGCCTGCTCGGCCTGCTCGATCAGAGTGAGGACGTCGCCCATGCCGAGGATCCGGCTCGCCATCCGGTCGGGGTGGAAGACGTCGAAGTCCTCCAGCTTCTCGCCGGTGGACGCGAACAGGATCGGCTGCCCGGTCACCTCGCGTACCGACAGCGCGGCGCCACCACGGGCGTCGCCGTCGAGCTTGGAGAGCACCACGCCGCTGATGCCCACGCCGTCACGGAACGCCTCGGCGGTGCGGACGGCGTCCTGACCGACCATCGCGTCGATGACGAAGATGACCTCGTCGGGCTGGACCGCGTCACGGATATCGGCGGCCTGCTGCATCATCTCGGCGTCGATGCCAAGCCGGCCGGCGGTGTCGACGATCACGATGTCCCGGGCGGCCCGCTTCGCGTGCTCGATCGAGGCGCGCGCCACCTGCACCGGATCACCGACGCCGTTGCCGGGCTCCGGGGCGTACACCTCGACGCCCGCCCGGCCGCCGAGCACCTGGAGCTGCCCGACGGCGTTGGGGCGCTGGAGGTCGGCGGCGACCAGCATCGGCTGGTGCCCCTGGGCCTTGAGCCAGCGGGCCAGCTTGCCGGCGAGGGTGGTCTTACCGGAACCCTGGAGGCCTGCCAGCATGATCACCGTCGGCGGCTGCTTGGCGAACTGGAGCCGCCGGCCCTCGCCGCCGAGCACGGTGATCAGCTCGTCGTTGACGATCTTGATGATCTGCTGCGCCGGGTTGAGCGCCTGGGAGACCTCGGCGCTGCGCGCCCGCTCCTTGACGTTGGCGATGAAGCCCTTGACCACCGGCAGCGCGACATCCGCCTCCAGCAGCGCGAGACGGATCTCGCGCGCGGTGGCGTCGATGTCGGCGTCGGTGAGCCGACCCTTGCCGCGGAGCTTGGTGAAGATCCCGGAGAGGCGGTCACTCAAGGTGTCAAACACACGAACATCCCGTTTGTCAGTGTTCCGGCGGGCACAACACGGCCGGCACTGCGGAGTCCGGCCACCGCTAGGGTAGCCGGCCGGCCGCACCACCGCTGTCGGCCGGCCCGGCCCACCGGCCGAGGTGCCCCGGGCGTGACCACGCGCCGCCCGCGCGGGGCCGTCGGCGCCGTCACCCCGACACCAGCCCCGACTGGTACGCGAAGACGACCAGCTGCGCCCGGTCCCGCGCGCCAAGCTTGCCCATGGCCCGGCTCACATGGGTACGCGCCGTCGCCGGGCTGACCACCAGCCGGGCGGCGATCTCCTCGTTGTTCAGCCCCTCACCGACCAGCCCGACCACCTCCCGTTCCCGGTCGGTCAGCGCGTCCAGCCGCGGGTGCGGGCGGGGGATCCGGGGCGGCCGGGTGGCGAACTCCCGCACCACCCGGCGGGTCACCGACGGTGACAGCAGCGCCTCCCCCTCGGCCACCAGCCGGATCGCCCGCAGCAGCTCCGCCGGCCGGGTGTCCTTGGTGAGGAAGCCGCTCGCCCCGTGCCGCAGCGCGTCGAAGACGTACTCGTCCAGCTCGAAGGTGGTCAGCACCACCACCCGGGTACCGGCCAGGTCGGGGTCGGCGACGATCCGCCGGGTCGCCTCGATCCCGTCGATCCCGGGCATCCGGATGTCCATGAGCACCACGTCCGGACGCTCCTGGCGGGCCAGCTCCACCGCCCGCAGCCCGTCGGCCGCCTCGCCGGCCAACGTCAGGTCGTCCTCGCTCTCCACCAGCGCGCGCAGCCCGAGCCGGACCAGGTCCTGGTCGTCGGCGACCAGCACCCGGATCACGCGGCCCGCTCCACCGGCAACCGGGCGTACACCCGGAATCCCCCACCGGGGCGCGGCCCGGTCACCAGCTCCCCGCCCAGCGCGGCCACCCGCTCCAGCATCCCGGCCAGCCCGTGTCCGCCGGTCCCAGGGGCGTTCGGTCCGGTACCGCCCGTCCCAGCGGCGCCCGGTCCGCTCTCGGCAGGCCCGACAGTGACCGGTCCGGTACCGGCGCGCCCGGCGATGAGCGGCCCGACGTCGGCCCGGTTCACTCCGTCGCGGTCCGCACCCACTCCCCGGTCGGTGATCTCCACGGTCAACTCCTCCGGGGCGTAGCCGACGGTGACCTCAGCGGTGCCCACCCCGGCGTGGCGCAGCACGTTGGTTAGCGCCTCCTGCACGATCCGGTAGGCCGCCAGGTCCACGGCGGTCGGCAGGTCGCGCGGCTCGCCCACCACCCGCAGCCGCACGGCGAGGCCAGCTCCGGCGAGCCGATCGCGCAGCGCAGACAGCCGGGCCAGGCCGGGCACGGGCCCCCGCTCGGCGCCGTGCCGGACGGCGCCCAGGGTCACCCGCAGCTCGTCCAGCGCCTCGCGGCTGGTCCGGCTGATCGCGGTGAGCGCCGTCTCGGCCTGCTCCGGACGCTTCGGCAGCAGGTGCAGGGCGATCTCGGCCTGCATGCTGATCGCCGCCAGCCCGTGTCCCACCACGTCGTGCACCTCCTGGGCGATGCGCAGCCGTTCCTCGTCGGCCTGCCGCCGGGCCTGCTCGGCGCGGACGCGGGCCTCCTCGGCGCGACCACGGACGACCGACTCCCGGTTCGTGCGCACAGCCACCCCCACCGCGAACGGTACGACCACCCAGGCCGACGCGGGCAGCAGCCCGCCCCAGCCCGGGGCGGGGCCCCGGGAGGCGAAGATGTGCACCAGCAGCACGGCGAACGCACTGCCGGCGGCGATCGCGGCCCGGTCGAGCGGCAGCCGCACCGCCACCGTGTAGACGGCGACGAGGAAGGTGATGAGGACCGGCCCGTACGGATAGCCGAGCACCAGGTACGTCGAGGTGGCCACGGTGACCACCGCGAGCGTGAGCACCGGCGCCCGCCGCCGGGCCACAAGCGCGAGCGCGGCGACCGCGATCAGCACCCGGCAGGTGGCATCCACCCGGACCGAGCCGGGCTGGTTGGCGCCGGCCAGCCCGGTGGCCAACAGGCCGAAGCCGAGCAGCACCAGGGCCAGCGCGGCGTCGCCCGCCACCTCCTGCCGCTGGCTCGATCGCATGGCGTCATTCTGCCCGCGCCGACGCCACCCGTCGTGCGTCCACCGACGGCCCCGCCCGTACGCCCCCCGACGTACACCGACCTCCAGCAGCGACTCGGCCCGCAACGCCGGTGCCAGTGAGCGCACGGCCTCTGCTCGGAAGGACGCCGCGGCGGGCCGAACGCGGGCAGGGCGGGCGGTCTCAGCGCGGGCAGGCCAACGCGGGCAGGGCGGGCGGTCTCAGCGCGGGCAGGCCAACGCGGGCAGGGCAGGCGGTCTCAGCGCGGGCAGGCCAACGCGGGCAGGCGGCTCGGCGCGGGCGGGCCAGGGCAGGCGGTCTCCGCTCGGGCGCAGCGCCGCGCGTTGGCCCAACGCGCCGGCCCGAACGCGCCGTCCAGCTCGCACCGGTTCGGGGCCACGGCAGTGTGGTGAGCTTTATGACTGTGAGGCCATGATTTATGCCTCACAGTCATAAAGCTCGTCCTGGCATGTGCGCTCCGACGACGTCCGGCGGCAGACGCGGCATGCCCTGGCCACGCCGCCGGCGCGACGGTAGTCAACGGCGGCCAACGGCCGCCACCAGGCGAGGCACGACCGTTCAGACGGCGGCCAGGACGGCGGCCTCCAGGCGGGCCCGGGTGGCCTCGTCGGGCCAGCCGCCGACCAGGTAAAAGGCGTCGACCACGTCCGCGCCGAGGGTGGAGATGCGGGCCGCGCGGACCAGGGCGCCGGCCTCGTCGAGGGCGCAGGCGACCCGGTAGAGCAGCCCGGCGGCGTCGGCCGCGCGCAGTTCCAGCAGCACCGCGTCGGTGGCGGCCTCCCGGTGCCAGACCACCCGTGGCGCGGCGCCGGCGCCCCGGGCGGCGAGTGCCCGGCCGCGCAGCCGCTGGGTGACCGAGACGTCGCCCGCGACCGCGCGGCGCAGGTCGGCGCTGAGCGGTACCGGGTCGGGTGGCAGGCCGTAGCGGGGCTGCACGCGGCACTCGACTAAGGCCCGCCCGTCCACGGCGGAGGCGTCCGCGGAGATCACTTCCAGCCGGTGCAGGGCCAGGCAGCCGGCCACCGTGGCGAGCAGGCCCCGGCGGTCCGCCGCCGCCACCGCGACCCGGTCTCCGGTCAGGTGGACGACCGGCAGTGGCCCGGCCAGCAGCGCCGGGTCGGGGGCGGGCGGGTCGGGCAGCACGCCGGTGTCCAGCGCGGTGCGTACCCGGGCGACCAGCTCGGCGACGAGTCGGCCCTTCCAGTCCGACCAGGCGGCAGGTCCGGTCGCCGCGGCGTCGGCGCGGACCAGGGCGTGCAGCAGGTCCAGGGTGCCGGTGTCGCCGACCGCCTCGGCCACCGAGGCGATGGTCACGGGGTCGGCGAGGTCGCGGCGGGTGGCCACGTCGGGCAGCAGCAGGTGCAGCCGGACCAGCGTGCCGATCAGCGCGACCTCCGGAGCGGGCAGCCCGATCCGGCTCGCCACCGCCTCGGCCAGCGGCACGCCGACGGTGCTGTGATCTCCGGGTAGGCCCTTGCCGATGTCGTGCAGGAGTGCGCCGAGCAGCAGCAGGTCCGGCCGGTCCACCTCGCGGGCGTGCCGGCTGGCTTCGTAGGCGGTCTGCACCAGGTGCCGGTCGAGGGTGAACCGGTGCACCGGGTTGTGCTGGGGCAGGCTGCGCAGCCGGGTCCACTCGGGCAGCCAGCCGTCGACCAGGCCGTACCGGTCGCAGGTCTCCCAGGCCCGCACCAGGCCGGGACCGGCGCCGAGCAGCGTGGTGAGCGCGGCCCGGGCCTCAGCCGGCCAGGGTGCGGGCAGCGGCGGGCAGTACGCGGCCAGCCACTCGCAGGTGGCGCGGGCGATGGGCAGCCGGGTGGTGGCCGCCGCGGCGGCCATCCGCAGCGACAGGCTCGGGTCGGGGCGGGCCCCGATGGCGGTGCGGGCCAGCACCAGCTCGCCGTCGTGCTCGACCACGTCGCGGGCCACCGGGCGGCGCAGCGGGCGCCCGTTGGCACGGGAGCGGCCGGAGCGCAGCCGGTCCGCGGCGCGGAAGGCGTCGTCGAGGGCGTGGCTGACGGTCCGCGCGTCCCCCGCCACCCGCCGCAGCAGGGCGTCACCGTCGTGCATCACGGCCCCGTCGCGCTGCGCGGAGTCGGGCGCGCCGAGCTGCGGTTGCCGGAGGCCGAGCAGCGCGGCCACCCCGTCGCGTTCCTGGGCGATCAGGCGGTCGACCCGCCGGCCGACCTGCTGGTGCAGGGCGTCGCGGGTGTCCAACAGGCGCAGGTGGGCGGCGCGTACGGCGGGACGCAGCGCGTCGGTGATCCCGGCGGCCGCGATGGCCCGCAGCAGACCGACGTCGCGCAGCCCGCCGGCGGCCTCCTTGAGGTCACCCTCGAGCAGGAAGGCCAGCTCGCCGTGGGCCTGCCAACGGGCGGTGGTGACCTCCCGGAGGCCGGGCAATTGGCGCACGGCGGTACGCCGCCAATGGTCGGCGGCGGTGCGGATCAGCGCGTCGGCCAGCTCCGGGTCGCCGGCGACCAGCCGGGCGTCGAGCAGCCCGAGGGCGACCTTGACGTCGTCCTGGGCCACCGAGAGGGCCTCCGCGACGGTACGCACCGAGTGGTCCAGCCGCAGGCCGGCGTCCCAGATCGGGTACCAGAGGGAGGAGGCCAGCTCGTCCGTGCCGGGCACCCCGGCGTGCAGCAGCACAAGGTCGAGGTCCCCGTACGGGGCGCACTGCCGCCGCCCCAGCCCGCCGACCGCGAGCAGTGCGATCCCGTTGCGGTCCGGCAGCAGGGAGGCCAGCCAGGAGTCGTACGCGTCCGCCCGCGCGGCCCGCGCCCCCTCCCCGATCCCCCCGGGTACGCCGACGACCTCGTTGATCAAGACGTTCGCGTCGCCGTCGCCGGGGTGTTCTGACGCATTCTTCTTGATCAACGAGGTCATCGGACGGGACTCCCTACAGGGCGTCGAGGCCGCGTTCGCCGGTACGCACCCGGACGACCTCCTCGACGCCGGTCACCCAGACCTTGCCGTCGCCGATCTTGCCCGTTCGGGCGGCACCGACGATGGCGTCCACGATCTTGTCGACGTCGATCTCGTCGGTGAGCACCTCGACCTTGATCTTGGGCAGGAACTCGACCGTGTACTCGGCACCCCGATAGACCTCGGTGTGCCCCTTCTGTCGCCCGTACCCCTGGACCTCGCTGACGGTCAGCCCAGCCACCCCGAGGGCGTGCAGAGCCTCCTTCACCGCGTCCAGCTGATAGGGCTTGATGACCGCGGTCACCAGTTTCATCCGAGTCGCGGCGTGGCAACCCGGCCGTTCAGAGCCGGGAGGAAACGCCGCTCCCTCCCTCCGGCGATCGTCCTACACAATTGGGTTATAGAATGTTGCCTATGGGTCGTGCGGTGAAGCGGACGTACAAGTACCGCTGTTACCCGTCCCCCGAGCAGGCCGAGCAGCTCAACCGCACCTTCGGCTGCGTTCGGAAGGTTTACAACCTGGCCCTCGACGCCCGCACTCGAGCATGGTCCGTGGATCGACAGAGCACCACCTACGTGCAAACCTCGGCCTGGCTGACCGAGTGGAAACGCACCGACGAACTCGCTTTCCTGAATGACGTCAGCTCGGTGCCGCTTCAGCAGGCATTGCGGCATCTTCAGGCGGCGCTCGCCGCGTGCTGGGACAAGCGGTCCCGCTACCCCCGGTTCAAGTCCAAGCGCAGGTCGAGAGCGTCGGCGGAGTACACCCGCTCGGCGTTCCGCTGGCGTAACGGGCAGCTCACTCTGGCCAAAATGGACACCCCGCTGGCGATCGTGTGGTCCCGTCCCCTGCCCGAGGGGGCGCAGCTGTCGACGGTCACGGTGTCCCGGGATGCTGCCGGGCGGTGGTTCGTGTCCCTGCTGGTCGAAGATTCGACCATCAAGACGCTGTCGCCGCTGGACTCGGCGGTCGGGGTGGATGCTGGGATTACCAGTCTGGTCACCCTTTCCACCGGGGAAAAGGTCACGAACCCGCGGCACGAACGCGCCGATCGGCGCAAGCTCGCCAAAGCCCAGCGGGAGCTGTCCCGCAAGGCCAAGGACTCCCGCAACCGGGCCAAGGCCAGGTTGAAGGTGGCCCGGATCCATGCCCGCGTCGCCGATCGGCGGCGTGACCTGCCGCACAAGCTGAGCACCCGACTCGTCCGCGATAACCAAACGGTCGTGATCGAAGACCTCAGCGTGCGCAGCATGCTGCGAAACCACAGCCTGGCCCGGGCCATCTCCAACGCGGCCTGGTCTGGCCTCCGCAACATGATTGAGTACAAGGCCGCCTGGTACGGCCGGCAGGTGATCATCGTCGACCGGTGGTACCCGTCGTCCAAGACCTGCTCGACGTGCGGCCAGATCAACACCTCCATGCCCCTGTCGGTCCGCTCGTGGACGTGCTCCGGCTGCTGCACCACTCACGACCGAGACATCAATGCAGCGAAGAACATCCTCGCCGCCGGGCTGGCGGAGAGGTGAAACGCCTGCGGAGCTGACGTAAGACCCCACGGGAGCCCTCCCTACGGGCAGTCGGTGATGAAACAGGAACTCTCACCGGTGACGGCGGGAATTCCGGCCTTCAGGACCGGAAGGATGTCAAGTCCAACCCCTCCATCCAGCACCAGCAGCAACGTCAACCGGCGATCTTCTCGCCCACGGGCGCGGCGGCCGGTTCGGCGGCGGCCTCCGGCGTCGGCTTCCCTGAACCCGGAGTGAGCCCGGCCATCGCGAAGGCGCCGCCGCCGCTGCTGCCTGTGGTGGGCGAGAGGTCGTACGCGCTCTCCGCGTGCTCGGCGACGTCGATACCGGCCACCTCGTCCTCGGCGTCGGCCCGCAGACCGATCACGGCCTTGACCGCGAGGGCGATTAGCACCGCCACCCCGAAGGAGTAGACCGACACGATGCCACTGGCCAGCGCCTGCCGGCCGAGCTGGGTGACCCCGCCGCCGTAGAACAGGCCTTCGCTGGCGCCCAGGCCCTCGATGGCCGAGTTGACCTGGAGGGTGGCGAAGAGGCCGATGAACAGCGACCCGATCCAGCCGGCCACGAAGTGCACGCCCACCACGTCGAGGGAGTCGTCGAAGCCGAGTTTGTACTTCAGGCTCACCGCGTAGGCGCAGACGGCGCCGGCGATGAGGCCGAGCAGCACCGACGGCAGCGGGGCGATGAAGCCACACGCCGGGGTGATGGCGACCAGGCCGGCGATGGCCCCGGACGAGGCGCCGACCAGGGTCGGCCTGCCGCTGCGGATCCACTCCACCACGATCCAGCCGAGCACGCCGGCGGCCGTGGCGACCTGGGTGTTGACGAAGGCGACGGCGGTGGTGCCGTCGACGGTCAGCTCCGAGCCGGCGTTGAAGCCGAACCAGCCGAACCACAGCAGCCCGGCACCGAGCGCCACCAGCGGCACGTTGTGCGGCTTGAAGCTCTCCCGGGGCCAGCCGACCCGCTTGCCGAGGATCAGCACCAGCCCGAGTGCGGCAGCGCCGGCGTTGATGTGCACGGCGGTGCCGCCGGCGAAGTCCAGTGCCTTGATCTTGGAGCCGATGAAGCCGCCGCCCCACACCCAGTGCGCCACCGGCAGGTAGACCAGGGTGAACCAGGCGAACGCGAAGAGCAGCCAGCCGGAGAACTTCAACCGGTCGGAGACCGCGCCGCTGATCAGGGCGACCGTGATGATCGCGAACATCATCTGGAAGACCATGAAGACGTACGTGGGGATGCCGGTCCCCGCGCCGAGGAAGAGCCACTCCTCGCCGATGAAGCTGGTTTCGGTGCCGAGGTACTGGGTGAAGCTGCCGATCACGTTGTTGACCCCGGCGTTGCCGTTGGTGCCGAACGCGAGGGTGAAGCCGTAGATGACCCAGAAAACAGAGATGAGCCCGATCGCGGAGAAGCTCATCATCATCATGTTGAGCACGCCCTTGGACCGGTTCAGCCCGCCGTAGAACAGGGCCAGCCCCGGCGTCATGAGCAGCACGAGCGCAGACGACAAGAGCAACCAGGCGGTGTTGCCGGTGTTGATCTCCACGCTGCCTCCTCTCGGTGTGGAAGTCCTCCCGTCGGCTGAGAAGTGGCAGCATCGCCGTCAGCCGGTTGCGCGGAAGCCTCGTTGCCGGCTGTTTCACCCGTGGTCCCCGACCGGTTTCCGTTCGGTGACGGCTTGTTTCGTACGTGTGACGAGAACCGCACAGTCAGCGTCGTGGATCCACGAACCATCGACGGCCGGGTCAGCGCAGCGCGTTCTCCAGGGCGTGCCGCTCGTAGTCGAGCAGCCGCAGGTCGCGCATCGGCCGGCGCAGGTGGCCCTTGTGCACGATCCGTACGAACGCCGGCTCACCGGCGGCGGCCATCCGGCGGATCCCCTCGACGTGGTCGACGATGCGCTTGCGGATGGTGCGGATCAGCCGGTGCCGGTCGCGTGGGATCAGCCCGTACGCGTCGGCGAAGAGCCGCAGTCGGCGCGGTCGGTCGGGCCGCTTCCAGCCCAGTGTGATCGAGTCCCGGTCGGAGAAGATCGGCACCCAGGTCCAGGCCGCGTACGCCACGTCGTAGATCCGCGCACCCGGCGAGGCGAGGTCGAAGTCGATCAGCCCGAGCGTGCCGTCCGGCCGCCAGATCACGTTGTGCGGGGCGGCGTCGTGGTGGCAGATGACCTCGGTGTCGGGCGGTGGTGGCCCGAACGAGCGCCACACCGCCTGGGGCGGCGGGGCGAAGCCGTACTGGGCGTCGTGGAACATCCGCAGCATGGTGGCCACCGTGACCAGCGCCTCGTCGGTGACCCAGTGCGGGGCGAGGGGATATTCCCCGCACTCCCCCTCCAGGTACGACAGCACCTCCCGGTTGCGCTCGTCCATGCCGAGCGCCCGGGGTGCGCCGGTGAACCCGACGTACTCCAGGTGACGCAGCAGGGCGTGCACCGACGGGGTCCACGGCCCGGCGTTGCGGCGGACCGTGTCACCGACCCGGACCACGGTACTCACGTTGCCGCCGTGCAGCGGGATCTCCTGCGAAGTCACGTACGGTCTCCCGAGGCGCTGCGAGGGGTGGCCGGGGTCGCGCCAGCCCGCGTACGCGCGATCGTCAGTGGTCACCCGAGACTACGCGTCCCGTCCGGCATCGACGCCCAGCAAGGCATCGACGAACTGCGCCGGGTCGAACGGTGCCAGGTCGTCCTTGCCCTCGCCGAGACCGACCAGCTTGACCGGGATGCCGAGTTTGCGCTGCACGGCGATCACGATGCCGCCCTTGGCGGTGCCGTCGAGCTTGGTCAGCACCACGCCGGTCACGTTGACCACCTCGGTGAAGACCCGGGCCTGCTCCAGGCCGTTCTGGCCGGTGGTGGCGTCGAGGATCAGGATCGTCTCGTCGATCGGGCCGTGCTTCTCCACCACCCGCTTGACCTTCCCCAGCTCGTCCATCAGGCCGACCTTGTTCTGCAGCCGGCCGGCGGTGTCGATGAGCACGGTGTCCACGCGGGTGTCGATGCCCCGCTTGACCGCGTCGAAGGCGACGCTGGCCGGGTCGGCGGCCTCGGGACCGCGGACGATCTCCGCGCCGACCCGCTCGCCCCAGGTCTGCAACTGGTCGGCGGCGGCGGCGCGGAAGGTGTCGGCCGCGCCGAGGAGCACGCTGTGGCCGTCGGCGACCAGCACGCGGGCGATCTTGCCGCAGGTGGTGGTCTTGCCGGCGCCGTTGACCCCGACCACCAGCAGCACCGCCGGCACGCCGTCCTTGGGAGTGGTCTTCAGCGTCCGGTCCAGCGTCGGGTCGAGCGCGTTCACCAGTTCGGCGGCGAGCAGCGCGCGCAGCTCGCCGGCGCTGCGGGTGCCCAGCACTCGGGTCCGCTCGCGCAGCCGGTCGACGATGTCCCGGGTGGCGTCGATCCCGACGTCGGCGGTGATCAGGCTGTCCTCGATCTCCTCCCAGGTGTCCTCGTCGAGGTGGTCCCGGGCGAGCAGGCCGAGCAGGCCCTTGCCGAAGACGTTCTGCGAGCGGGACAGCCGCGAGCGGAGCCGGACCAGCCGCCCGGCGGTCGGCTCGGGAATCTCCACGACCGGCGCTGGGAGCTCGATGACCGGTGGCGGTTCGATGAGGACGCCGGTGGACAGATCGGACTCCGGTGCCTCGACCGGTGGCCCGGCGAGGTCCTCCTCGGCGCGGGTGTCGACCTCGGTACGCGGCAGCGGCGGCTCGGGGCGCCGGCGCAACCGCGGCACGACCAGCCCGATCGTGCTGAGGATCAGCACACCGAGCAGGACCAGAGCGAGGACGAGATATTCGGCCATGCCGGAATCCTTCCAGATGCCGGCGACCGCGTCCCAGCCACCGCCACCCGGCCGCTGTCCGGTTACCGGCGGTAGGCTCGGCCGCATGCCCGCCGCACACCTGCTCATCGGCCCACTGCTGCGCCGGGTGGTGGACACACGGGCCACCGTCTGGGTGGAGACGGCGGCGCCCGCCGTGGTCACCGTCCGCACCGCCGACGGCGCCACCGGCACCGCACCGACCTTCTCCGCGTACGACCACCACTACGCGCTCGTGGTGGTGGAGGGGCTCACCCCGGACAGCACCACCACCTACGAGGTGCTGGTCGACGACGAGGTGGTCTGGCCGGTGCCGCGCAACGGGTTCCCGCCCAGCGTGATCCGCACCCGGGCCGCCGACGACCGGGACCAGCCGGTAACCCTGATCTTCGGCTCCTGTCGGGAGACCACCCAGCACGCCACCACCCGCAGGTTGCCGCCGGACGCGCTGGACGCGTACGCCCGGCGACTGATGGCCGACCCGGAGCCGGCGGCGCTA
The DNA here is from genome assembly GCF_042650685.1 of Micromonospora sp. GCM10011542. Classification (NCBI taxonomy): domain Bacteria; kingdom Bacillati; phylum Actinomycetota; class Actinomycetes; order Micromonosporales; family Micromonosporaceae; genus Micromonospora; species Micromonospora sp. GCM10011542. Next base: position 52,486 of record NZ_JBHSBO010000061.1, read on the forward strand.
CCCGACCTGCTGGTGCTGCTCGGTGACCAGGTCTACGCGGACGTGACCTCGCCGACGGTGCGGCGGCTGCTCAAGCGGCGCCGGCGGCGGCCGAAGGACGCCCCGGCCGACCAGGTGGTCAGCTTCGACGAGTACACCAAGCTCTACCTGGAGTCCTGGCGCGATCCGGAGATCCGCTGGCTGCTCTCCACCGTGCCGAGCGCGATGATCTTCGACGATCACGAGATCATCGACGACTGGAACACCTCCGCCTCCTGGCGCGCGGAGATGCGCGAGCAGCCGTGGTGGGCCGAGCGGATCGGCAGCGGGCTGGCCTCGTACTGGGTCTACCAGCACCTGGGCAACCTCTCCCCGGACGAGATCGCCGCCGACCCGCTCTTCGCGAAGGTCGCCGCCGCCGAGGACGCCACCGGCGTGCTGCGCGAGTTCGGCCACCGGGTGGACCAGGAGTCCGACCTGGCGCACGACACCGAGCGCTGGCGTTCCGTGCAGTACCAGTGGAGCTACTCCCTCGACCTGGGCCGGACCCGGCTGGTGATGCTGGACAACCGGTGCAGTCGGGTGCTCGACGCGAACAACCGGGCGATGCTGCCGCCGGGCGAGTGGTCCTGGTTCCTCGACCAGGCCCACGGGGTCTACGACCACCTGGTGGTCGGCGCGTCGCTGCCCTGGCTGCTCCCGCCGGGCATCCACCACATCGAGGCGTGGAACGAGAAGCTGGCCGACTCCCGCCGCCCCTGGGTGGCGCGCGGGGCGGAGAAGCTGCGCCGGGCGCTCGACCTGGAGCACTGGGCGGCCTTCCGGCGCTCCTTCGAGGCACTCGGTGCGACCTTCGCCCGGATCGGCACCGGCACGCCCGCACGGTCCGACGAGCCGGTCGGCGCCGGGCCGGCGTACGCGCCACCGGCGTCGATCAGCGTGCTCTCCGGCGACGTGCACCACTCGTACGTGGCCCGGGCCTGGTTCGGCGATCCGGCGGTGGTCACCCCGGTGCACCAGCTGACCTGTTCGCCGATCCACAACCAGGTGCCGGCCGGCATCCGCCCGCTGATGCGGCTGGGCTGGTCGTCGGGGCCGGCGGGGGCCACCCGGGCGTTGGCCCGTTCGGCCGGCGTGCGTCGTCCCGGGGTGCGCTGGCGCAAGCTGGCCGGCCCGTACTTCGGCAACGCGGTGGCCACCCTCACCCACCGGGGTCGGGCGGCCGAGGTGACCATCGAGGGCACCACCAGCGACGGCCGGCTACGCCCGGTGATGCGCCGCCGGCTCGCCGGCGACGGCTGAGCCGACCCCGCCGTAGTCTCTACGCCGTGGACGAGCACCTGCCGGAGCCGATCCGGGCGGTCGAGCACGAGTTGACCGCCCTACTACGTCGTGGGCGGGCGGTCTCCTGGGAGATCGCCCGGGAGGTGCACCCGAACCTCGAACCGAACACCTACGGGCTGCTGCTCTGGCTGCGCCGGTGCGGGTCGGTCCGGCTGACCGACCTGGCCGCCCGGCTCGGGGTGGGCAAGGGGACGCTGAGCCGGCAGATCCAGGGCCTGGAGGCGCTCGGTCTGGTCCGGCGCGACCCCGACCCGACCGACCGTCGGGCCGCGCAGATCAGCATGACCGAGGAGGGGCAGCGCCGGTTCGACGCCGCCCGGGCCGCCCGGCTGGGGCAGTTCCTGCGGGTCCTGGAGACCTGGCCGGCGCGCGACGTCGAGGAGTTCGCCCGTCTGCTGGGCCGGTTCAACGACTCCTGAGCCCGATCCGGTCCGCCGGGAATGTCCCGGCCCACCGGCAAGTTGTTGCTTCAGGCAACCAAGGCATACGGTTGCCCCAGGCAACTCCCAGCCGGGGGCGCGTCCGTGCGCCCGCCCCACCATGACTCTCTTCGGAGGCAGCCACGATGAGCCAGGCGACAGCGCCCACCCGGGCGACCGGCGTCGAGATGACCCACCGGCAGATCCTGGAGGCCCTCTCCGGGCTCCTGCTGGGCATGTTCGTCGCGATCCTCTCCTCCACGGTCGTCTCGAACGCGCTGCCGCGGATCATCACCGAGCTGCACGGCGGTCAGTCCGCGTACACCTGGGTGGTCACCTCGGCCCTGCTCGCGACCACCGCGACGACCCCCATCTGGGGCAAGCTCGCCGACCTGGCCAGCAAGAAGATCCTGGTCCAGCTCTCCCTGCTGATCTACGTGATCGGCTCGATGCTGGCCGGCGCCGCGCAGGGCACCGGTGAGCTGATCGCCTGCCGGGTGCTCCAGGGCGTCGGCGCCGGCGGTCTCACCGCACTGGCTCAGGTGATCATGGCCACCATGATCGCGCCCCGCGAGCGTGGCCGCTACAGCGGCTACCTCGGCGCCGTCATGGCCGTCGGCACCATCGGCGGCCCGCTGATCGGCGGCGTGATCGTCGACACCTCCTGGCTCGGGTGGCGCTGGTGCTTCTACGTCGGCGTGCCGTTCGCCATCGCGGCGCTGGTGGTGCTCCAGAAGACCCTGCACCTGCCGGTGGTGAAGCGGAAGGCGCAAATCGACTGGTGGGGCGCCACCCTGATCACCGCGGCCGTCTCGGTGCTGCTGGTCTGGATCTCCCTGGCCGGCGACCAGTTCGCCTGGGTCTCCTGGCAGAGCGCCGCCATGGTGCTCGGTGCCCTGGTGCTCGGCGCGCTGGCGATCCGGGTGGAGACCCGGGCCGCCGAGCCGATGATCCCGCCGCGGCTGTTCCGCAACCGCACCATCACCCTTTCCGTGATCGCCAGCGTCGGGGTCGGCGTGGGCATGTTCGGCGCCTCGGTCTTCCTCGGCCAGTACTTCCAGATCAGCCGTGGCCAGAGCCCGACCATGTCCGGCCTGATGACCCTGCCGATGATCCTCGGTCTGCTGGTCTCCTCCACGCTGACCGGCCGGATCATCACCCGTACCGGCCGGTGGAAGCGGTTCCTGGTGATCGGCTCGGCGCTGCTGACCGTCGGCTTCGCGCTCACGGGCACGCTCCGCGCGGACACCAGCTTCGCCCTGCTCAGCTGCTACATGGCCCTGATCGGCATCGGGCTGGGCATGACCATGCAGAACCTGGTCCTCGCCGTGCAGAACACCGTCGGCCCGCACGAGCTCGGCGCCGCCAGCTCGGTGGTGGCCTTCTTCCGCAGCCTGGGCGGCGCGATCGGCGTCTCCGCGCTCGGCGCGGTGCTCGCCCACAAGGTCAAGGACTACCTGGCCGAGGGGCTGGCCCAGCTCGGCATCCCGGCGTCCAGCTCCGGCAGCGGCGGCGGCCTGCCCGACGTGCACACCCTGCCCGGTCCGCTGCGGGCGGTGGTGGAGAGCGCGTACGGCCACGGCGCCGGCGACATCTTCCTGGCCGCCGCACCCTTCGGGCTGATCGCGCTGATCGCGGTGAGCTTCATCAAGGAGGTGCCGCTGCGGCAGCACAACGGCAACCCGATCGCCGACGAGGTCGAGCGGGAGTCGACCCTCGCGGCCGGCGCCGGCGCCGCAGTGGTTCGCACCGGCGAGCAGAGGTGAGGTGGAGGCCATGAGCGTGGGAGCACCTGACCGCGAGGAGTACGGCCCGCGGGTGAGTCCGCTGCCCTTCGAGCGCGGCACGGACGGCCCGCGGGTGGTCCTGGTCGGCGTGGACGGCACCCGTACCTCCGAGCGGGCCGGCTCGTACGCCGCCGGCCTGGCCCGCCGGCAGGGCGCCGCCCTGGTGGTGGTCTTCGTCAGCTCGGCCAGCGGACTGACCGCCCTGCTGCCCGGCATGGACGCCGGCGCGGTGCAGCGCACCCACGACGAGTTGGCCGAGGAGGTCCGCCGGGAGTGCCGGCGCGGTGCCGAGGAGTTGGGCGTGCCGGTGACCTTCCTGTGCCGGCGCGGCGACGCGTACGCCGAACTCCGCGCCGCGGCCGACGAGATGCAGGCGGACATGGTGGTGGTGGGCGCGTCCGAGCAGGCCGGCCACCGGCTGGTCGGCTCGGTCGCCACCCGCCTGGTCCGTACCGGCCGCTGGCCCGTCGTCGTCGTTCCCTGAAACCCGCTCGCGGCTGTCGGTCCCGGCGACGAGGATGGCCCGATGACCTGGAGAGCGCCGGAGATCACCCGGACCAACGAACCGTACGTCGGCGACGAGCGCACCATGCTCGACGGCTGGCTCGACTACCACCGGCAGACGCTGCTGCTCAAGTGCGCCGGCCTGACCGCCGAACAGCTGAAGACAGCGAGCGTGGAGCCGTCCGGGCTGACCCTGCTCGGGCTGGTGCGGCACATGGCCGACGTGGAGCGCTGGTGGTTCCGCATCCGGGCCGCCGGTGAGGACATCACCGGCCTCTACGACGGCGAGGAGGACCCGGACGCCGACCTCAACGCCGTCGCCGGGGCCGACGCGGAGGCCACCTTCGCCATCTTCGCCGCCGAGGTGGAGGCCGCCCGCAAGGCCGCGGCCGGCCTGTCGCTGGACCAGACCTTCCGACGGCCCCGGCGGGACGGCACCGCCGACGAGATCAACGTCCGATGGGTCTACGTGCACATGATCGAGGAGTACGCCCGGCACAACGGGCACGCCGACCTGATCCGCGAGCGGATCGACGGCGTCACCGGCGACTGACCCGCGGCTCAGTAGACCAGGGCCGCCCGGAGGTAGCGCAGGTCGGCGTGACCGCCCCAGCGGTGCGCCGACAGCCCGGCCGCACGGGCGCCCCGGACCGCCCAGTCCTCGTCGTCGACGAAGAGCACCTTTGCCGGCGGGGTGTCCAGCGCCGCGCAGGCGGCCTGGAAGTACTCCTTGGCCGGCTTGTGCACGCCGATGACCGAGGAGTTGACCACCACGTCCAGCTCGCCGACCAGGCCGAGCGCGGCCAGGTCGGCGTCGAGCAGGTCGGTGGCGTTGGTGCCCAGCCCGACCCGGACGCCCGCGGCGCGGACCTCCCGGACGAACGCCAGCACCTCCGGGTCGATCTCGCCCCGGTAGCGCTGCCACTGCTCGACGGCGGCGCGGGCCCGTTCCGGGCTGCCGACCGATTCGGTGAGCGCGTCCGCCACGCTGCTCACCCACTCGGCGTGGCTGACCCGGCCGGTCAGCACCGGCTGGAGCCGCCCCCACTGCATGGCGATCTCGCCGAGCACCCCCTCGGAGAGGCCGTACTCCCGCTCGACAACGGCGGCCACCGCCGGATCCCACCGGCGCAGTACGCCGTCGAAGTCCAGCAGGAGCGCCGTCGCGCGTTCCCGAGCCACTACCCGTTCTCCTCGCCGCGGCCACGCCGCTCGTCGTCTGTCTCGGCCCGGTTGAGCCGTTGGCTGATCACCTGCGTGACCCCGCTGCGCATGGTCACGCCGTAGAGCGCGTCGGCGATCTCCATCGTCCGCTTCTGGTGCGTGATGACGATCAGCTGGCTCTTCTCCCGCAACTGTGCCAGCAACGTGATCAGCCGGCCGAGGTTCACGTCGTCCAGCGCCGCCTCGACCTCGTCCATGATGTAGAACGGGCTGGGCCGGGCGCGGAAGATGGCCACCAGCATGGCCACCGCGGTCAGCGACCGCTCGCCACCGCTGAGCAGGGACAGCCGCTTGATCTTCTTGCCCGGCGGGCGGGCCTCGACCTCGACGCCGGTGGTGAGCAGGTCGTCCGGGTCGGTGAGGATCAGCCGCCCCTCCCCGCCGGGGAAGAGCACGGTGAAGACCTGCTCGAACTCGCGGGCGGTGTCTTCGAACGCGCTGGCGAAGACCTCCAGGATCCGGTCGTCCACGTCCTTGACCACGGTCATCAGGTCCCGCCGGGTGGCCTTGAGGTCCTCCAGCTGCTCGGAGAGGAACTTGTAACGCTCCTCCAGCGCGGCGAACTCCTCCAGCGCGAGCGGGTTGACCTTGCCGAGCAGGGCCAGCTCCCGTTCCGCCTTGGCGGCGCGCTTCTCCTGCACCGGCCGCTCGTAGCGGGCCGGCTCGGGCACCGGCAGGCCGTCGCGTTCGGCCGCCGCCACGTCCGCCTGGGTGGGCGGGACGGGCCGGGTCGGGCCGTACTCGGCGACCAGGGTCTCCACGTCCAGGCCGAAGTCCTCGGCGGCCTTGGCCTCCAACTGCTCGATGCGCAGCCGCTGCTCGGCGCGGGCGACCTCGTCCCGGTGCACCTGGCTGGTCAGCCGCTCCAGCTCCGCACCCAGCCGCTTGGCCGCTCCGCGTACCTCCTGCAGCTCGGCCTCGCGGGCGGCGCGCTCCCGGGCGACCGCGTCGCGGTGCTCCTCGGCCGCGGCGATGGAGGTGGTGAGCCGGGTGAGCGCCTCGCGGGCGCCGCCGACGACGGCCCGGGCGATGCCCGCGCCCCGGGTCCGCGCGGCCCGCCGGGCCGCGGCGCGCTCCCGGGCCGCGCGTTCGGCGGTGGCCTGCCGGGCCAGCGAGTCGGCCCGACCGGCGATCGAGGAGACCCGCTCCTCGGCGGTACGCACCGCCAGCCGGACCTCCATCTCGTTCTGCCGGGCCTGCGGCACCATCGCGGCGAGCTGGTCCCGCTCCTCGCTGGACGGTTCGGCGTCGACCGGGGTCTCCTCGGCCAGCCGGAGTCGCTCCTCCAGCTCGGCCAGCGCGGTGAGGTCCCGCTGCCGGGCCGCCTCGGCGCGGGACCGGGACTCGCCCAGCCGGTCGGTCTCCGCCTTCGCCGAGCGGGCCGCCGCGCCCAGCTCGGCCAGCCGGCGGGCGGCGGCGTTGCGGTGGCTCTCCGCCTCGCGTTTGGCGGCGGCGGCGTGCTGCACGGCCTCCTTCGCGGCGGCCACCTCGGCGCGCGCCTCGGCCAGTTGGTCGCGCAGCTCCGCGCCCGCCCGCTCGGCGGCGAGCCGGTTGGTACGGGCCTCCTCGACGGCGGCCTGCACCTCGAGGTAACTGGGTGCCCTGGCCGACCCGCCGGCCGCCGCGTACGCCCCGACCACGTCGCCGTCCGGGGTCACCGCGCGCAGTTCCGGGTTGCCGGCGACCAGCTCGGCAGCGGCGGCCAGGTCGTCGACGAGCACCACGTCGCGCAGCGCGCGGTGCACGGCGGGACGGATCTCGGCGGAGCACTCGACCAGGTCCGGCGCCCAGCGGGCGTCGTCGGGCAGCTTCGGGCGCAGCGCGTCGGCGGAGCCGGTCATGCCGGGCCCGGCGGGGCTGCCGACCAGCAGGCCGGCCCGGCCGGCGTCGGAGATCTTCAACAGCCGCATGGCCTCGACGGCCTCGTCCACCCCGTTGACGGCGACCGCGTCGGCGAGGCCGCCGAGCGCGGCGGCGAGCGCCGCCTCGTGGCCGGGTGCGACGGTGAGCAGCCCGGCGAGGCTGCCGAGCAGGCCGGGCACCTCGTCGGCGCGGGCGAGCAGCGCACCGGCGCCGTCCTTGCGCCGCAGGCCGAGGGCGAGCGCCTCCTCGCGGGCCTTCCAGGTGGCCGCGTCCTTCTCCGCCGCCCGCTCGGCATCGGCCAGCGATCGGACGGTGGCCTGCGCCGACTCCTGCACGGCGACCGCCTCGGCGTGTCGGGCGTCCAGGTCGGCGTTGTCGCGGTCCGCCTCGGTGGAGACCTCCTCGACGGCGTCCAGCTCGGCCTGGGCCCGCTCGGCGCGGGCGAGGGCGTCGCCGTGCGCGACGGCGAGGCGTTCGATCTCCTCGCCGGCGCTGGTGGTGCGGGCGCGGGCCGAGTTGACCTGCCCGGTGAGCCGGGCCAGCCCCTCGCGCCGGTCGGCGATCGCCTTGGCCGCGGCGACCAGCTCCCGCTCGGCGGCGGCGAGCTGCCGTTCCAGCTCCTGCCGGTGCTCGACCGCCTCGGCGAGCCGGATCTGGTCGTCGGTGAGCGCCGCGCGCAGCTCCTCCTCCTGCTCGCGGACCCGCTCCGCCTCCGCGTCCAGCTGGTCCGGGTCGCGGCCGGTCCGTTCGTCGTCCCCGGTGGCGCTTAGGTGCCGCAGCCGCTCCCGGGCCAGCTGCTCGATGGAGCGGAACCGCTCCTGGAGGGCGGAGAGCTTGTACCAGGTGTCCTGCGCGGCGGCGAGCAGCGGAGCGTCCTCGGCCAGCGCGGCCTCCAGCTCCCCGAGCCGGCCCTGCACCTCGGCGTGCTCGGCCTCGACCTGCTCGCGCCGTTCCCGCAGCGCCGTCTCGTCGGCGATCTCCCGGTCCAGGGTGGTCCGCAGCGTGGCCAGGTCGTCGGCGAGCAGGCGCAGCCGGGCGTCGCGCAGGTTGGCCTGGATGGCGGCGGCCCGCCGGGCCACCTCGGCCTGCCGGCCCAGCGGCTTGAGTTGGCGGCGCAGCTCGGCGGTCAGGTCGGTGAGCCGGTTGAGGTTGGTCTGCATCGCGTCGAGCTTGCGCAGCGCCTTTTCCTTGCGCTTGCGGTGCTTGAGGACGCCGGCCGCCTCCTCGATGAACGCCCGGCGGTCCTCCGGCTTGGCGTGCAGCATGCCGTCGAGCCGACCCTGCCCGACGATGATGTGCATCTCCCGGCCGATGCCGGAGTCCGACAGCAGCTCCTGGATGTCCAGCAGGCGGCAGGAGTCGCCGTTGATCTCGTACTCGCTCTCGCCGGAGCGGAACATCCGGCGGGTGATGGAGACCTCGGTGTACTCGATCGGCAGCGCGCCGTCGGTGTTGTCGATGGTGAGGGTGACCTCGGCCCGGCCCAGCGGCGCCCGCCCGGCGGTGCCGGCGAAGATGACGTCCTCCATCTTGCCGCCGCGCAGCGCCTTGGCACCCTGCTCGCCGAGCACCCAGGCGATGGCGTCGACGACGTTGGACTTGCCGGAGCCGTTCGGACCCACCACGCAGGTGATCCCGGGCTCCAGCTTCAGCGTCGTCGCGGAGGCGAAGGATTTGAAGCCCTTCACCGTCAGGCTCTTGAGATACACCTTCTCGATCCTCGTCCGGTGGCCGCCGTACCGTCGCCGGCAGCGCGGACCTGGGTGAACCCGCAGACTAACCCGCCGGCGGGGGCGACTCGGCACGCGACCCGCCCCGGACGGCGGGCCGGGGCTCGGACGCCGGGGCGGCGGACGGCCCGGTGTGCCATGGACGACGCGTTTCCCGGCGCGCGGCGAGAAAGCAAAGATCTGTTCATGATCGGCAATTTGGCGGCACGGTCGACGCAGTTCCCCGCCGCATCGTCACAAGATCACAAATCGTCGACCGCGAAAGGCTCCCCGGACAGAACTGCGCGCCGGCACACAGGTGTCGGCGCGCTTTTTGCGTGGTGCGATTCAGTTGTTCGACCTGAAGATCAGGTCAGCGCGGGCTCGGCCAGCCGGAGCAGATCGTCCGCCTCCGCCGCAGCCGCCGCGAGCCGATCATTCTCGGCACGCACGCGCGTGATCTCGAACTCCAGTGCCTGAACCCTGGCACGCAGTCGGGTGACCTCGTCGAGCAGACGCCGGTCGGGCGCTGCACCTACGTGGCCGTAGAGGGCCTTCGCCATGTTGAACTCCTTGATATGCGCTGCCGGAAAGGCCGGCCAACGCGCGCCCATGTGTACGCGGCTGTCATTCCAGCTTTATCTGGGCATGACCGGGCGCGACTGGCGACACCTATATATTGAGCCGCAAACCCCTCCTTCGTCAAGTTCTCGCAGGCCGTAGATCATCTCTACGTCGACCTGTCCACTTGTCGGGGGGCTGCCACAAGGCGCGGACACGCTCTGTCCGGACGCCTTAACTGTACGCCCAGGTTCCCGGGAAGTCCGCCCCCTGGCGTCCGGGTTCCCCTTAACTCTTCCTTAGCCACGTTGCCGCAGGTCACGGGCGGAACGTAGCGTCACCGGCGGCCAACAACCGACCCCGTGGAGGCACAGGCGTGTACGGCTGGACCGACCCGATGGACCCGGACGGCGCCCCCCGGCGTGCCGAGCCGCCAACCGACGAGCCGGCCTGGCTGACCAACCGGCCGGAGCCTCGCTCCTCCTACCTGTTCGGGGACGACCCCGACCAGCCTGGCGACGAGTGGCACCGCGAGCAGCCCACCGCCCGCTGGGCGGAGGAGCCGACCACGCCGGTCCACCCGCCGGCCCAGCAGGCCCCCGACTGGCAGGACGCGACGCCGACCGCCGCCTGGCGGGACGAGACGCCCAGGTGGCAGGCCGAGCCGGCGAGCGGCAACTGGCAGCCGGAGCCGACCGGCCCCTGGTCCGACCGCGCCGCCCGGACCGGACCGGCCGAGCCGACCAGCGGCGGCTGGCAGACCGAACCGGCAAGTGGCGGCTGGCAGGCCGAGCCGACCAGCGGCGGCTGGCAGACCGGACCGACCACCGGCGACTGGCAGGCCGAGCCGGCCACCGGCGCGCTGAACGAGCCGGCCGGCGGCTGGCAGGCCGCCGCGGGCGACCGGCCGGCGGAGGCGCGGCACCGCTCGCGTCCACGCTGGCGCCGTCCCGTGGCGATCGGAGGTGCCGCCGCAGCGGCCACCCTGGTGGTCAGCCTGGGCGTCGGCGCGCTGGGGTTGCCCGGCGGGGACGGCGGGTCGGCCCAGCCGACCGCCGTCGACGACACCCTCGCGGCGGCGCCGGCCGTGCCGACCGACGACGCCCCGGCCGACACCCTCGTCGCCCCCTCCCGCTCCACCTCGCCCACCGCCTCGCCGCGCCCCACCCGGCCCAGCCCGTCGCCGAGCAAGGTCGTCAAGCCGACACCCGCGGCGTCGCGGACCAACGCGGCCTCGCGGCGCCAGCGCAGCAGCGCGCCGGCCACCACGAGCGCCGGCTCCGGCTCCACCGCCGGCGTCAGCGCCCAGGCCAAGGAGGTCGTCAACCTGGTCAACGCCGAGCGGGCCAAGGCCGGCTGCAAGGCGCTCAGCATCGACGACAAGCTGATGACCGCCGCCCAGCGGCACAGTCAGGACCAGGCCGACCACCAGAACATGTCGCACACCGGCAGCGACGGCAGCAACGCCGGGGTCCGGCTGGACCGGGTCGGCTACGCCTGGCGTACCTACGGCGAGAACGTCGCCTGGAACCAGAAGACCCCGGCCGCCGTGATGGACGCCTGGATGAACAGCTCCGGCCACCGGGCCAACATCCTGAACTGCGCGTTCACCGAGATCGGCGTCGGCATCGCGAGCAGCAACGGCCCGTACTGGACGCAGGTCTTCGCGGCGCCGCGCTGAACGCGCGTCGTGCACGGCCCCGCGCTCGTTTGACCCGGTGAGGTACGCCGGGCCCGAGCGCGGGGCGGCGGCGTACCGGTGAGGGCGGCGACGGGCCGCCCGGGACCCGGGAGCTGCCGATGCGGATCCGGCTGCGGCGACCAGCCGTCGCACGCCCGCTGCGCCGGAGCCTGTCGGCCTGCGCCGTGCTCCTGCTGCTGACGCCCACGTACGGCTGCCGGGTGGAGCTGTCGCCGCCGGGCGCCCCCACCCCGTGGCCGGCCCAGCAGGCCCGGCGCTGGCAGTGGCAGTGGCAGCTCACCGGCCAGCTCGACGCGGAGGTGGACGCGGACGTCTTCCTGCTCGACCCCGTCGCCACCACCGCGGCACAGACGGCCGAGCTGCGCGCCCGCGACCGCCGGCTGATCTGTCAGGTGCACGTCGGCTCGGTGCGCTCCGCCGACCCGGACGCCAGCCGCTTCCCGGCCGGAGTGCAGGGGCGGGCCGCCAGCCGGTCGGGCAGCCGGTGGCTGGACGTCCGCCGGTGGGACGACCTGGCGCCGGTGCTGGCCGACCGGTTCCGGCTCTGCCGGGGCAAGGGTTTCGGCGCCGTGGCGCTGGCCGACGCCGACGGGTACGCGCGGCGCTCCGGCTTCCCGCTCGACTTCGACGACCAACTGCTGTTCAACCGGCGACTGGCCGGGCTGGCCCGTTCGATGGAGCTCTCCCCCGGGCTGGTGAACGACGTGCCGCAGTTGGCCGCGCTGGCCCCGGACTTCGACTTCGTGGTCAACGAGGAGTGCGTCCGGCTGCGGCAGTGCGCCAAGCTGCTGCCGTTCGCTGACGCTGGCAAGCCGGTCTTCCACGTCGAGTACACCGGCTCGACCGACGGCTTCTGCGTCACCACGGTCGGCTACGGCTTCGCGTCGATCCGCAAGGATCGGGAGCTCGACGCGTGGCGGGACGCCTGCCCGCTGCCCTGAGCACCCGGCGCACGGGCGGGCGGCGTGTCCGCGCCCGCGGCGGCGCCCCCGCCACGGGCGCGGACGGGGGCGCCAACGGTGGAGTCAGCCGGTGGTGGTCGTGCCGGGGACCCGGCTGCGCTCACCCGGAGTGCGCTGGGACGGCACGTCGGCCTGGTCCGCGCTGAGCGGGGTGGCCAGTTCCTCCAGCGACTTCCCCTCGGCCCGGACGCCGAGCGCCAGCTCGACCAGACCACCGATGATCATCACGATGGCGCCGATCACGAAGGCCAGCACCGTGTCGTCGACCTTGCCGGTGCCGACCAGCTTCGAGAAGAGCAGCGGGCCGGTGATGCCGCCGGCCGCCGTGCCGATCGCGTAGAAGAACGCGATCGCCATGGCCCGGGTCTCCATCGGGAAGATCTCGCTCACCGTGAGGTACGCCGCGCTCGCACCGGCCGAGGCGAAGAAGAGCACGATCCACCAGCAGGCGGTCATCGTCGTCGCGCTGAGCGAGCCGTTGTGGAACAGCCAGGCGGTGCCCAGCAGCAGCAGCCCGGAGACGATGTACGAGCCGGCGATCATCGGCACCCGGCCCACGGTGTCGAAGAGCCGGCCCAGCAGCAGCGGGCCGAGCAGGTTGCCCACCGCGATCACCGCGAAGTAGTAGCCACTGTTGCCCGGCTCGACCTGGAAGAAGGTCTCCAGGATCTGGGCGAAGCCGAAGGTGATCGCGTTGTAGAGGAACGCCTGCCCGATGAAGAGCGAGAAGCCCAGGACGGCCCGCTTCGGGTAGCGGGCGAAGAGCGTCTTCGCGATCGCCAGGAAGTTGGTGCTGCGGCGCTGCCGGATGGTGATGTAGTTGTCGGCCTCCGTGAGCTCCCGGCCGGTCTCCCGCCGTACCTCCGCCTCGACGGAATCGACCAGCTCGTTCGCCTCGTCGGCCCGGCCGTGGATGAACAGCCAGCGTGGACTCTCCGGCACGTGCCGGCGGACCAGCAGGATCACCACGCCCAGGATGGCGCCCAGGCCGAAGGCCACCCGCCAGCCGAGGTTGGTCGGCAGTCCGTTGAGCAGCGGCACGGTCAGCAACGCGCCCAGCGCGGCGCCCAGCCAGAAGGTGCCGTTGATGACGATGTCGATCCGGCCGCGGTGCCGGGCCGGGATCAGCTCGTCGATCGCCGAGTTGATGGCCGCGTACTCGCCACCGATGCCCATGCCGGTCAGGAACCGGAACAGGAAGAACCACCAGGTGTCGAAGGAGAGCGCGGTCAACGCGGTGGCGACCAGGTACAGCCCCAGGGTCAGCAGGAACAGCTTCTTGCGGCCGAACCGGTCGGTCAGCCAGCCGAAGAAGAGCGCCCCGGTACAGGCCCCGGCCACGTAGAGTGCGGCGGCCAACCCGGTGACCTGACTCTGGGTGATGTCCAGCCCACTGCTCGGCTCGGCCAGCTTGCCGGACAGGTTGCCGACGATGGTCACCTCGAGGCCGTCGAGGATCCACACCGTGCCCAGACCGATGACGATCATCCAGTGCCAGCGGGACCACGGGAGGCGGTCCAGCCGGGCCGGGACGTTGGTGCGTACGGTGCCGGTCTGCACGTCGGTCATGGCGTGCTCCTGACGGGTTCGGGTGTCCCCGGCACGCCGGCCCGCGGACGGGCCGCCGGGGTGCGCTGTTCGTCCATGCCGGCCCAGATGCCCCGCTCCACAGGGGGTTAATCCTGCCTCGACGGTGCGCTCCACAGGGACCGCGCGGGCCGCCGGAACGGCGTGGGCCGGGCCGCGGATCGCGGCCCGGCCCACCAACCGGCGGTACGGGTCAGGGCACCGGCACCAGCTCGGGCGCGGGCGCCGGCGGGTCCGTGGGGGCCGCGACGGTACGCCGGCGCAGGAAGCGCGGGGCCCACCAGTTGGCGTCGCCCAGCATGGTCATCAGCGCGGGCAGCACCACCCCGCGGATGATCGTCGCGTCCAGCAGGATCGCCGCCGCCAGGCCGATGCCGAGCTGCTTCATGTCGATCGTGCTCAGCGTGGCGAAGATCGAGAACACCCCCACCATCACGATCGCCGCGCTGGTCACGACGCCGGCCGACGACGTGATGCCGTACGCCACCGCCTCCCGGTTGGACATGCCGGCCCGGATGCCCTCGCGGATCCGGCTGACCACGAAGACGTGGTAGTCCATGGAGAGCCCGAAGAGCACCACGAAGAGGAACAGCGGCAGCCAGGAGACGATCGCGCCCATCGAGGTGAAGTCGAGCAGCCCCTCCGCCCAGTCGCCCTGGAAGACCAGCACCAGCAGCCCGTACGCGGCGCCGGCGGAGAGCAGGTTCAGCGCGATCGAGCTGGCCGCGATCACCACCGACCGGAAGGTGAACACCATGACCAGGAAGGTGAGCACCAGCACGAAGCCCATCACCAGCGGCAGCTTGTCGCGGATGTGCTGCGCGTAGTCCTCGCTGTCGGCCACGCTGCCGCCGACCGCGTACTCGACGCCGGGGATGCCCCGCAGCTCCGCCGGGACCAGGTCGGCGCGGAGCTTCTCCATCGACCGGACGGCCTCGTCGTCGCGGCTAGCGTACGGGGTGGCCACCTCCAGCACCGACACCCGCCGGTCGGCCGACACCTCGATCTTCGGCCCGTCCCCCTCGACCGGGGCGAAGATCGGGTCGGCGGCGGCCCGGGCGGCCAGGTCGGTGAGCGCGGCGCGGACCCGGTCGGCCTGCTCGGCCGGCGCGCGGACCGCCACCGTGTGACTGGTGCCGGTGCTGGGGAAGGCGGCGGTGAGTCGGTCGTACGCCTGCATCGCCGCGGTGGTGCGGGGCAGATCCTCCATGCCGGGGAACTTCAGCTTCATGCCCAGTGCCGGAGCGGCCAGCGCGAGCAGCAGCCCGACCGAGATCACCAGCGTCGCCACCGGGGCACGCAGCGCGGGGCGGAGCACCGCCGGCCAGAACCGGGGCGAGCGGGGCTCGCCGTGCCGTCCGGTGCGCGGCGCGGTCAGGCGCCACAGCAGCGGTACCCGGGGCCGGTCGACCCACCGGCCGAGCTTGGCCAGCAGGGCGGGCAGCACGGTCAACGAGCCGGTCACCGCGACCGCGACCACCAGGATCGAGCCGACGGCGAGGGACGAGAAGACGACGTCGCCGGCCAGCAGCAGCCCGGCCATCGAAATGATCACGGCGAAGCCGGAGACCACCACGGCGTGCCCGGAGGTCTCCGCGGCGATCTCCACCGCGTCCAGGCCGGAGCGTCCCCGGGCCCGTTCCTCCCGTTCCCGCCGGACGTAGAACAGCGAGTAGTCGACCCCGACGGCCATACCGATCAGCAGGATGACGCTGGAGGTGGTGTCGGTGGCCGGCACCAGGTGCGAGGCGAGGGTGGACAGACCCATCGCGGCGGCGACCGAGGAGAGCGCCAGCAGCACCGGCACACCCGCCGCGATCAGCGCGCCGAACGCGACGATCAGGATGGCCAGGGTGACCGGCAGGCTGAGCAGTTCGGCCCGCTTGAAGTCCTTGCCGAGGGTGTCGTCGAGGGCCTGGTTGATCGACGGCCCGCCGACCTGCTCGACGCGTACCTGTGGATGCGCGTCCTGGACGGTCGCGGTGGCGTCGCGCAGCGGCTGCACCCGGTCCGACGCGGTCTGCGGGTCCCCGGACATGGTGATCGGCAGCAGCAGGGCCGATCCGTCCCGGGCGGTGACCGGCTGCCCCACCCCGGCGACGCCGGTGACCGAGCGCAACCGGGCCGCCGCGTCGTCGGCGGCCACCTTCGCCGCCGTCGGGTCCAGCGTGCCGGCCCGGGAGGTGATCAGGATGTTCTCCACGGCCGGGTCGTTGAAGTCACCCGCCTCGACGATCAGCCCCGCCCGGCCCGCCTCGCCGATGGCCTGGTCGCTGTTGGTCGCCTCGTTGAGGCCGGCGGCGTTCCCACCGACGAAGCACACCGCCACGAACACGGCCCACATCGCGATCGCCCGCCACGGGTGCTCGGCGCTCCACCGCGCCAGCCGCACCGTCACCGGTCTCCTGCCCATCTCGGGTCCCCCTGTCACGTCAACCGTGTCAACGGTGCTGACGCTATGGGCGTGACGAGACCGTCACATCGGGGATCGGCCCGGGCCCGCCCCGGAACCGGTCCGTGTTGGACTCCCGGGTCGCTGGCCGGGCGCGGGAGGCGTCAGCGCGGGAACCGGACAGCGAACGGGGTCCATCCCGGAGCGGCCGGCGGCGACGCGCCGGCACCGACCCCGAGGCGGTTCCGGGTCATCCCCGAAGGGCTCTCCGGGGCCGGGGCTGACAGCGCGGGCAACTGTACGAGGATCGGTTCATGAACGACTCGCGGCGGATCGGCGTACCGCACCGCCGGCACGGCTCACCCTCCCGGCCGTAGGCGTTCAACGCCCGGTCGAAGTAGCCGCTCTCGCCGTTGACGTTCACGTACAGGGCGTCGAAGCTGGTGCCGCCCTCCTTGATCGCCTCGCCGAGCACGTCGCGGACGTGCCCGAGCAGGCGCTGCGCGGCCGGGCCGGTCAGCGAGTCGGTGGGGCGGGCGCCGTGCAGCCCGGCGCGCCAGAGCGCCTCGTCGGCGTAGATGTTGCCCACCCCGGAGATCAGGGTCTGATCCAGCAGGGCCCGCTTCACCTCGATGTGGCGGCGGCGCAACGCGGCCACGAACACCGCGTCGGAGAACTCCGGGTCCATCGGGTCCCGCGCGATGTGCGCGATCTCCGCGGGCAACTCGGCGCCACCCTCGCTGACCGAGAGCCCACCGAACGTGCGCTGGTCGACGAAACGCAGCTCGGGGCCGTCGTCGGCGAACCGGAAACGCACCCGCAGGTGCGTCTCGTCCGGAGTGCCGGGCGGCTGGAGCAGCAACTGGCCGGACATGCCGAGGTGACCGATCACGGCGTCGCCGCTGTCCAGCGGCAACCAGAGGTACTTGCCGCGGCGGCGTACGTCCAGCACCGTCCGGCCGGCGAGCACGTCGGCGAAGTGCGCCCCGCCGGGAACGTGCCGGCGTACCGCCCGGGGGTGGCGCACCTCCACCGAGGCGATCCGACGGCCGACCACCCACTGGGCCAGGCCCTGCCGGACGGTCTCCACCTCGGGCAGCTCAGGCACGGTGCAACCCTGCCTCGCGGGCCGCGCCCACGTCGGTGTGGTCGCCGGACGCGTGGTTCCCGTCCGAACGGGCGCCGTTCGCGTCCGCCGCCGGGGCCTGTTCCGCCGCCACGTCGGCCGACATGGCCTGGGCAGTGTGGTCGGCCTGCTCGGCACCGGCCGCCCGGTCCGCCCGCTCCAGCGGCCCGACCGGCGCCTCCCGGTCGGCCGTGCCGTCCGCGTCGGCCCGCCCGTCCCCGACGGTCGCGTCGGCCCGCTCGGCGGTGCCGTCCTGGTCGGCGGTGCCGTCCAGATCCGACTGCTCGGCCTGCTCGGCCTGCTCGGCCTGCTCGGCCTGCTCGGTGAGCATCCGCCAGGCCGCCTCGGCGGCCCGCTGCTCGGCCTCCTTCTTGCTGCGCCCCTCGGCCCCGCCGTAGCGGTTGCCGGCGACCACCACCCAGGCGGTGAAGGTCTTCAGGTGGTCCGGGCCGGTGCCCTCGATCCGGTACTCCGGCACGCCCAGACCGAGCGCGGCGGTCAACTCCTGGAGGCTGGTCTTCCAGTCCAGGGCGGCGCCCCGGCCGGCCGACTCGGCCATCAGCGGGTCGAAGAGCCGGTGGATGACGGTGGCCGCGGTGTCCAGCCCGTACTGGAGGTAGATCGCGCCGAGCAGCGCCTCCAGGGTGTCGGCGAGGATGCTCGCCTTGTCCCGTCCGCCGGTGGTCTCCTCGCCCTTGCCCAGCAGCAGGTAGGCGCCGAGCCCGTCCGGGCCCAGCCCGCGGGCCACGTCGGCGAGCGCGCGCATGTTGACCACGCTGGCCCGCAGCTTGGCCAGCTGCCCCTCGGGCAGGTCCGGGTGGTTGTGGAAGAGCGCCGTGGTGATCACCACACCGAGGACCGAGTCGCCGAGGAACTCCAGCCGCTCGTTGGTGGGCAGGCCGCCGTTCTCGTACGCGTACGAGCGGTGGGTCAGCGCGCGTTCCATCAGCTCCGGCTCCAGGCTCACGCCGAACGCGGACTCCAGATGACCGACGGAGACCCGCCGCCGCTTGTCGATGCTCATGATGTGCGTACCTCGGTGTCGGTGGTGCGGTCGATGCGGTCCGTGGCGGCGTCGCCGTCGAGCAACGCGGAGACCAGGTCGGTGACACGCCGCCGCCACAGGTGGGCGGCGAGGGCGATGCCGGAGGCGACGTCGGCGGCGCGGGCGGCGCCGTGGCAGACGACCACCGTCCCGGCCACGCCGAGCAGGGCGGCGGCTCGGGGCGCACCGCCGCCGACGGGTGGGCCGCCGGCCATCGCGTACGCGCCCTCGATCGCCTTGAGCAGCACGTTACCGGTGAACCCGTCGGTGACCACGGCATCGGCGCGCGCGCCGAGCGTCACGTCGTACCCCTCGACCAGGCCGACGTAGCGGGCCCCGCAGGGCAGCGGCTCGGCGGCGAGCAGGGGGTCGGTGGCCCGGCGGACCCGGTCGCCCTTGCCGGCCTCGGTGCCCACCGAGAGCAGGCCGACCCGCGGCTCCACGACCGCGTGCGCCACCGCGGCGTACGCGGCACCGAGCACGGCGTGCCGGACGAGGGTGGCCGGGCGGGGCTCCAGCGAACCGCCGACGTCGAGCAGGACGACCGGCCCGGCGACCGCGGGCAGGGTGGCGACCAGGGCGGGCTGGCGGATCTCCGGCCAGCGGCCGAGACCGAGCACGGCCGCGGTGACGGTGGCGCCGGTCGCGCCGGCGGAGACCATCGCGTCCGCCGTGCCGTCGCGGACGGCGGTGACGGCGGCGCGCACGGTGCTCTCCGCGCGGGCCGCGCTGGGATGGTCGGCCATGCCCACGACGTCGCGGACCGGCCGGACCGCGATGCGGGCCCGTTGGGCCGGATCGAGGGCAGCGATGAGCCCGTCGGCGACCTCGGTCGGACCGACGAGCAGCAGATGCAGATCGGGGTCGGCGCGCACAGCCCGCAGAGCGCCGTCAACCACGACGGCGGGAGCATCGTCCCCGCCGAGGAGGTCAACGGCGATCCGCGCGGTGCCCGGCTCCATCGGTACGCCGGCCGGAGTGGGCCGGCCGGCGTCGGAGGGAGCCGGGGCACCGGGCGTTTGCCAGGGTGCGCGCGCCGCCCGACCCGGGGTCGGGGGCGTCACTCGGCGTCCAGGTCAGACCTCGAGAACCTGGCGGCCGTTGTAGGTGCCGCAGACGGAGCAGGCGGCGTGCGGCAGCTTCGGGGACTTGCACTGCGGGCACGCGACGGTCGCGACCACGGTCGCCTTCCAGTTCGCCCGGCGGGACCGGGTGTTGCTGCGCGACATCTTGCGCTTGGGGACGGCCACGGTTCTTACTCCTCTGTACGGGTCAGTTGCGACAGGCCAGCCCATCGCGGGTCGATCTGCTGGTGACTGTGGTCGGCCGGCAGATCGTCCCAGTGCGCCCCGCATTCGGGGCACAGTCCTGGGCAGTCCTCCCGGCAGAGCGGGTTGGTCGGCAGCGTGAGCACCAACGCGTCCCGCAGCGCCGGCTCCAGGTCGATCAGATCGCCCTGCATCCGGCCCACCTCGTCCTCGTCGGTCGTGACGTCCGTGGTGCTGTTCTCGTACGCGTACAGCTCCTGGATCGTCACGGCCATCGAGTCGTTGATCTCGCGCAGGCAACGGCCGCACTCGCCCCGGATGGGACCGGTGATGGTCCCGGAGACGAGCACGCCCTCGGACACCGACTGCAACCTCAGATCGAGGTCGAGGTCCGCGCCCTCCGGCACGCCGATCAACTCCACGCCGAGGTCCGCCGGTGCCGGGACGACCCGCTTGACCTCACGCAACGCACCAGGGCGGCGCGGCAGGTCCCTCGTGTCGAGGACCAGCGGCGACCTGGGGTCGAGTGTCGATGGCGAGTGCTTGGGCATAGTCAGACTCCGGCCGGTGAGAGGCCGACAAAACAGGTTACCTGGGCGACCGCCGCACCGTCGAACCGGGGGCGGCGCCCGCCCCGCCCTGCCGGCTGCTGAGGTGCCGCTCAGAAGGGTAGCGGGCGTTCCGCTTCGTCGCCCGCGAAGGTGCCGATCTCGCGCAGCGCGTGCATCTTGTCGCGGCCACGCTCTATCGACGCCAGCGCCCGGGTGAGGAACTGCTCGAAGTTGGCCAGGGCGGTGTCGACGTAGTCGTCCACTTCCTCCCGCAGGCGCTGCGCCTCGGCGCGCGCCTCGGCGATGATCCGGGCGCCCTCGTGCTCGGCCGAGACGGTGATCTCGTTCACCGACACCAGCCGGGCGTGTTCCGCCTCACCCTCGCTGATGATCCGGTCCGCCTCGCGCTTGCCGGCCTCCATGATCTTGTCGCGCTCCTCCAGGAGCGCGGCGGCCCGGCGCAGGTCGGCGGGGAGTTCAGCGCGCATCTCGTCGAGGGCCGCGATCATCTCGCCGCGATCGACCATGCAGTTGTTCCGCGACATCGGGACGGAGCGGGCCTGCTCCACCATGGCGATCAGTTCGTCGATGCGATCGAGCGGGTCCACCGGTACCTCACTCCTGTCGTTCGTCGGCCGACCTACATGATGCGGGCTACGGCCGGGTTCCTGCTCGACCAATCATGTCGTGCCCACCCCACACCCGGCGGGTGCACCTCACCCCGGCGCGTCGCGGTGCGCGCACCCGCCGTGGTCGATCTCTTCGAGGGTGCCGTCAGGCGCGGGGGCCGAGGCGGGCCTGGAGGGCCTCGCGGACCAGGTCGGGGACGTGGGAGGAGATGTCGCCACCCCACTTGGCCACGTCCTTGACCAGACTGGAGGAGAGGAAGGAGTAGAGCGGGTTGGTGGGCATGAACAGCGTCTCGACCCCGGCCAGCCCGATGTTCATCTGGGCCATCTGCAACTCGTAGTCGAAGTCACTGACCGCCCGCAGGCCCTTGATCAGCACGCTGGCCTGCTGGGCCCGGCAGAAGTCGACAAGCAGCCCGCGGAAGGACTCCACCCGGACGTTCTCGTACGAGGCGGTCACCTCGCGGAGCATCTCGATCCGCTCCTCGACGGTGAACAGGCCACTCTTCGACTGGTTCACCAGCACGCCGACGATCACCTCGTCGAAGAGCCGGCTCGCCCGGCCGATGATGTCGAGGTGTCCGTTGGTGACCGGGTCGAACGAGCCGGGACACACCGCACGTCTCATGATCGGCGACCGTACCAAAGGGTGGTCTCGCCGTAACGGCGACTGCGCTCTCCGGTGATCCCGTCCACCCAGCTGAACGACCGGGTCCGCGTGGACCGCTCCACCACCACCAGAGCGTCGGGGGTGAGCCAGTCGCCGTCGACCAGCGCGGCCAGCAGCGCGGTGATCTCCGCGTCCGGCACGGCGTACGGCGGGTCGGCGAAGACCACGTCGTACGGCCCGCCGTCGGGCCCGGCGGCCAGCACGGTGGCCACCTTGCCGGTGACCAGCCGGGCGGCCGGGCCGGCGCGCAGCGCCGCCACGTTCTCCCGGATCACCCGGGCGGCCCGGGGATCGGACTCGACCAGCAACACGTGCCGGGCACCCCGCGACAGCGCCTCCAGCCCGACCGCGCCGGAGCCGGCGTACAGGTCGGCGAAGCGTGCGCCGTCCAGGTCGACCTCGGCCTGAACGGCGCTGAACAGCGCCTCGCGGACCCGGTCGGAGGTGGGGCGGGTGCCGGCGCCGGGTGGCGCGGCGATCCGTCGGCCACCGAGGGTCCCGGCCACGATCCGGGTCACCGTCTCCTCCTGCTCATGCCCGCGACGCTACGCGATCGGATCCGGCGCCGGTCGCCACGGGGCGTATCGACCAGGCACAGACATGATCACTGCTCGTATATCAATGATCTCGCATTCATAACATCGTTCTCAGCCGCACCTGAGCGCTGTAACGGGCACCCCGATCTCGCTAGGGTCTGCCGGTGCCGGTGGCGCTCCGCCGGCCCACGGCAGCGGAAGGCACTGCGACCGGACGAGCAGCGCGCACGAGCGACCGTCCGAACCTTCCGCGCCGACACCCCGTCGTTCTGTGACCCAGGAGTACGCGTGATCCGTCCCAAGCCGTCGCCCCGGCGACCGCTGACCGTGGCCGTCGCCGCGCTGGCCGGCCTCGCCGCCGCCTTCGCGGTGCAGGCGCCCGCCCTCGCCACCAACCCCTCCCCCGCGTCGTCCGTGAGCGCGGAGCCGACGGCGAGCGCGACCGCGCAGCCGACCGCCACCGCGTCGCCGGAGGCGCCGACCTGCGTGAGCACGGCCGACGCCCGCTACACGCACACCTTCGACGGCCCGAAGGGCATGGCCAGCATCACGCTGACCAACGGCCCGCTCTGCGCCGGCCAGGAGCAGGCACTCACCCTGGTGTCGTACGTCGCGCCGTCGGCGACCTTCGCCGTGCCGCAGTACGTGCTAGACAAGTCGACCCAGAAGTTCACCGGCACCGCCGAGGGCGAGCTGGGTCTGGCCACCCTGGACTTCAAGGTCGAGGTCCCGGAGTGCTACACCCAGATCGACTTCGTCTTCGGCAGCGAGGTCATCGACCCGCTGACCGACAAGAGCGACCGGTACGGCGACCGCAAGGTCGGTAGCTCGAAGGGCATCGGCTCCCAGTCGAAGGGCTCCGCGGCCTGGTACAACGGCGGCGCCGGCACGTGCGAGGCGACCCCCGAGGTGATCGCCGAGTCGGACTGCGACGGCACTGTCGAGCTGACCCTGGTCAACCGCAACGGCAACGCGGCGGCGACCTTCGAGGTCACCGGCAGCGGTGGCTTCACCAAGAGCGTCGAGGTGCCGATGCGCAAGCTGGAGACCCTCAAGCTCACCGCCGAGCAGGCGAAGGAGATCAGCGTCTCCGCCAAGGGGATGGAGACCTTCACCGGCGGCTGGGAGCAGCCCGAGGACTGCCAGGAGCCCGCGGGCACCTACGACTCGACCTGCGACCAGATGATCTTCAAGGTCGTCAACCCGGAGGACGGCATCTCGCTGACCTCGACCTTCACCCCGAGCACCGGTGCGGCCAAGACCGTCACCATCGCCCCGGGCAAGACCGAGACCATCGCGTTCGCGGCGAGCAAGGGCTTCAGCGTCACCGTGACGGGTGACCTGGACTCCGGCGGCGCGCTGGCCTGGGAGCAGCCGGAGGGCTGCGACAAGGGCGGCGCTGGCGGCGGCAACGAGGACGAGCCCACCCTGCCACTGACCGGTGCGGCCGCCGGCGGCATCGCCGCCGGCGCGGTGGCCCTGCTGGCCCTGGGCGCGGTGCTCTTCGTCATCGCCCGCCGTCGTCGGGTGCGCTTCACCGCCTGATCCGACGGGTGTGTCGAGCACGCGATGTGAACAGCGCCACGGGCGCGTCGACCAACGGGTCGGCGCGCCCGTGGCGTCTGCGCGTCCACTGGGGAACGCTCAGCTATCCATGATCGCCGGTGATCGGACGGGCACCATCCGTTCATCTATGATCACGAATCAGCAACATTGCCATTCGGCAATGATCTGAACTCCCCTCATTCATGACTCGTCAGTACAGTCACCCTCTGTCCCCGCCCCGACGCGGGCACACCCCCCCGCGCAGCACGAGGTCCGGTGAGCCGGCGACCGTACGGTCGCGACGTCTCCCGTCCTCCGGCCGCGTACTCCGTACCCCCTCATCAGGAGCAGGCGTGAACCCTCCGAAGTCTCCGTTCCGGCGCATCGCGGCCATCGCCGCCGGTGCCCTGATCGGCATCGCCGGCGCCGCGACGGTCGCCACCCCGGCCTTCGCACACCACCCCGAGCCCACCGGCAGCTACTGCGCGGCCAAGGACGGCACGGTGACCGTCACCTGGTCGGTCATCAGCTCCGAGACCGACATCGACGGCGTCATCACCAAGCTCGAGTCCACCGTGCCGGGTGACATCACCGGTGGCCTGGCCGTCGGAGCGACCCTCAAGAAGCAGGGCGACGGCCCGCTGACCGGCACCCAGACCCACACCTTCACCGGTGCCATCCCCGAGCTCAAGCTCACCGTCGGCGCCCACTGGGAGCGCGACGGTCGCAACGCCGACGGGGAGCGCAGCGTCACCGCTGTGCCCAGCACGGACTGCGGCCCGACCGAATCGCCGTCGCCCAGCCCCTCCTCGTCCAGCCCCACCCCGGCGCCGACCAAGTCGCCCGAGGTGACTCCGTCGCCGTCGACCTCCACCCCGGCCAGCCCGTCCGCGACGCCGTCGCTCCCGGCCGAGCCGGAGGAGCCGGTCTTCGAGCTCGAGCAGACCTGCGACAAGATGACGTTCATCGTGAAGAACCCGGCGAAGGGCATCCCCTTCTCGGCGACGATGACCACCGAGAAGGGCGTCACCAAGACGCTCGTCTCCGAGCCGGGCAAGACCAGCTCCGTCAGCTTCGACGCGTACGCGGGTCTCAAGGTCACGGTGAAGTACGACGTGGTCGAGGACTCGGAGACCATCCCCTACACCCAGCCGAAGAACTGCGGCCAGGGTGGTGGCGGCGAGGAGGACGAGCCGACGCTGCCGCTGACCGGTGCCGCCACCGGCGGGATCATCGCCGGTGCGGCGCTGCTGCTGGCCGCCGGTGCGGTGCTGTTCGTGGTGGCCCGCCGTCGTCGGGTGCGCTTCACCGCCTGATCCGCGCAACGCCTGACCCGAGGGCGCGTCGACCACCCGGTCGGCGCGCCCTCGGCCGTTGGGCCCTCAGGGGCGGGGACGGTGGCGCCCGATCAGGCGCACTCCGCTCAGCCCTTCTCCAGGTACTCCGCGCGTTCCTCGTCGACCAGGGCGGCCACCGAGGCGGCCAGCGCCGGATTGCGGGTCAGCTCCGGGTCCTCGTCGACCAGGGCGATCGCCTCGGCCCGGGCGTCGCGGATCAGGTCGGCGTCGCGGAGCAGCGACAGCAGCCGCAGGTGCGAACGGCGCCCGGACTGGGTGGCGCCCAGCACGTCGCCCTCGCGGCGCTGCTCCAGATCCAGCTCGGCGAGCTTGAAACCGTCGCTGGTGGACGCGACCGCCTCCAGCCGTTCCCGGGCCGAGGACCCCTCGGCCGCCTCGCTGACCAGCAGGCAGAGCCCGGCGGCGGAGCCCCGACCGACCCGGCCGCGCAGCTGGTGCAGCTGGGAGACGCCGAACCGGTCGGCGTCCAGCACGATCATCACGGTGGCGTTCGGCACGTCCACGCCGACCTCGACCACTGTGGTCGCCACCAGCACGTCCAGGTCTCCGGCCGCGAACGAGCGCATCACGGCGTCCTTCTCGTCGGCCGGCAACCGGCCGTGCAGCACCCCGATGCGCAGCCCGTGCAGCGGCCCCTCGGCCAGCAGCGGGGCCACCTCGGTGACCGCCAACGGTGGCCGACGGCCGTTGTCGTCCTCCGGCGGCGGTTCCTCGTCGGAGGCCTTGCCGTCACCGATGCGCGGGCAGACCACGTACGCCTGGTGGCCGGCGGCCACCTCCTCGCGCAGCCGGCGCCAGGCCCGGTCGAGGAAGGCCGGCTTCTCGGCGGCGGGCACCACGTGCGAGGCGATCGGCGAGCGCCCCCGGGGCAGCTGGGAGAGGGTGGAGACCTCCAGGTCGCCGTAGACGGTCATCGCGACCGTGCGCGGGATCGGAGTGGCCGTCATGACCAGCACGTGCGGCGGCTGATCGGCCTTGGCCCGCAGCGCGTCGCGCTGCTCCACGCCGAACCGGTGCTGCTCGTCGACCACCACGAGGCCGAGGTCGGCGAAGTCGACCCCCTCGTAGAGCAGCGCGTGGGTGCCGAGCACGATGCCGGCGGCGCCGCTGGCCACCTCGCCGAGCGCCCGGCGGCGGGCCGCCGCGCCGAGCGAGCCGGTGACCAGCTCCACCCGGGTGGCGTGCTCGGCGGAATCCAGCTCACCGGCGCGCCCCAGCGGCCCGAGCAGGTCGAGCATCCCCCGGTGGTGCTGGGCGGCCAGCACCTCGGTGGGCGCGAGCAGCGCCGCCTGCCCGCCCGCGTCGACCACCTGGAGCATCGCGCGCAGCGCCACCACGGTCTTGCCCGAACCCACCTCGCCCTGCAACAGCCGGTGCATCGGGTGCGGGACGGCGAGGTCGGCGGCGATCTCCACGCCGACGTCGCGCTGGCCGGGGGTCAGCTCGTACGGCAGCCGGGCGTCGAACGCGTCCAGCAGCCCGCCGGAGCGCGCCGGGCGCGGTCGGGCCGGCCAGTCGGCGGCCCGGTGTTTGCGCTGCACCAGCGTGAGCTGCACGGCGAACGCCTCGTCCCACTTGAGCCGGTGCCGTGCCCGGTAGAGATCCTCCTTGCTGGACGGCCGGTGGATCTCCCGCAGCGCGGTGCCCAGCCCGACCAGGTTGCGGCTGGCCCGCACGGTGGCCGGCACCGGGTCCTCCGGTGGGGTGAACGTGTCCAGGACGACCCGCACGCAGCGGGCGATCACCCAGGTCGGCACCGCCGCCGCGGCCGGGTAGACCGGGATCAGCGCGCCGGCGAACTCCTCGATCTCCTCGTTGGCCGCCGCCTCACCCTCGCCACCCTCGCCGAGCAGGACGTACTCCGGGCCGTTGAGCTGGCGCTTGTTGCGGAACTCGGTGACCTTGCCGGCGAACAGCCCCCACCGGCCGGGGCGCAGCTCCCGCTCGCGCCACGCCTGGTTGCCGAAGAAGGTCAGGGTGAGCAGCCCGCCGGAGCCGTCGCCGACGGTCACCTCCAGCAGGTTGCCCCGACGCTGGCGCATCGGGCGTACGGCGGTGCGCTGCACCTGGGCCAGCACGGTGACCTGCTCGCCGACGTCCAGCGAGCGGATGTCGGTGTGCTCGCCGCGTTCGTCGTAGCGGCGCGGGAAGTGGTAGACCAGATCCCCCGCGGTGTGCAGGTCGAGGTGGCCGGCGAGCGCCTTGGCCGTCTTCTCCCCGACCAGCTTCCTCAGCGGGGTGTCCACCGTGGTCGGTTCGCTCATTCGATCCCCACCAGGAGCGGATAGTGCGGTTGGCCACCCGGGTACGCCTGCACCTCGACGAACGGCCAACGCCGCGCGACGTGCGCGCGGACGTCGTCGGTGAGCCCGGCCGGCGCGTCCGCCCCGGCGAGCAGGGTGACCATCTCCCCGCCGCCGCCGAGCATCCGGTCGACCACCGCCGCGCAGGTGTCGGTCAGGTCGGTGCCGATCAGGTGCACCTCCCCCTCGACCAGCGCCAGCACGTCGCCGGGCCGGCACGGCCCGGCGACCGTCAACGCCTCCCGGCTGGCGTGGCACACCTCGGCGTAGCGGCAGGCCCCGGCCGCCTCGGCCATCGCGATCACGTCGTCCTCGAAGCGGCGACCGGGATCGCGGACCGCGAGGGCGGCCAACGCCTGCACCGGCGAGCGGGTCGGCACGACGCTCACCTTGATGCCGAACCGGTGCGCCTCCCGCGCCGCCGCGCTCGCCACCGCCTCGGTGTTGGGGTCGTTGGGCAGGACCACCACCCAGGCGGCGCCGGTGGACCGGACGGCGTCCAGCAGCTCGCCGGTGGACGGATTGGCCGGCACCACCGTCGCCCCCTCGCCGGCGAAGAGCGCGGCGATCCCGGCGCCGGTGGCCACCACCACGGCGGCCCGGCCGTCCACCGCCGGGCCGGGCGTCGTCGCTGGCGGCTGGTCGGCGAAGCGGGTCACCGAGATCCGGTACGGGCGGCCGGCGGCCACCCCCGCCTCGACCGCCGCGCCGACGTCGTTGACGTGCACGTGCACGTTCCAGGTGGCCTCCGGGCCGGCGCCGTCGCCGACGATCACCAGGGAGTCGCCGAGCGCGGCCAGCTCGCCACGCAGCCGGGCCACCGCCTCCGGGCCGGCGTCGAGCAGGTACTGCACCTCGTAGGCGTACTCGTCGGAACCGGTCTCCCGGGCGACGGCGACCGCCGGGCGGGCGGTGCGCGGCGCGGGCGCGGGGCCGGCGCCCTCTCCGGTGAGCACCTCCACGAGGGCGTCGAGCAGCACACAGAGCCCACGGCCGCCGGCGTCGACCACGCCGGCGCGGGCCAGCACCGGCAACTGCTCGGGGGTACGCGCCAACGCCTCGGCCGCCGCACGGGCCGCGACCCGGGCCACCGCCGGCAGGTCGTCGCTCTGCGCCCGCTCCGCGGCTGCGGCAGCCGCGGCGACCACGGTGAGCACGGTCCCCTCCACGGGCCTGGCGACCGCCGTGTAGGCGGCGGTGGTGGCGTCGCGCAACGCGGCGGCCAGCTCCCGTCCACGCACGGCGGGTGCGGGGGCGACCGCGTCGGCGAAGCCGCGCAGGATCTGCGAGAGGATCACCCCCGAGTTGCCGCGCGCACCGAGCAGCGCACCCCGGGCCATCAGCCGCAGCGCGTGCCCGTGCGCGGTGGACCCGCCGTCGGGCAGTGTGTCGAGGTCCATGGCCAGGGCCTGCTGGGCCGAGGTGAGGGTGAGCACCAGGTTGGTGCCGGTGTCGCCGTCGGGCACCGGGTAGACGTTGAGCTGGTCGATCTCCCCCTGGTGGCGCTTAAGCGCGGCCAGGCCGCCGGCACACCACCGACGGACCGCGGCGGCGTCGAGGGTGTCCAGCACGGGCAGAAGCCTACTGGCGCACCCCGACACGCGTCGGGCTCGCCCGGCGTGGCGGCCGGGTAGACTCGCCGCCGGACCGTCGTCGCGGCGGTCGTGCTGGTGACCACGGTCACGCCGGTGCGTCCCCGACCCGGGGCGGTTGGCCGGCTGGGCAGGTCATCGGGTAGCCTGGTCGGGTTGCCCGGGCAGCACCCTGCCGGCGACCTCATGAACGTTTCAATCCCAGGAGTATCCCGTGGCTAGCGTGTGCGACGTCTGTGGCAAGGGACCGGGCTTCGGCCACAACGTGTCCCACTCGCACCGGCGGACCAACCGCCGCTGGAACCCGAACATCCAGTCGGTGCGTACCCCGGCCGGTGGTGGCAACACCAAGAAGTTGCAGGTCTGCACCTCGTGCATCAAGGCCGGCAAGGTGACCCGCGCCTGACGCGGTAGCACCCACCTCTTCATACGGTTCAGCCGGCGGACCCCTGGTCCGCCGGCTTTGTCGTGTCCGCACCGGGTCCTGACGGGTACGCGACGACGCCGTCCCTCCCGGGCCGCCGCCCGGTTAGCCTCGCCCTGCGCCGGCTGTCGGTCCGGTACGCGAGCGCGAGGAGTGACGGGTGCAGCTGGACGTGGGCCGGGGCGAGATGGTCATGGTGGGCTTCGCGGCGGACCTGCTGCGCAGCCTCGGCGAGCAACTGTCCCCGGGCAGCGTGGTCGTCGTCGAGGAACCCGACCTCATCCAGCGTCGCGACCTGGCCCGGCACCGCCTGCCCGTGATCTCCCGGCTCGTGGCGGCGGAGTACCAGACCGGGCTCGACCCGGTCGCGCTGCTGGCCCGTGAGCCGGGGTTGGCCGCCGCCCGGCTGGTGGTTCCCGGGCAGGAGCACGGCGTGGTCGGGGCGGCCCGGCTGGCCGACGCGCTGGGCCTGCCCGGCGCCGGCACCCACGCCGCCGAGATCTTCACCGACAAGCACCGGCTGCGGCTGCTCGCCGCGTCGGCCGGCCTGCTCAACCCGGCGTTCGCGCTTGTCGCCACGGCCGCCGAGGCGGAGGCGTTCGCCCGCCGGCAGGGGGGCCGGTGCGTCCTGAAGCCGACCCGGCGCTCCGGCAGCCTCGGCGTGCAGATCATCGCCGATCCGACGCTGGTCGCCGCTGCCTGGGCCGCCAGCGCCGCCCCCGAGACCGGCCCGGACACCACCTCCCGCGGCGTGCCCACGGCGGTGCTCGCCGAGGAAGTCCTGATCGGCAGCGAACACAGCGTCGAGCTGCTGGTCGTCGAGGGCGAGGTGCGCTTCGGCAACGTCACCGACAAGCGGGTGCTGGCCGGTGGGCACCCGGTGGAGACCGGGCACACCGTGCCGTCGGCGCTGCCCGAGCAGGCCCGGCGGGAACTGCTCGACGCGGCCACCCGGCTCGCCCGCGCCGCGGAGTTCCACACGGGGACGCTGCACAGCGAGTGGATCCGCACCGCCGCCGGCCCGGCCCTGGTGGAGTGCGCGGCCCGGCTGCCCGGCGACCTAATCACCGCGCTGATCTCGGTCGCCTACGAGTGCGCGTTCGTCCCGGCGTACCTGCGTGGGCTACGCGGGGAGCGCCCGACGCTGCCGGCGCGGCCGACCGGCGCGGCGGCCGTGGAGTTCCTGCTGGCCGCACCGGGCACGGTCGGCGCCGTGGACGGGGTGCGCGCGGCACGCCGCGTGCCCGGAGTGCTGGACGTCGAGGTGGGCGTGGCGGTCGGCGACGCGGTGGCCGAGATCACCTCGTCGTTGCGACGCAGCGGCCACGTGCTGGCCTGGGGCGCCGACCCGGCGGACGCCACCGACGCGGCCGGCCGGGCTGCCGGGCAGGTTCGGATCACCACGGGCTGAGCGGTCGGGCGATCGTCAGAGGGTACGGCCGAAGGAGAGGCAGCCCGGGGCGTCGGCGTAGAAGCCGAAGTTCGGGATCCGCTCGTAACCGGCCGCCGTGTACATCGCGATGGCCTCGGGCTGCTTGTCCCCGCACTCCAGGATCACCCGCTTGCGGCCCTGATCGGCGGCCGAGCGCTCGACCGCGGCGAGCACCGCACGGGCCACCCCGCGCCCCCGGGCCTCCGGGGCGGTGTACATCCGCTTCAGCTCGGCGTCGTCGCCGTGGCTGCGCCAGCCGCCGCAACCCACCGGCTCGCCGCCCAGGTAGGCGACGAGGAACTCGCCGTCGGGCGGCTGGAACTCCGCCGCGTCCACCGGGGTGTCGTCGCCGGTGCCGCCGTACCGGGCGCCCAGGTCGGCCAGCGCCGCGCGGATCAGCCGCTGCGCGACCGGAGCGTCGAACCGCACGGCGCGGATCTCGATCTCACTCACGGCGTAAAGGGTACGACCAGCAGCGGGGCTTACCGGAAGTGGTCCCAGCCGGCCGGGCCGGCGTACGGGGCGCCGTCGACCGTGACGCCGGTGCCGGCGGCGACCCGCCCGATCGGCCGCCACTGCGGCGGCAGCGGCACGTCGGGCGGGAAGGTGGCGACCAACGCGTGGTCGTCGCCGCCGGTGAGGATCCAGGTGTACGGGTCGACGCCGAGCGCCTGCGCCGCGTCGGCCATCTGCCGGGGCACCTCGAACGCGTCCCGGCGCACGTCGATGGTCACCCCGCTGGCCGCCGCCACGTGCCCGAGGTCGGCGAGCAGCCCGTCCGACACGTCGATCATCGAGGTGGCCCCGAAGTCGGCGGCCTGCGGCCCGGCCGGGTACGGCACCTGCGGCCGCCGGTACGCCTCGACCAGCAGCCGGGGGGTGCGGAACCCGCGGGTGAGCACGGTCAGCCCGGCCGCCGCGTACCCGATGCGCCCGGCCAGGGCCAGCACATCGCCCGGACGGGCGCCGGAGCGGACGACCGGCGCCCGGCCACCGAGATCGCCCAACGCGGTGACCGCGACGGTCAAGGTCGGGCTGGCCGACATGTCCCCCCCGACCACACTCGCGCCGACGGTGGCCGCTTCGGCACCCAGACCGTCGGCCAGCTCCAACGCCCACTCGGTGGGCAGGTCGGCCGGCATGCAGAGGGCGACCAGCAGGGCGGTCGGGGTGGCTCCCATCGCGGCGATGTCGGCGAGGTTGGCCGCCGCCGCCCGGTGCCCGACGTCGCGGGCCGAGGACCAGTCCCTCCGGAAGTGCCGGCCGTCGACCAGCACGTCGGTGGACGCGGCCACCCGCCCGTCCGGCGCGGCCACCACGGCTGCGTCGTCTCCCGGACCGAGCAGGGTCGTCGGCCCGACCGGCAGCCGGGCGGTCACCCGCCCGATCAACCCGAACTCCCCGATTCCGGACACACTGGCGCCACCGCCGGCGTTCCGCTCGTTCTGC
This sequence comes from Micromonospora sp. GCM10011542, assembly GCF_042650685.1. Taxonomy (NCBI): domain Bacteria; kingdom Bacillati; phylum Actinomycetota; class Actinomycetes; order Micromonosporales; family Micromonosporaceae; genus Micromonospora; species Micromonospora sp. GCM10011542. The sequence continues at coordinate 84,447 of NZ_JBHSBO010000061.1, forward strand.
CCGGCTCCGCCGCGCTCGCTCACTGCTTCTCCTTGACCACCGATAGGGATCGGACCTGGTCCGTAAGGTAGTTTCACCCTTCGGGCCGCCTGCGGCGGCGACGGACGGAGGTCGAGTCGTGGTACAGGCGTACATCCTCATCCAGACCGAGGTCGGGCGGGCACGTGACGTGGCGGGTCTCATCGCGGACCTTGCCGGCGTGGTACGCGTCGACGCCGTCACCGGACCGTACGACGTGGTCGTCCTCACCGAGGCGAACACCGTCGACGAGCTCGGCAAACTCATCGTCAGCAAGGTGCAGATGGTGCCCGGCATCACGCGCACCCTCACGTGTTCGGTGGTGCGGCTGTAAGTGGACGAGATCACCACCTCCCCCGTGGACGAGGACCGGACCGACGAGGACCGGACCGACGACGACCACGACCGGGCCGGTGACGCGCCCGCCGGTCGGGACCGGACGATCCGCGGTGCCGCCCTGCTGGCCACGCTGATCGCGCTGCCGATCACCCTGCTGGTGGCCGCGCTGGCCTTCGCTGCGCTCTCCCCGGACGACGAGCCGGCCGCCGCCCCGAGCCCGACCGCGACGACGCCTCGGGTGCAGTCCACCGCGTCGGTCGAGATGGCCGCGCCGGCGCTGGCCACCCGCCAGGCCACGGTCTGCCGGGCCCTGCTGTCCCAGCTGCCGGCGACCATCAAGGAGCTGTCCCAGCGGCCGGTCACCGCGGGCCCGGAGCAGAACGCCGCGTACGGCGATCCGGCGCTCACCGTGGCCTGCGGCGGCACCGAGCCGACCCTTCCGCCCACGGACGAGGTCTGGGGAGTCAACGGGGTCTGCTGGCACCCGGTGGAGCAGGACGACGCGACCGTGCTCACGACTGTCGACCGGGAGGCACCGGTCACCGTGCGCATCCCCCGCGCCTACCAGCAGCCGTTGCAGTGGGTGGCACCGATCTCCAACACCATCGTGGCCTCGGTGCCCTCCGGCGGCGACGTCCCCGCCGGCTGCCGGAGCTGACCGCCGCCACCCGCCCAACCGTCCGGCGGTCGGTCGGCGGGTGTGGGCCGGGGGCTGCGGTCAGTGCAGGCCGACGCCGCGCCGCTGGGCGGTCCGGATCAGCCGGTTGACCAGCTTCGGGTACTCCAGGCCGGCGGCCGCCCACATCCGCGGGAACATCGACGTCGGGGTGAACCCGGGCATCGTGTTGATCTCGTTGAGGTAGATGTCCAGCTCCGGGGTGACGAAGAAGTCGGCCCGGGCCAGGCCGGCACAGTCCAGAGCGGTGAAGGCGCGCACCGCGTACTCCTGGACCTGGCGGGTCACCTTCTCCGGCAGGCCGGCCGGGATGTCGTACTCGCAGGAGTCGTCGAGGTACTTCGCCTCGAAGTCGTAGAAGTCGTGGTCGGCGACGATCCGCACCTCGGCCAGCACGGACGCCTCGGGCGCCCCGCCGGCCTCGCCCTCCAGCACGCCGCACTCGATCTCGCGCCCGACGATGGCGCCCTCGATGATCACCTTCGGGTCGATCTGGCGGGCGGTGGCGACCGCCTCGTCCAGCTGCGCCCAGTCGGTGACCCGGGTGATGCCGAAAGACGAGCCGGCCCGGGAGGGCTTGACGAAGACCGGCAGGCCCAGCCGCTCCCGGTCCTGTTCGCTGAGCGTCATCCCGTTGCGCAGCACCGCGTACGGGCCGACCGGGATGCCCTCGGCGGCGCAGAGCTTCTTGGTGAACTCCTTGTCCATCGCGGCGGCGGAGGCGAACACGTTCGCCCCGACGTACGGGATGCCGGCCATCTCCAGCATGCCCTGGATGGTGCCGTCCTCGCCGTACGCGCCGTGCAGCACGGGGAAGACCACGTCCACGTCGGCCAGCGCCCGCGGGCCCTCGGTCGGGTCGAGCACCATGAGCCCGTTGCCGGTGGGATCGGCGCGCAGCACGATGTCGGCGCCGGACTCGGCGGTGATCTCCGGCAGCCGGCGGGCGTTGATCGCGAGCTGCGCCGGGTCGCCACTGGTCAGCACCCACTGGCCGGCCCGGGTGATGCCCACCGGCACCACCTCGTACTCGTCCGGGTCGAGCGCGCCGAGCACGCTGCCGGCGCTGACGCAGGAGATGCCGTGTTCCGGGCTGCGGCCGCCGAAGACGATCGCCACGCGGGTCTTGCCTGGGGTGGTCACTCCGGTCACCTCTTCGTACGCGACTGCGGCTGGCGTGTTCGCCGATGGCGCCCACCCGGTTGACCTTACTGTGCGTGGCGACGGGTCGAGGTGGATACCCGGTGAGCCACGGCACAGCGCCGCAATCGGTCATTGCTGCATATACGGCGAGTGACGGGTTGTCGGAGTCAGTCCCGGGCGTGCCGGCGGCCGACCGCGATCACCTTGACCCGCTGCCGGCCGGCGCGCACCATGCCCAGCGCCATGAAGGCTCCGGCGATCCGGTCGGCCGCCTCGCGACTGCTGGCGCCGACCACCTGGCGCCGCCGCTCCGGACAGACCCGTTCGTTGCGGTCGCTGCCCTCGACGGGACGCACGTCGGTGAGCACCACCAGAAAGCGGGTCATCGCCGAACCTCCGGACGTTCGGTGCGGGGCTGCGGACCGGTGCGCACGTCATCTCCTTCGGGCGGGCGCCGGGTTGCCGGCGGTGGCACGCGACGATCGGGCACGGGGGAGAAACCCGATCGCCGCGCGCCCCATCCCCTCCGGTCACTCACCACCACCGTCGCCACGACAACCGGCAGTGAGGACGCGACAACAGATTGACACCTTTACCGGCGTGAATGCAACTCTCATCGACGTTCTCTCATGCACACGCTCCCGCAAATGTGCGACCATCGATGCATGGCACCGAAGACCGCCCGCGCCCGCCGGCTCGGCATCGCCCTGCGTACCCACCGGGAGGCCGCCGGGCTGACGCTGGAGACCGCCGCGGATGAGATCAACAGCACCCGCAGCACGCTCTCCCGTTACGAGAACGCGCAGACGCTGGTCAGCCCGGCCACCGTGCGCGCCCTGCTCACCTCGTACGGGGTGGGCGCCGACGAGGTGGCCGCCGCGGTGCAGCTCGCCAAGGACGCGCGCAAGCCGGGCTGGTGGGTGTCCTACTCGTACCTGCTGGACCGGCGCACCATCGACTTCATCGCCCTCGAGGCCGAGGCCACCGCCATCGCCAACTTCGAGCCCTCCGTGGTGCCCGGGCTGCTGCAGACCGCCGACTACATCCGCGGGGTGATGCGCGGAGGGCCGCACACCCTCGGCGACGACCTGGTGGAGCAGCGGGTGAAGGTCCGGCTCGACCGCCAGCAGCGGCTCACCGCCGACGAGCCGCCCATCCTCGACGCGATCATCGACGAGGGCGCGCTGCTCCGGCCGGTAGGCGACCAGTCGGTGATGGACGGGCAGCTACGGCACCTGATCAAGATGGGCGAGCTGCCGAACATCACCGTCCAGGTGATCCCGCTCTCCGCCGGCTACCACCGGGGGACGCGGGGCTCGCTGCACATCTTGGAGTTCGCCGACCCGGAGGACCCGATCATCGCCTCGGTGGAGACCGTCGCCGGCCAGATGATCCTCGACCGCGCGGGCGAGACGCGTACCTGCACCAAGATCATGGAGCACCTGCGGAGCGTGGCGCTCAGCCCGGCGGACAGCCGCGATCAGCTCCAGTCACTGCTGAAGGGACGGTAGGACCGATGACACCGACGATCAGGGCGGCGCTGGACGCGGCCGGATGGCGCAAGAGCAGCCGCAGCGGCGACGAGGGCGCCTGCGTGGAGGTCGCCGCCATCCCGCGGCTGGTCGCCGTACGCGACTCCAAGGACCCGAGCGGCCCCGCGCTGCTGTTCCCGCCGGCCGCCTGGGCCGCCTTCGCCCAGGCACCGCCGCGCCACTGACCGGCAGGTCGCCGGCCCGGCGGCCGGGATCCCGCCAGCCTGGGGTGCCGGCGGACTCCCGGCCCTACGGCGTCGGGCCGGCGACCCGCCCCAGCCGAAGGCGTGCGCTCAGGCCACCAGTGGGCTGGGCTCCGGCGTGGCGCGCAGCGTCTCCAGTGCCGCGATCGCCACCCCCCGGGCGCCGGCCATGTCCCGGTCCGGCACCAGTGCGAAGGTCGCCACCGCGGCCTGCTCCTCGCGGAGCACGGTGTGCTCACGGACGGTCGCGAGGAACCAGTCGCGGAACTCCGGTGCCGCCTCCACCACCCCGCCCCCGACGAAGTAGGCGTGCGGGTCGGTGAAGTTGGCCGCCACGGTGAACAGTCGGCCCAGCGCCATCGCCTGCTGGGCGAAGAGGTCCCGGGCCAGCGCGTCGCCGCGCTCGCCGTAGCCACGCACCAGCCTGGCGGCCCGGCCCACCGGCTCGGCGGCCAGCGGGTGACCCGGATAGCGGGTGAGCCAGTACGGCAGCAGGTTGCGCTCGATGCCGGTCAGCGAGGCGACGCTCTCCACGTCTCCGGTGAAGCCGCAGGCGCAGGTCGGCACCGGCTGCTCCGGCCCGAGCACGCCGGTGAGCGGGATGTGCACGTGACCCAGTTCGCCCGCCATCCCGGCCGCGCCGGCGATCACCTTGCCCGCCTCCACCACGCCGCCGCCGAGGCCGGTGCCCACGATCGCGGAGACCGACGACCGGGTCATCGCGTCGGCTCCGAAGTGGACGTGGTGGGCGTACAGCGCGGCCGCGTTGCCGTCGTTGTGGTAGACCACCGGCAGACCGAGCCGGGCCTCGAGCGCGCCCCGCACGTCGAAGCCCCGCCATGCCGGCTGGGAGAAGTTGGTCGACCCCCGGGACGAGATGACACCGGCGGCGCTGGCCGGCCCGGGCGTGTCCAGCCCGACCGCGCGTACCAGCTCGCGGGGCACGCCGGTGTGCGCCAGCACGCCGTCCAGCGCCCGGGCCAACGCCTCGATCGCCGCCCCCGGGCCGGCCTGCACCTCGCTGGGGATCTCCAGCAGCCCGTCCACCAGGAACCGGCCGTCCACCGTCAGCACGGTGGCGTTGTTGCTGGTGCCACCGTTGTCCAGCCCGACGACCACCGGCACCCCTGCGCTGCCCACCGAAACCGCCTCCCGTCGTCGTGAATGTGAGCCGAGGCTAGTCCCGCGTCCGGTCCCCCGCCACGTTCCGCGGGCGCCGCAGAGGCCCCTGACGTCTGCCGGGGGCTTCCGCCACGAACAGGGGTACGGTCGGCCGGCCCGTGGCGAGCAGGTCAGAAGGGGCGGCGGGCGGTCACCGCGGTGGCATCCAGGTCCTCGTCGTGCCACACGCTCGGCACGAGCCCGAGGGCGTCGAAAGCCGTACAGAGTGCGTCCGCCTGCACGGCGCTCACCTCCACCACGAGGTGGCCACCGGGCGCCAGCCAGTGGACGGCGCCGGCAGCGACCCGGCGCAGCACGGCGAGCCCGTCCGGCCCACCGTCGAGCGCCACCGGGGCCTCGTGCAGCCGCGCCTCGCCGGGCATCAGCGCCACCGCGGCGGTGGGCACGTACGGGGCGTTGGCGACGACCAGGTCCAGCCGGCCGCGCCACCGCACCGGCAACGGCGTGAACAGGTCGCCCTGGAACACCTCCGCGCCGAGCCCGGCGAGGTTGCGACGGGCGCAGGCCACGGCCGCCGGGTCGATGTCGGCGGCGGCCAGCCAGCGCGGCGCGAGCCGGTGCGCCAGCACGACGGCGGCGGCGCCGGACCCGCAACAGAGATCCACCACGGCGGCCTGCGGGCCGGTGACCGCGGACGCCGCCTCGACCAGCAGGGCGGTGCGACCGCGCGGCACGAAGACACCGGCGGCGACGGCGATCCGTTGGCCGCAGAACTCGGCCCAGCCGAGCAGATGCTCCAGCGGTTCGCCGGCCACCCGACGGGCGGTCAGCTCCGCCAACGTGGCCGGGGAGTCGGCGGCGGCGAGCAGCAACTCGGCCTCGTCCTCGGCGTACACGCAACCGGCGGCGCGCAGCCGACCCACGAGGGCGGACCGGTCGGTGGAGCTGGGTGCCGCCATCAGGCCGGTTCGGCGGCGTCCAGCGCGCCGGCGATGTCGGCCACCAGGTCGGCGGTGTCCTCCACCCCGCAGGAGAGCCGGACGAAGCCGGGGCCGGTGTCGTCGCCCCACTGCGCCCGCCGGTCCGCCGTGGTGTGCAGGCCGCCGAAGGAGGTGGCCGCCGCCACCAGCCGGGCGGCCTCGACGAACCGGCTCACCCGGTCGGCGTCACCCAGGTCGAACGAGAGCACCCCCGGCATCCGGCGCATCTGCGCCGAGGCCACCGGGTACGCCGGGTCCTCCGGGCGCCCCGGCCAGCGCAGGCCGCTCACGTCCGGCCGGGCGGCGAGCAGCTCGGCGACCGCGGCGGCGTTCGCGGTCTGCCGGGCCAGCCGCAGGTCGAGGGTGGCCAGGGACCGGTGGGCCAGCCAGGCGTCGAACGCGCCCGGCACGGCACCGGTGGCGGTGCGCCAGACGGTCACTGCCTCGACCAGCTCGGCCGAGCGGCTGGCCACGTAGCCCAGCAGCAGGTCGGAGTGACCGGTCAGCGCCTTGGTGCCGGAGGCGACCACCAGGTCCGCGCCCAGGTCCAGCGGGCGCTGGCCCAGCGGCGTGGCCGTGGTGTTGTCCACCGCGAGCAGCGCGCCGGCGGCGTGCGCCCGCTCGGCCAGGGCGGCCACGTCGACCACGTCCAGACCCGGGTTGGCCGGGGTCTCCACCAGCACCAGCCGGACGCCCTCCAGCGACGGGTACGGCCCGACGGTCGGCACGAAGTGCACCTGGACGCCGATCGTCTCCAACGCGGCGGTGGCGAACGCCCGGACCGGGAAGTACCCGTCGGCGGGCAGCAGCACGGTGTCCCCGGGGCGCAGCAGCGTGAGCAGCGTCCCGGTGATGGCCGCCTGACCGCTGGCGAAGACCCGGCAGTCGCCGCCCTCCAGCTCGCCCACGGCCGCCTCCAGCAGACGCCGGGTCGGGTTGTCCGGGCGGCCGTAGCCGTTGGGCGAGCCGGCCGGGCCCTGCCACGGGTCGAGGTGGTACGGCGCGGCGAAGACCGGCCCGGGCAGGAACGGATCCCCCGGCGCCGGCTCGGGCAGTCCGGCGCGGACGCTGCGGGTGCCGTCGCCCAGCTCGTTCATCGGGTCCTCACTCGTACGACTCGGGTTTGGCGGTCCGGCTCATCAGGGTGTCCACGGCGAGGCGCGGGTCCATCCCCTCGTGGCAGATCCGCTCGACCTGCTCGGTGATCGGCATCTCCACCCCGTGCGCCCGGGCCAGGTCGCGGATCGCCAGGCAGCTCTTCACGCCCTCGGCGGTCTGCCGGGTGGCGGCCTGCGCCTGCTCCAGCGTCTCGCCCCGGCCCAGGTGCTCACCGAAGGTGCGGTTGCGCGCCAGCGGGGACGAGCAGGAGGCGACCAGGTCGCCCATGCCGGCCAGGCCGGCGAAGGTGATCGGGTCCGCGCCGAGCGCCACGCCCAGACGGGCGGTCTCGGCCAGCCCACGGGTCATCAGCATGGCCCGCGTGTTGTCGCCGAAGCCCATCGCGGTGGCGATGCCGTACGACAGGGCGATCACGTTCTTGACCGCACCGCCCAGCTCGCAGCCGATCACGTCGTCGTTCGTGTACGGGCGGAAGTAGGGCGTCCGGATCGACGACTGCACGAGCGCCGTCCGGTTGCTGTTCGTACCGGCGATCACCGTGGCGGCCGGCTGCTCGGCGGCGATCTCCGGGGCCAGGTTGGGGCCGGAGACCACCACCACCCGGTCCGCGGCCACCCCGGTGGTCTCGACGATGACCTCGCTCATCCGCTTGGTGGTGCCGAGCTCGATGCCCTTCATCAGCGACACCAGGGTCGCGTCCGGGTGCAGGTGCGCGGTCCACTTCGCGAGGTTGCCGCGCAGCGTCTGCGACGGCACGGCCAGCACCACCAGCTCGGCGCCGGTGATCGCCTCGGCGGCGTCGGCGGTGGCCGTTACCCGAGCGGGCAGCCGCACGTTCGGCAGGTACTCCGGGTTGCGTCCCTCGCTGCGGATGGCGTCGGCCACCGGCGACCGGCGGGCCCACACCGTCACCTCGCGCCCCGCGTCAGCGAGGATCTTGGCGAACGCGGTCCCCCACGAGCCCGCACCGAGCACCGCCACGTGCCCGCGCTCGCTCATTGGGCACCGCCCTGCTGGCGCTCGACGGCGGGCCGGGCCGGCCGTTCCCACAGCGGCGGCGGGGTGCCACCGCGGATCTCGGCGAGCATGTCGCGCAGCCGCAGCATGATGGCGTCCGTCATCTCTTCGAGGGTGGCCCGGGTGGGCGGGGCGCCCGCCCACCGGCTCAGGTCGATCGGTTCGCCGGCGACCACGGTCACCGGGATGCGCGGGCGGGGATTGATCCGGCTGGTGCGCGGGTCGAAGATGCGCTCCGGGCCCCACATCGCCAGCGGCACGACCGGCGCCCCGGTGGCCAGCGCCAGCCGGGCGGCCCCGGTCTTGGCCTTCATGGGCCACAGCTGGGGGTGCTTGGTGGTGGTGCCCTCCGGGTAGATGATCACGGCGCCGCCCTCGTTCAGCGCGTCGACCATCGCGTCGAGCGACCGGACGGCGTCAACGCTGCCCCGCTCGACGGGGATCTGCCGGCACCGGTGCAGGATCCAGCCGATCACCGGCACCCGGAACACGCTCGCCTTGCCCAGGTACTGCGGCCACCGACCGGAGTCGTAGATGAAGTGCGCGGAGACCAGCGGGTCGGCGTGCGAGATGTGGTTCGCCACGATGATCACGCCGCCGTCGCCGCGCAGGTGCTCCATGCCACGCCAGGTGCGCCGGGTCCAGACGGTCATCACCGGCTTGACCAGCGACACGGCGAACCGTTGCCAGAACCCCAGCCTCCGCCGTGCCACCGCGCCTCCTCGTACCGCCCCGACCCGCGCCGCGGACCCCGTCCGCGACACCCGCAGCGGAAATCATGCCTGCTCGCCCCGGGTACGGCCAGTGAGGGTCCCACCGTCCGGCTGGCAGGATTGCGGGCGTGAGTCAGCCGAGGTGGACAGTGGTGCTGCCGGTGAAGCGTCTGGCCGCCGCGAAGAGCCGGCTGCGGGGGGCGCTGCCGGGCGTACCGCACGAGGACCTGGCCCTCGCGCTGGCCGCCGACACGCTGCGTGCGCTGCTGGCCTGTCCGGCGGTCGCCGGGGTGCTGGTGGTCACCGACGACGCCCGGGTGGCGGCGACGGCCCGCGACGCCGGCGCCCGGGTGCTGCCCGACGAGCCCGACGCCGGCCTCAACGCCGCGTTCCGGCACGGTGCGGCGGCGGCCGGCGCCGGGTGGGTGGCGGGAATCACCGCGGACCTGCCCGCGCTGCGCCCGGCCGACCTGGCCGCCGCGCTGCACGCCGCGCGGTCCAACCCGGCCCGGGTACGCCGCTTCGTGCCGGACGCCCCGGGCGACGGCACGGTGCTGCTCGCCGCGCCACCCGGCGTACCCCTGGATCCGCGGTTCGGGCACGGCTCGGCGGCGGCGCACGCGGCCAGCGGGGCGCTGCCGCTGGTCGGCCGGTGGCCCACCCTGCGCCGCGACGTGGACACCGCGACGGACCTGGCGGCCGCCACCCGGCTGGGGCTCGGGCCGCGCACCGCCGCGCTGGTCGGTGCCGGTTGCGCGGCCGGCACCGCGGGCTGACCCCAGCGGTGTACGGTGCCAGGCATGCAGGGCACGGTGGCCACCTACGACGCGGCGTCCCGCAGCGGGGTACTGCTGCTCGACGACGGCACCGAACTGGCCTTCCCCACCCGGGCCTTCGACGCCTCCGGGCTGCGGCTGCTCCGGCTTGGCCAGCGGGTGCGCATCGACACCGATTCCGACGGCGAGGTCGTCCGGGTGACATTGCCGACGATGAGCTGAGCCGGCGGAGCCAAGTTCATTTTGCGTTAACCGGAATCGGGTGATTATGAGCGGGTGAGCACCCCTCGCGAGCACCCCGCCAGCCCGCCCGCCACCGATCCCACCGCCCCCCGCAACGGCACCCGACTGCGCGGCACCGACGGCCGCTACCGTCCCTCCCACGCCGAGCGCGCCGCCGCCCGCGCCGACGCGCCCGACACCGACCCGGCCGCCGCCTCCTCGGGCCTGGACGAGGTGCTCGATTCCGGCGCCCCGGCCACCGGGACCGACGAGCCACCGGCGCCCGCGCCGCTGCCGGAGGACCGGTTCCTCAACCGGGAGCTGTCCTGGCTCGACTTCAACGCCCGGGTCCTCACGCTCGCCGAGGACCAGCGCACTCCACTGCTGGAACGGGCCAAGTTCCTGGCCATCTTCGCCAGCAACCTCGACGAGTTCTACATGGTGCGCATCGCCGGGCTGAAGCGGCGTCTCTCCGCCGGCCTGCCGGTACGCGGCGGCGACCGGCTGCCCCTGCGGACCCAACTGGAGCTGATCGCGGAGCGGACGGCCGCGCTGGTCGCCCGGCACGCCGCCTGCTTCGTCGACGACGTGCTCCCCCGGCTGGCCGGCGAGGGCATCCGCATCCTGCGCTGGGGTGAGCTGGGCGACGCCGAACGGGAACGGCTGCGCACCTACTTCCGCGAGCACATCTTCCCGGTGCTGACCCCGCTCGCGGTCGACCCGGCGCACCCGTTCCCGTACATCTCCGGGCGCTCGCTCAACCTGGCCGTCGCGGTCCGCGACCCGGACGGCGGCTCGGAGCTGTTCGCCCGGGTGAAGGTGCCCAACAACGTCCCCCGTTTCGTCCGGGTGGACCGCGACCAGCCGGGCGTACGGATGCTGCCGGTGGAGGACCTGATCTCGGTGCACCTGGGGCAGCTCTTCAGCGGCATGCAGGTGGTCGAGTGCCACCTGTTCCGGGTCACCCGCAACGCCGAGGTGGAGGTCGACGAGGACCGCGACGAGGACCTGTTGCAGGCCCTGGAGCGGGAGCTGGCCCGGCGTCGGTTCGGCCCACCGGTCCGGTTGGAGGTGGCCGCGTCGATCTCCGACCACATGCTGGAGCTGCTGGTTCGCGAGCTGGACATGGACGACCAGGACGTGCTGCGGGTGCCGGGGCTGCTGGACCTCTCCGCGCTGTGGCAGGTCTACGGCGAGGCGGACCGGCCGGATCTCAAGGACCCGCCGTTCGTGCCGGCCACCCACCCCCGGCTCGCCGAGGGCGAGGTGCCTCGCAGCGTCTTCTCCACCCTGCGCGACGGCGACGTCCTGGTGCACCACCCGTACCACTCGTTCGCCACCAGCGTGCAACGCTTCATCGAGCAGGCCGCCGCCGACCCGGACGTGCTGGCCATCAAGCAGACCCTCTACCGCACCAGCGGCGATTCGCCGATCGTGGACGCGCTGGTCGACGCCGCCGCCGCCGGCAAGCAGGTGGTGGTGCTGGTGGAGGTGAAGGCCCGCTTCGACGAGGTGGCCAACATCGGCTGGGCGCGCACGTTGGAGCGCGCCGGCTGCCACGTGGTGTACGGCCTGGTCGGCCTGAAGACGCACTGCAAGACCGCCCTGGTGGTGCGCCAGGAGGGCAACCAGATCCGCCGGTACTGCCACATCGGCACCGGCAACTACCACCCCAAGACCGCCCGGCTCTACGAGGACTTCGGCATGCTCACCGCCGACCCGGAGATCGGCGCGGACCTGACCGACCTGTTCAACGTGCTCACCGGCTACAGCCGGCAGACCGCCTTCCGCCGGCTGCTGGTCGCGCCGACGGGCATCCGCAGCGGCCTGATCGAGCGGATCGAGCGGGAGATCTCGCACGTCCGGCTGGGCATGCCGGGCCTGGTCCAGTTCAAGGTCAACTCGCTGGTCGACGAGGAGCTGACCGACGCGCTGTACCGGGCCTCCCAGGCCGGCGTGCACGTCGACCTGCTCATCCGGGGCATGTGCACGCTGCGCCCGGGGGTGCCGGGGCTGTCGGACAACATCCGGGTCCGCTCGATCCTCGGCCGGTTCCTGGAGCACTCGCGCGTCTTCCGGTTCGGCAACAACGGGGAGGCCGAGTTCTGGATGGGCTCGGCGGACCTGATGCACCGCAACCTGGACCGGCGGGTGGAGGCACTGGTGCAGGTGAGCGACCCGGTCGCCCGGGCCGAGCTGGACCACGTGCTGACCGCCGCGATGGGCCCCGACGTGGACGCGTTCGAGCTGGCCGGGGACGGCACGTGGACCCGCCGTACCGGCGGCGACGAGGTGGTCCCGGCGCATCTGCAGGAACTGCTGTTGCGCCGGGTCGGTGGCACCGCCGGGTGAGCCACCGCGGCATAGGCTGACCAGATGGTGGAGGAGGAGCAGAAGTACGAGGCGGACGACGCCTACGTCCTGCCGGACCTGTCCGCCACGGCCCCGGCCGGCGGGCGGGTTCGGGAGCTGCCGCCGGTGACGCTGGTCGCCAGCTATCTCGACACCGTCGACCTGCGACTGGCCCGGGCCGGTGTCTCGCTGCGCCACCGCCAGGGCGACGAGCCGCCCTGGACGGTGAAGCTCCCCACCGACACACCGGGGATCCGGCACGAGATCTCCCGGGCCGGGCCGACCGGGGAGCCACCGCCGGAGCTGGTGGAGCTGGTCACGGTCTTCCACCGGGGCGCGCCGCTGGCTCCGGTGGCCGTGGTGCGCACCGTCCGGCGCGCGTACGAGGTCTGCGATCCGGCCGGTGCGGTGTTGGCCGAGGTGGTCGACGACCGGGTCACGGTGCTCGACGGCACCGGCGCCACCACCGACGCCTTCCGTGAGCTGGAGGTGGAACGCAAGGCCGGTGACCGGGAGCTGCTGGACCGGGTCGGCGCGGTGCTGCGCGACGCCGGCGCCCGGGGCGGCTCCTTCACCCCGAAGCACGTGCGGGCGCTGGGCGCGGCGGCGCGGGCCGAACCGGACCTGGTCACGCCGACCGGGCTGCCGGCCGCGCCGACCGCCGGCGACGTGGTCACCGAGGCGGTCCGGCACGGGGTACGCCGGCTGCTGACGCACGACCCGCTGGTCCGGCTGCGCGCCCCACTCGGCGACGGGGACACCGCCGTGCACCAGATGCGGGTGGCGTGCCGGCGGCTCCGCAGCGATCTGCGCACCTTCGCGCCGCTGGTCCGCACCTCCTGGGCCCGTCCGCTGCGCGCCGAGCTGCACTGGCTGGCCGGGGTGCTCGGCGCGGCCCGTGACGTCGAGGTGCTGCGGGACCGGTTGCGGCGCACCGCGACCGCCGATCCACTCAGCCCACTCGACCCGGCCGCCGTGGACCGACTGGACGACGTGCTCGCCGAGCGGCAGCGGCGGGCGCTGGCCGCCGTCGACGACGCGCTGCGCTCCCGGCGCTACCTGGCCCTGGTGGACGCCCTCGTGCTGGCCGCGCGCTCCCCCCGGCTCACCCGCCGGGCGGGCGCCCCGGCGAAGCGGGCGTTGCCCCGGCTGGTGGCCCGCCCGTGGCGGCGGCTCACCGGCCCGGACGGGGTGGACGGCCTCGACCCGGCGGCGGCGGACGAGCGCTGGCACACCGTCCGCAAGGAGGGCAAGCAGGCCCGGTACGCGGTCGGCGCGGTGGCACCGGCGCTGGGCCGGGGCGCCCGGCGGCTGTCCCGCGCGCTGGCCCGGGTGCAGGACGTGCTGGGCGAGCACCAGGACGCCGCCGTGGCCGCGGACACCTGGCTGGGCATCGCCGCCGAGCGGTCGACGGACCACGACCTGGCGGTCACCGCCGGGCGGCTGGCCGAGCGCGAACGCGAGACGGTACGCCGGATGCGGACGCGGTTCCCGGCCGCCTGGCACCGGGCCACCCGCCGCCGGCGGACCCGATGGTTGCCGTGACCGGCATCCGGGCGGCCGGCGGGGTGGCCTGGCGGCCGTCCGCCGAGGGCGTGCAGGTCTGCCTGGTGCACCGTCCCCGCTACGGCGACTGGTCGCTGCCGAAGGGCAAGCTGGAGCCGGGCGAGCATCCGCTGCTGGCCGCCGTGCGTGAGGTGGCCGAGGAGAGCGACGTACGCGGCGTCCCGCAGGTACGCCTGCCGTCGGCGCGCTACCGCAGCGAGGGCCAGCCCAAGGTGGTCGACTACTGGTCGATGCGGGCGGTCGCCGAGGGCGGCTTCCAGCCCGGCACCGAGGTGGACGACGTGCGCTGGCTCGCCGTGGACGAGGCGATCCGCCTGGTCAGCTACCCGCACGACGCCGAGGTGCTGGCGGCGTTCGCCGCGCTCCCGCCGGTGACCGGGACAGTCGCGCTGGTCCGGCACGCGCACGCCGGCAAGCGGGCCACCTGGTCCGGCCCCGACATCGGCCGGCCGCTGGACGCCGAGGGGTGGGCGCAGGCCCACCTCCTGGCCGGGCTGGTGGCGCTGATCCGCCCGCAGCGGTTGCTCTCCGCCTCCGCGCGGCGCTGCGTGCAGACGCTGGACCCGACGGCCGCGCTGCTCGACCTGCCGATCGAGATCTGCGGCGATCTAGACGAACCGCAACCCGGCCAGCAGCCCGACGAGCGGATCCTGGCCACCGCGGCCCGGCTGTTGGAGCTGGGCGGCACGGACGGCCGGGCCGCGGTGTGCAGTCAGGGCAAGGTGCTACCGGGCGCGCTGGAGCGGCTGACCGGCCGCGCCGACAAGGACTTCACCACGCCGAAGGGCGGCGGCTGGCTGCTCGCCTTCACCGCCGACCGACTGCTCGCCGCCGACCGCCTCTAGCGAGCCCGGGCACGCCGAAGGGCGCCCACCGGCCGCGGTGGACGCCCCTTCGAGTCGGCCGTACGGTCAGCGCTTGCTGGCCGCCTTCTTGGCCGGGGACTTCTTCGCGGGCGCTTTCTTGGCCGCCGCGCTCTTGCTCGCCGTGGCGGCGGTCTTCTTCGCCGCGGTGGACTTGCTGGCCGCGGCGCTCTTCTTCGCCGGGGCGGTCTTCTTGCTGGCGGCCGTCTTGGTCGCCGTGGTGGTCTTGGTGGCCTTGGCCGCGGCGGTCTTCTTGCTGGCCGCCGTGGTGGCCTTGGTGCCGGCGGCCTTCGCGCCGGCCGCCTTGGTGCCGGTCGCCTTGGCGCCGGCGGCCTTGGTGCCCGTCGCCTTCGCACCGGTGGTCTTGGTGGCGGGTGTGGTGCTGGCGGCGGCCTTCTTCGCCGCCGCCGTGGCCTTCGGCACCTTGCCGCTGGCCACCATCTCCTTGAACCCGGCGCCGGCGCGGAAGGTCGGGACGGACGTCTTCTTGACCTTCACCGCCTCGCCGGTACGCGGGTTGCGCGCTGTTCGCGCGCCACGCACACGCTTTTCGAAGGCACCGAAACCGGTGATCGCCACCTTCTCGCCCTTGGTGACCGCCGCCTGGACCTCAGCGAGGACCGCGTCGAGCGCGGCCGTCGCCGTCTTCCGGTCCCCCAGGCGAACGGCGAGCGCCTCGATGAGCTCGGCCTTGTTCACGACTTCCTCCCGATTGTGCAACTGACTCGACGCGAGCCATTCTGCGCGCACGGTATGCCCTGTGCTGCCGGGACACAAACATTCGGTGGAAAAAAGCCCTTGTGTCGTAACGGATTCGCCCTCACCGGCGGGTCCGGTGAGGGCGAAATCCGATGCGCGATCGGGCGTACGGTCACGCCACCGATGGCAGGAACGGCGCTCTGCCCGCCTCGTACGCGTCGATGTCGGCCGCGTGCCGGAGGGTGAGTCCAATGTCGTCCAGGCCCTCCATCAACCGCCACCGGCTGAAGTCGTCCAGCGGGAACGACCAGCTGGCGTCACCGGCCCGGAGCTGGCGGGCGGTCAGGTCGACGGTCACCGGCGTACGCGGATCCGACTCGATGAGATCCCAGATCTGCTCCACCACTGTCAATTCCAACTCGACGGGGAGCAGACCCTCCTTGAGGGCGTTGCCGTGGAAGATGTCGCCGAAGCGCGGGGAGACGACCGCCCGGAACCCCCAGTCCCGCAGCGCCCACACGGCGTGCTCCCGAGAAGATCCGGTGCCGAACTCCGGGCCGGCGACAAGGATCGACGCACCGGAATACGCCTGATTGTTGAGCACGAATGCGGGATCCTCCCGCCAGGCGCTGAACAGTCCGTCGGCGAAACCGGTGCGGGTCACCCGCTTGAGGTACACGGCCGGAATGATCTGATCGGTGTCCACATTGGAACGGCGCAACGGCAGGGCCGTGCCGGTGTGGGTGGTGAACCTCTCCATCTGCTCGGTCCCTTCTACAGATCGGCGGGGGCGGCCAGCCGGCCGACCACGGCGGTGGCGGCGGCGACCGGCGGGGAGACCAGGTGCGTACGCCCGCCCCGGCCCTGGCGGCCCTCGAAGTTGCGGTTGGAGGTGGAGGCGGAGCGCTCGCCGGGCTTCAGCGTGTCGGGGTTCATGCCCAGGCACATGGAGCAGCCGGCGAACCGCCACTCGGCGCCGGCGTCGGCGAACACCTTGTCCAGCCCCTCGGCCTCGGCGGCCTCGCGCACCGCGGCGGAGCCGGGCACCACGAGCATCCGTACCCCGTCGGCCACCCGGTGACCGCGCAGCACGTCGGCGGCGGCCCGCAGGTCCTCCAGCCGACCGTTGGTGCAGGAGCCCACGAAGACCACGTCGATGGGCAGCTCGCGCAGCGGCGTGCCGGGGCGCAGGTCCATGTACTCCAGTGCCCGGCGGGCGGCGGCCCGCTCGGAGTCGGTGGCGAAGCCGTCCGGGTCCGGCACCGGGGCGCTCAGCGGTGCGCCCTGGCCCGGGTTGGTGCCCCAGGTGACGAACGGCGTGATCCCGCTGGCGTCCAGGGTCACCTCGGCGTCGAAGCGCGCGCCCTCGTCGGTGGGCAGGGTCCGCCACCAGCCGAGCGCCGCGTCCCAGTCGGCGCCCTGCGGCGCGTTCGGCCGACCCTTGAGGTACGCGAAGGTGGTCTCGTCCGGCGCGATCATGCCGGCCTTGGCGCCCCACTCGATGGACATGTTCGCGATGGTCATCCGCCCCTCCATGGAGAGGGCGCGGATCGCCTCGCCGCGGTACTCGACGATGTGGCCGCGACCGCCGCCGGTGCCCACCTGGGCGATCAGGGCGAGCACCAGGTCCTTGGCGGTGACGCCGGGGGCGAGCTGGCCGGTCACGTTCACGGCCATGGTCTTCGGCCGGCTCTGCGGCAGCGTCTGGGTGGCCAGCACGTGCTCCACCTCGCTGGTGCCGATGCCGAAGGCGAGCGCGCCGAACGCGCCGTGCGTGGCGGTGTGCGAGTCGCCGCAGACGATGGTCATGCCCGGCTGGGTGAGGCCGAGCTGCGGGCCGATGACGTGCACGATGCCCTGGTTCTCGTCGCCCAGCGGGTGCAGCCGCACGCCGAACTCGGCGCAGTTGCGGCGCAGCGTCTCGATCTGCGTACGCGACGTCGGGTCCGCGATGGTGAGCAGGTCACCGCGGCGGGACCGGAACGCCGGATCGGCGTACCCGGTCGGGGTGTTGTGGTCCTCGGTCGCGAGCGTGAGGTCGGTACGGCGCACCCGGCGCCCGGCGAGCCGCAGCCCGTCGAAGGCCTGCGGGCTGGTCACCTCGTGCAGCAGGTGCAGGTCGATGAAGAGCAGGTCCGGTTCACCAGCGGCGGACCGTACGACGTGCGCGTCCCAGACCTTCTCGGCCAGGGTCCTCGGCTCAGGAGTGACTCCCACCATCTGGACATCCTAAATTCTGGGAGGTAAGTTTCGGCTTGTGGGACACAGTATGAGCGGTGTCGGCGTTCTCGACAAGGCGGTGGTCATCCTGGCCGCCTGCGTCGACGGCGCCAGCCTGGCCGAACTCGTTGAACGCACGAAGCTGCCCCGGGCCACCGCGCACCGGCTGGCACAGGCCCTGGAGATCCATCGGATGCTGGTCCGGGACACCCAGGGCCGCTGGCGGCCCGGCCCCCGACTGGGCGAGCTGGCCAACGCCGCGCCGGACGTGCTGCTGACCGCCGCCGAGCCGCTGCTGGCCGCGCTGCGCGACGCCACCGGCGAGAGCGCGCAGCTCTACCTGCGCCGCGCCGACGAGCGCATCTGCGTGGCCGCGGCGGAACGCGCCAGCGGCCTGCGGGACACCGTGCCGGTCGGGTCGGTGCTGCCGATGACGGCCGGCTCCGCGGCACAGATCCTGCTCGCCTGGGAACCGCCGGAGGCGGTGATGCCGCTGCTCCCCCGCAGCAAGTTCACCGGCCGCACCCTGGCCGAGGTACGCCGCCGCGGGTGGGCGCAGAGCGTCGCCGAGCGGGAGGCGGGTGTGGCGAGCGTCTCCGCCCCAATCCGGGACCGCACCGGCCGGGTGATCGCCTCGGTCAGCATCTCCGGACCGATCGAACGCCTCGGCCGCCGCCCCGGCGAACGCCACGCCATGGCCGTGGTGAGAGCCGGCCAACGCCTCTCCGGCCTCTGACCCACCCAGGGCTGACCCCCCACCCCGGTCGGGTGGGAATGGGAAGAGCCCGTCTCGCGGATGCGAGACGGGCTCTGGTGGTTGTAGCCCCGACCGGATTCGAACCGGCGCTACCGCCTTGAGAGGGCGGCGTCCTGGGCCGCTAGACGACGGGGCCAGGCACTTCTCCTGCTTCACCGCCCTGGCGAGCGGTGCCGCTGTAGTCTAGCGGCACCGCCGGAGAGGGCGATGACGGGGTCCGGGCACGCACGCCGACCGCGACGACCGGGTACGAGAGCGCGCAGGCCACCCGCGCGGCAGGGCCCCGGACGCGAAACAGCCCGCCTCACCGTGGTGAGACGGGCTGCCACTCTGTAGCCCCGACCGGATTCGAACCGGCGCTACCGCCTTGAGAGGGCGGCGTCCTGGGCCGCTAGACGACGGGGCCAGAACAACTTGTGCTCCTCGACCCTCGCGGGCAGAGGAGCTGCACTCTACCAGAGATCGACACCGCTCCCGAAGGAGCGGCGCCAACCACCGTCAGAATCCAGCGTCCGGGATTCTCGCGAATCCCCGGTTGCGCTGGGGTACCAGGACTCGAACCTAGACTAACTGAACCAGAATCAGTCGGGCTGCCAATTACCCCATACCCCATTGGCCCCTTGCGGCGCCGGGAATGAACTTTACCCTCCCGGTGCCGGCAGGCCAAATCCGATCCCCCGAACCGCCCCTGAGCTGCGGAAACAGGGCACCAGACGGATCAGGCGACGGGGACCACCGGGTTGGTGAGCTCGCCGATCCCCTCGATCCGCACGCTGACCGTATCCCCCTCGACGAGCGGGCTAACCCCCGCCGGAGTGCCGGTGAGCACCACGTCGCCGGGCAGCAGCGTCATCACGTGCGAGATGTACGACACCAGCCCCGGCACGTCGAAGACCATGTCCTTGGTCCGGCCGAGCTGGCGTACCTCCATCTCGTCCGGATTGCGGCCCACCTCACACCGGATCTCCAGGTCGGAGACGTCCAGGCCGGTGGTGATCCACGGTCCGATCGGGCAGAACGAGTCGAAGCCCTTGGCCCGGGTCCACTGCCCGTCCGAGCGCTGGAGGTCGCGCGCGGTGACGTCGTTCGCGCAGGTGTAGCCGAAGATTGCGCGCTCGGCGGCGGCCCGGTCGGCCCGGCGCGCCCCGGGCGCCCCGATCACCACCGCGAGTTCCGCCTCGTGTTCGACCTGCTTCGAGAAGATCGGCAACCGGATGGCGTCCCGCGGCCCGATCACCGAGGTGGACGGCTTGAGGAAGAGCAGCGGCTCCTTCGGAACCTCGCTGCCGTGCTCGGCGGCGTGGTCGGCGTAGTTGCGGCCGACACAGACCACCTTGCTGGGCAGGATCGGCGAGAGCAGCCGGACGTCGGAGAGGGCCCAGCGGGCACCGCTGAACGTGAGTTGGCCGAACGGGTGGCCCTCGATCTCGGCGATGGTCAGGCCCTCCGACCCGACCTCCGCTTCGCCTTCGACGGCTCCGAACGACATTCCCTTGGCATGAGCGAAACGAGCGATACGCACCCGGCCAATCTATCCCCGCCGGGACGCCTGACCACCAGGACCGGCGGCGCCGGACCGGCGGGTGTGGGCAGCGGCACCCTAGCGCAGCCGACGGCGGGCGGGGCGAGCTTCCGGACTTCGTACCCGCACGAAGGCAGCCCGCCCCTAGCGTCGGCTCCGGAGGTTCGTTCGTATGCCTGCATCGACACGACACCACAGAGCCCTCGCAGTGTTCGTCCACTGCCTCGGCATCCTCGCCGCCCTGCCGGCACTGCCCGCGGCGGCTCCGGAGGCGGCGGCCGCGCCACGACCGGCAGCGACCCCGCCACGACCAGCCGTGACCGCGCCACCCGCGGCGGCGACCACGTCCCGCCCGGCGCTCCCCGCGACGGCCACCACGACGCCGGCGACCCCGCCGCGTCCGGCCACCACCGGGGCCGCCCCGGCGACCGTAGCCGCGCCGGTGGCGGTGGCGGTGGCGCCCACGCCGCCGTCGGCCCCACCGGCCGTGGCGCCGCCCTCCCGGGCACCGGCCTCGGTGCCCCCGCCGCCGGTCACGGTGGCGGTCGCCCCGGAGAGCAGCCCCGCGCCGAGGTACCGCATCCGGGTGAGCAACCAGGGCAACGCGCCGGTGGACACCACCGTCCGCCAGGAGCTGCCACCGGGCTCGTCGGCCACCTCGATCAGCGCCGGTGGCTGGGCCACCCGCACCGGCGGGTCCGCCGCCGAGGTGACCTGGCGGCTGAAGCTGCCAGCCCGCAGCACCACCACGCTGGGCACCGCGCTCACCGCGACCGCGCCCGGCCAGCCGATCACCGCGCCGGCCTGCGCGTTCACCAGCGACGGCAGCCGGCCGTACGACTGCGCCACGGCAACCTGGCAGGCGGCGGCCCCGCCGGCCGCCGAGGTCACCGAGGCGCCCGCCTGGCGCCGGATCCCGGTGCTGCTGGCCGGGCTCGCCGTGCTGCTGCTGCTCACCGCCGGCCTGGCCTGGATCTGGCACCGGCGGCGCGGGCGTCGACGGGTCGTCGCCGCGGCCCTCGCCAGCGGCGGCGGGCCGGCCACCGGTGGCACGGACGGTCGCGGCACCGTGTACCCGCGGCCGGCCACTCCCACCCCGAGCGCGCGCCGGCGCACCCCGCCGGTGTGGCTGCTGGTGGGCACGGCCGTGGCCGTGCTGGCCGGGGTGGTCGGCGCGGTGGGCTGGACGGCCACCCAACGGGTCGCGGCGATCGACACCCAGAAGCAACCGACCAGCGGCGCCTGGATGGGCACCGGGGTCTCCGGGCCGGTGGGTGTGCCGCTGCGTGAGTCGGCGTTCGAGTTCACCGTGTACCGGGTGTCCTGCGCCACGGCAGGCAGCGCCGGCGGCACGACCGGGGGTCGGCGGTGCCAGGCCACGGTCGGGGTGCGCAACGTCACCGGCGAGCAGCAGCCCTGGCACGGCAAGCTGCAACGGGCCTACCTGCCCGGCGGGCGCTTCGTGAGCACCGACGAGCCGGCCACCCGGGTGGCGAACCTGGGGCGCGACGTCTTCGCCGACCCGGTGGCCGCGGGTAGCCGGGTGGTGCTGCCGCTGGTGTTCACCGTCGACGGGCGGGACCAACCGCGGCAGCTGGAGCTGCGCAGCGGGGTGTTCTCCGCGGGCGTGCGGGTGGACATGCCCTGATCGGCGGTCGGGCGGCGGTCGTACCCTGGGGTGCGTGACCGCCGCCCTCGCCCCCGCCGTGCTCGACGTGGCGCAGTGGCAGGCCCGGCGCCGGACCCACGAGCAGCGGGTGGACGTCTGGCTGACGCCGCACCTGGCCCGCCGGCGGCGCGGCGAGCGGCACCCGGTGGCGGACTTCCTGTTCACCTACTACTCGCACCGCCCCGCCCAGCTGCGCCGCTGGCATCCGGGGGCCGGCGTGGAGCTGCACGGCGCGGACCCGGCCGAGTTCGGCCGGGACTACCGCGCCACGCCCGCCGGGGTCGCGCTCGACACCGAGGCGGTACGCGCCCGCCGCGCGGAGTCGGTGGAGTGGATCCGATCGCTGCTGGTGGCCACCGCCGAGCGGACGCCGCACTTCGGCTGCTTCGGGATGCACGAGTGGGCGATGGTCTACCGGCAGACCCGCGAGGAACTGCGGCACAACGCGTGGCCGCTGCGACTGAGCCCGGAGCGGACCGCCGCCCTCGTCGAGGAGCGGGGGGTGCGGTGCAGCCACTTCGACGCGTTCCGGTTCTTCACCGCGCCGGCCCGGCCGCTGAACCTGCTCACCCCGACCCGGGAGACCCAGCACGCCCACGAGCAGCCGGGCTGCCTGCACGCCAACATGGACCTGTACAAGTGGGCGTACAAGCTCTCCCCGCTGGTCCCCTCGGAGCTGGTGGCCGACTGCTTCGAGCTGGCGAGGGACATCCGGACCCTGGACATGCGGGCCTCCCCGTACGACCTGTCCGACCTGGGCTACCCGCCGGTGGAGGTCGAGACGGTCGACGGCCGGCACGAGTACGTGCAGGCGCAGCGGTCGTTCGCCGAGCGCGCCGCGCCCCTGCGCGCCCGTCTCGTCGAGGAGTGCGACCGGCTCCGTCCCGCCTCGGGCGGCTGAGCCGGCACGGGTGGAGCGGTCAACGGCCGGCTCAGCCGGCGGGCCGCGTACGCAGGCCGTCGACGAGCAGCGCGACCACCGCCGCCAGGTCGTCGTCGAGCCCCGGCTCGTTCCACTCGGTGACGTGCGCCGGGTGGTGGAAACGGGCGGTGGCCTGCAACAGCGCCCGACCGGCCACCGCGGGGTCGGACGCGCTGAACTCACCGGCAGCCACCCCGTCCGCCACGATCACGCTGAGCTGACCGGCGAGGATCTCCAGGTGGGTGGCGACCGCGCCCTCGGAGAGGGTGGCCAACTGGTGGAAGTTGTCGAACAGCTCGGGATCCTCGCGGGCCATCCGGCGCTTGGTGCCGCTCAGCTCGGCCAGCCACCGGCGTAGCCGCTGCGGCGCCGGGTCGGTGCCGGTGGCCACCGCCACCAGCGGGGTGGAGACCCTGGCCAGCCAGCGTTCGGCGACCGCCTCGCGCAGCGCGGCCTTGCTGGCGAAGTGCCGGTAGACGCTGCCGTGGCTGACGCCGAGCGCGCGGGCCACGTCCAGCACGGTGGCCTTGGCCGGGCCGTACCGGCGCAGCACCTCCTCGGCGGTGTCGAGGATGCGGTCGGCGGACAGGGCGGTGGCGTCGCTCATGAGCCCAGCCTCCCTGACCGCGCGGACGGCCGTGGCGCGGCCCCCGGCCGGCGGTCGCGCCACGGTCGGGAGGTCATGCGCGCTCGCTGTCCAGGTGCGCCATCTGCGCCTCGTCGTAGCGGGTGCCCGCCGCGGCGCCGGCGGGGACGGCGGCCTCGATCGCGGCCAGGTCCGCCCCGGTCAGGGCGAGCTCGGCGGCGCCCAGGGCCTCGCTGAGCCGGTCGCGGCGACGGGCACCGATCAGCGGCACGATGTCCCCGCCCCGGGAGAGCACCCAGGCGATGGCGATCTGCGCCACCGTGACGCCCCGGGCCTCGGCGATGGCGCGCAGCGCGTCCACCAGGGCCAGGTTGCGGTCGAGGTTCTCGCCGGTGAACCGGGGCAGGTGGGCACGGAAGTCGGTGCCGGCGGTCTGCCGGTTCGCCGTCCAGTGACCGCTGATCAGGCCGCGGGAGAGCACCCCGTACGCGGTGATCCCGACGCCCAGTTCGCGGGCCACCGGCAGGATCCCGGCCTCCAGGGTGCGGGAGATCAGCGAGTACTCGATCTGCAGGTCGGCGATCGGGTGCACGGCGTGCGCCCGGCGCAGTGTCTCCGCGCCCACCTCGGAGAGGCCGATGTGCCGGACGTACCCGGCGTCCACCAGCTCGGCCAGGGTGCCCACCACGTCCTCCACCGGCACCTCGGGCGAGAGCCGGGCGGGACGGTAGATGTCCACGTGGTCGGTGCCGAGGCGCCGCAGCGTGTACGCGAGGAAGTTCTTGATCGCGGCCGGCCGCACGTCGATGCCGTTCCAGCCGCCGTCGGCGTCGCGCAGCGCCCCGAACTTGACGCTGATCACGGCGTCCTCCCGGTTGCGGCCGCGCAGCGCCTCGCGCAGCAGCAGCTCGTTGTGCCCCATCCCGTAGAAGTCGCCGGTGTCGAGCAGGGTCACGCCGGCGTCCAGCGCGGCGTGGATGGTCGCGATGCTCTCGGCCTCGTCGGCGGCGCCGTAGAGGTCCGACATGCCCATCAGGCCGAGCCCGAGCGCGGAGACGGCCGGGCCGGTGGTGCCGAGGGTGCGGGTGTCCATGGGTGTTCCTCTCAACCGTGGTGACGGATTGAGCGTACATCTGTTGACTGACAGATCACAGATTTTGTCAGTCAAAGGCCGCCGAGGTCGCGGGCCGGCCGGCGCGCACATACCAAACGAGCGCGATGAGATCGCCGGGGTCGGGCCCGGTGCCAGGCCGGTCCGTGCCGGACCGGCCGCCGGTGCCGGGCCTAGTCGCCGTCCACCCGGCGGTCACGCTTGCGCTGGGACTGACGCTTCTTCTCGGCCAGCCGCCGTTCCTTGGCGCCCCGGGACGGGCGGGTCGGCCGGCGCGGCGGCGGTGGGGGCGCCGCCGCCTCCCGCAGCAACGCGGCCAACCGCTCCCGGGCCGCCTCCCGGTTGGCCAGCTGCGCCCGGTGCTCGCTGGCGGCGATGGTCAGGACCCCGTCGACCAGGCGGTTGGCCAGCCGGTCCAAGGCCCGCGCCCGGACCGACTCGGGCACGCCGGGCGAGTTGGCGAGGTCGTAGCTCAGCTCGACCCGGGAGTCAGCGGTGTTGACGCCCTGCCCACCCGGGCCGGACGAGCGGGAGAAGCGCTCCCGCAGCTCTCCGGCGGGGACGACCCACCGGTCGGTCACCCGCAGCCCGTCGTCCACCAACCGAGGCTAACCCGTGCGCGCGGCCCGGTGGTCACCGGCGGGCAGGCTCACTGCGCGTCGCGGACGGGCTGGGCGTCGGACCGGCGGTTTCCTCGTCGGAGCCGGCCGCCGCGTACGCCACCGCACCGACCAGCAGCAGGGCGATCACGCCGACCTTGGTGGTGACCACCCGGATCAGCAGCCAGGCGCCGCGCCGGGCACCCGGCACCGACCTCTTGATGGTCTGGTAGTCGCTCCACCCGCGCCGCGCCCGGGCGTACGCCGACCCCACACCGCATCCGATGACCAGGCCCACCAGCAGGAGGACCGCGAGAAGAGGACGCTCCACCTCCGCCAGTATCCAGACCCAGCGTGATATTTCCATGCCCCGATGCTTTCGCGCCGGATATCCGACAGTCCGGCCGTTCCCAGGGCCGGATCGGGAGATCACCGCAGCTCAGCCGCCCTTGCCGATGATCGTGTCGGCGGTCTGCTGCACCTGCTCGATGGGGATCGCGAAGCCGATGCCGATCGACCCGGTGCCGTCGATGGTGGCGATCGCGGTGTTCACCCCGACCACCTCGCCGCGGGCGTTGACCAGCGGGCCGCCCGAGTTGCCGGGGTTGATGGAGGCGTCGGTCTGCACCGCGGTGTGCCGGTTGTTGCCGAGGCGCACCGGGCGGTCCAGCGCGCTGACGATACCGGCGGTGACCGTGCCGGACAGCCCGAGCGGGGACCCGACCGCCAGCACCGGCTCACCGACGCGGGTGGCGCCCGGCTTGGCCAGCGGCAGCGGCGCCAGCCCGGCCGACGGCGGCACCTTCAGCACCGCAAGGTCGCTGCGCGGCTCCCGGCCGACCACCTCGGCGGCGAACCGCCGGCCGTCCGGCAGCTCCACCGTCACCGGTCCCCCGCCCGCCTTGGCCAGGATGTGATCGTTGGTGATCAGGTGCTGCTGGTCGTCCACGGCGAACCCGGACCCGTTCGCCGACGCCCCGCTGGCGCCGCCCCCGGCGAGCACCGACACCACCCCCGGCACGGTCCGCTGCGCGGCGGTGACCAGCTCCGCCGGCACCGGGGCGGCCGACGCGGCAGCCGGGCCCGGGGTGCCGTCCCGGCCGGCCACCACGCCACCGGCGACGGCGCCCGAGACGGTGGAGAGCGCCACCACGGCGAGCGCGGCGAGCAGACGGCCGGGCCGGCGCCGCCCACCCGGTCCCCGCCCGTTCCCCGGCACGTCCCAGTTGCCCCGCCCGTCCGGGTCGAGCTGCGGGGAGATGAACCAGGGACCACGCGGTTCGCCCAGTCCGGTCTGCACTGCCATGCGTACTCCTCACGGTCGGGTGTCGCCCTGCGCGGCGGGTGTCCTGCGGCTCAGGGCAGGCGGGAGAACCAGCGCATCGAGCCGGCGGCGGCGCCCATCGCGAAGACCAGCCCGAGGCCGATGAACCGGGCGGAGATGTCCTGGCGCTCGCTGCGGTAGCCGACCGAGGTGCCGATGTCGTCGTACACCGCGCGCAGCTCCTCGGTGGTGCTGGCCTCGTGGAACATGCCGCCGGTCTGTTCGGCGACCGCCTTGAGCGTCTGCCCGTCGACGGGCACCTGGATCGGTCGGCCGCCCCGGTCCACGTAGCCGGACGGGGTCCCGAAGGAGATGGTGTGCACCGGCACCTTGGCCTCGACCGCGTCCGCCGCCGCCTCCATCGGGTCCATCCCGGAGGTGTTCGCCCCGTCCGAGAGCAGGATGATCCGGGCCGGCGGCGGCTGCTTGGCGGCCTCGCTGTCCAGGCCCTTGACCGCGCCGAGCGAGGTGTTGATGGCCTCGCCGATCGCCGTCCCCTGGACCCCGGTCACCCCCTCGGCCAGTCGCTCGATCCCCTCGTCGAGGGCCTCCCGGTCGGTGCCGGGCGGCACCAGCACGGCGGCGCTGCCGGCGAACGCGACCAGCCCGACGTTGAACTCGTCCGGCAGGCCCTCGATGAAGCGGCGGGCCGCCTGCTTGGCCGCGGCCAGCCGGTCCGGTTCCACGTCGGTGGCGAGCATCGAGGTGGAGACGTCCACCGCCACCATCACCGTGGCGCGTTCCCGGGGCACCCGGACCTCCGCGGTGGGCCGGGCGAACCCGACCACCAGCAGCGCCAGCATGGCCAGGAACAGCCCGGCGGGTACGTGCCGCCGCCAGGCCGGGCGTTGCGGGGCCACCCGGTCCAGCAGGCGCAGGTTGGTGAACCGCACGGCGTAGCGGCTGCGTCCGCGCTGCATCACCAGATACGCCACGACCAGGGCGAGGACCCCGAGCAGCAGCCAGAGCCGCAGCGGCGACTGCCAGGTCACGCGGCACCTCCCCGGGCTGCCCCGGCCGGGGCGGCGGCCAGCCGGCGCTGGGCGTGCACGTGCCGGACGATGTCCACACTCCAGTCCCGGTCCGTGCGCAGCGCCAGGTGCGTCGCCCCGCTGCGGCGCAGCGCCGCGCGGACCTGGTCGCGTTGGGCGGCGGCGGCCGCCGCGTACCGCTCCCGCAGCCGCCGGTCCGAGGTGCAGACCTCGCGGCTGCGGCCGGTCTCCGGGTCGATCAGGGTGATCAGGCCGACGTCCGGCAGTTCCAGCTCACGCGGGTCGGTCACCTCCACCACGAGCACCTGGTGCCGCACCGCCAGCCGGCGCAGGCTCCGCTCCCACGGCGGTGGCTGGCCGGGATCGTCGGGCAGCCCGTCGAGGAAGTCGGAGACCACCACCACCAGGCCGCGCCGGGTGGCGAACCGCTGCACCGAGGCGAGCCCGTCGGCCAGCTCCGGCGGGTCGGCCGGCCGGTGGTCACCGGTGGTACGTGGGGCGGCCAGCAGCGCGCGCAGCAGGCCGAGCAGATGGGTACGCCCGCTGCGGGCCGGAAAGGAGCGCACGCCGTCCGCCCGCAGCACCTGGGCACCGAGGCGGTTGCCGACTCCCGCGGTCAGGAAGCCGACCGCCGCGACCGCGGCCACCGCCAGCTCCCGCTTGTCCAGTTCGGCGGTGCCGAACTCCATGCTGGGGGTGGCGTCGATGAGCAACCAGGTGGTCAGCTCCCGGTCGGCGTCGACCTGCCGGACGTGCGGCACGGTGGTGCGGGCGGTCACGGCCCAGTCCATGCGACGCACCTCGTCCTCGCCCGGCCGGTACTCGCGGCTGCCGGCCGGCTCGCTGCCCGGCCCGGGCAGCAGTCCGCGGTACTGGCCGTGCAGCAGCCCGTCCAGGCGCCGGGTGACGGTCAGCTCGAGGCGGCGCAGTCGCTGGTTCGGGGCCAGCTCGGTGAGGCCGGGGTCGGCCGTCGCGGCGCTCGGGCGCCTCATGCCGCCGCCAGGTCGGCGTGCTGCGCCTGACCGGTGGCGAGCCGGGGCGGTGGCACGGCGTCGACCAGTCGGCGGACCACGGCCTCGGCCGAGACGCCGTCGGCGACCGCGTCGAAGGAGAGCACCAGCCGGTGGGCGAGGACGTCCACGGCCAGTTCGCGGACATCCTCGGGCAGCACGTACTCGCGTCCCCGCAGCAACGCCTGGGCTCGGGCCGCCGCGACCAGGCCGAGGGTGGCTCGTGGGCTGGCTCCGTACGCGAGCAACGGCGCGATGTCCGGCAGGCCGAAGCGGCCCGGGTCCCGGGTGGCGAGGATGAGCCGCACCACGTACTCGGCGAGCGCGTGGTGCACGAAGACGCGTTCGGCGCGGGCCTGGAGGTCCAGCAGCCGCTGGGCGTCGAGCACCTGGCGGGCCCGCGGCCGGTCGCTGCTCATCCGGTAGAGGATGGTCAGCTCGTCGGCGTCGCTGGGGTAGTCCACGACGACCTTCATGAGGAACCGGTCGCGCTGCGCCTCCGGGAGCTGGTAGACCCCCTCGGACTCGATCGGGTTCTGGGTGGCCAGCACCAGGAACGGCGCCGGGACCGGCCAGCTGCGCCCGCCGATGGAGACCTGCCGCTCGGCCATCGCCTCCAGCAGCGCCGACTGGACCTTGGCCGGGGCCCGGTTGATCTCGTCGGCGAGCACCAGGTTGGCCATGATCGGGCCGAGTTCGATGTCGAAGGTCTCCTTCGACGCCCGGTAGATGCGGGTACCCACGATGTCCGAGGGGACCAGGTCCGGGGTGAACTGGATCCGGGAGAAGGTGCCACCGACCACGGTGGCGAGGGTCTGCGCGGCCAGCGTCTTGGCCACGCCGGGCACCCCCTCCAGGAGGCAGTGCCCGTTGGCGATCAGAGCGGTGAGCAGGCGTTCGACGAGCCGATCCTGCCCGACGATCACGCGTTTGACCTCGAAGAGGGTCTGTTCCAGCTCGACGCCGGTCGGTTCGGGATCGACCGGGCTGGGCATGCTGGCCAGGGTGTCCGAGATGTCCGTCACGGTGCTTGCTTCCCGTGGCGACGGCCCGGCAAACGTCGGATTATCGGCGCCGAAGCGTCCCTTGTGCCCCCTGATCGGGAGGAACTGCCCTGCCGGGGGACAACGGCCCCGGGACCGGTACGACCCTCGCGGCGGGCGGCAGACCGGGTACGGAGAAGGCCACCGCGGGGTGGCCTTTCCCGTCGAGACGGGCACCGGCCCCCACGGTCCGCGTGAGGGCCGGCGACCGCGCGCGTCAGGAGGTGTGGACGACCAGGTGGAAGCCCAGGTCGGCCGGGGCGCCGGCCGAGTTGCGGGTCTGCACGAACACCGCGTTGGGCGTGCTGAGTCGGCGCGCGACCGAGATCTCGCCGGGCGCCGGGATGCAGCAGGCGTCGGCGCGCCCGATGGTGGCCACGTAGACACCCCCGGTCACGTTGTACGCGTACTGCACCTCGTACTGACCCACGCCGTACTTGATGACCGTGCCGACACCACGCGACCTGGTGCCGTTGGCGTTGACGACGGTGATCGCGGTGCTGGCGGCGAGGGTGGTGGCGTTCGCCTTCAGCGCGGCCCGCGCCTTGCGCGCCGATTCCGCCGTCACCGGCGGCTGGCTGTCGGTACGCCGGGCCGCGGGCTGGACGGTTTCCTGCGGCGCCTTCGCCGACGGCTGGGCGACGGCGATGCCGCCCCCGGCCAGGGTGAGCGCCAGAGCAGCGAACGTGGCCGCTGCCGCCTTACGTCGGAAAGATGTGGTCATGACAGGTCCCCCTTGTGTGACCGTACGAATTCGGCCGACCCGCAAGGGCGGGACGGACGACTGCCGTTGGCTGTTCCGCGACGAGACTCGGGCCGGAGGAAACAATCTCACGCGAACCGTGATCGTTGATTTACCAACCGATCTACATCCGGCTTGAGCTGGGATTACTACTCAGAGTTGCGTCGCTTGAACCAGGTGGAACGTAGCACCATAAAAAGCCGAGCGTCAATAGTCGATCACGTTTTAATGGGCTGCCAATCAGCCGTCAGGCAATTGTGAGAAGTGAGTCCACAACCATTCACGAAATTGCGCGACGCCGGCTTCCGCTACCCTGACCGCCATGATCGTCGACAGGTCGCCGTTCCCCGCCACGCACCGCGCGCGCCGGATCGGCACCGGGCTCTGCTGGCTGGCCGTCGCACCGGCGGCCGCCTGGGCTGTCGTCCGGCTGGCCGGCCTGGACCGGGGGCCACTGGTGCAGGCGCTCGCCTTCACCCCGTACGTCGCGGGTGGGAGTCTGCTGGCCCTGGTGCTCGCCCTCGCCCTGCGGCGCTGGCGCCCGGCGGCGGTCGCGGCGGTGGCCGCCGTGGCGCTGCTCGGCGCGGTCGCGCCCCGGGCCCTGCCCGCCGCGCAGCCGGCCACCACCGGGCCGACCGTGCGGCTGCTCACCGCCAACCTGCTGGCCGGCGGCGCCGACGCCGGGACGCTTGTCGAGCTGGTCCGGCGGCACCGGGTGGACGTGCTCACCGTGCAGGAGTTCACCCCCGCCGCGCAGGCCGACCTCGACCGGCTGGGACTGGACCGGCTGCTGCCGCACCGGCAGCTCAACGCGCAGGACGGCACGCCCGGCTCCGGGCTCTACTCGCGGTGGCCGATCAGCGACGCCGGTATCCGGCACAACCTGGGTGGCTGGGGATTCAGCCAGGCCTACGGCACGGTGAGCGTGCCCGGCGCGCCACCGGTACGCGTCGAGTCGGCCCATCCGTCGGCGCCGTACGCGCTGGACCAGGTCGGCTTCTGGCGCACCGACCTGGCCGCGCAGCCGCCGGCCACCCCGCACGACGGCCTGCGCATCCTCGCCGGCGACTTCAACGCGACCCTCGACCACGGCCCGCTGCGGGCCCTGGTGCGCACCGGCTACGTGGACGCCGCCGACGCCACCGGGCGGGGGCTGGTCGGCACGTGGGGGCCCTACGACGGCGACCTGATCCCCCCGGTCACCATCGACCACGTCCTGGTCGACCGCCGCATCGCGGTTCGGGAGCTGACCGTGCACGGCCTCCCCCGCACCGACCACCGTCCCGTCCTGGCCACCCTGCGTCTCCCGGCCGGCTGACCGTCAGACGTGCGCGCGGTCGAGCCCGTAGGTGAGGGCGTCCACGAGCGCGTGCCAGCTCGCCTCGACCACGTTGGGGTGCACGCCCACCGTGGTCCAGTCCCGGCCGGCGGTGTCGGTGGTCTCCAGCAGCACCCGGGTGATCGCGCCGGTGCCGTGGCTGCCCTCCAGGATGCGGACCTTGTAGTCGGCCAGCTCGAAGTCGCGCAGCTCCGGGTAGTGCCGGGCCAGCCCGACCCGCAGCGCCTCGTCGAGGGCGTTGACCGGGCCGTTGCCCTCGGCGGTGGCGATCACCCGCTCGCCGCGTACCCGGATCTTGACGGTCGCCTCGGAGACCACCGCGCCGTCCTCGCGGTGCTCGACCAGCACGCGGTACGACTCCAGCGCGAACGGCCGGGCCGGCCCGCCCTCGGGCAACTCGGATCGGACCAGCAGCTCGAAGGAGGCGTCCGCGGCCTCGAAGGACCAGCCGCCGGCCTCCAACTCCTTGACCCGGTTGGTGACCCGGCTCAGCGTCTCCGGCTGGCCGGCCAGGTCCAGCCCGAGCTCGCGGCTCTTGAGCTCGATGCTGGCCCGGCCGGCCATCTCGGTCACCAGGATCCGCATGTCGTTGCCCACCACCGACGGGTCCACGTGGTTGTAGAGCAACGGGTCGACCTTGATCGCACTCGCGTGCAGCCCCGCCTTGTGGGCGAAGGCGGCGGCCCCGGCGTACGCCTGGTGGGTGTCGGGGGCGATGTTGGCGATCTCGGCGATGGCGTGCGAGACCCGCACCATCTGCGCCAGGCAGCCCTCCGGTAGGACGGGCATGCCGAGCTTGAGCTGGAGGTTGGCGACGACCGCGAAGAGGTCGGCGTTGCCGGGGCGCTCGCCGTACCCGTTGGCGGTGCCCTGCACGTGCCGGACGCCCGCCTCGACGGCGGCGATCGTGTTGGCCACCGCGCAGGCGGTGTCGTTCTGCGCGTGCATGCCGAGCAGGTCGGCACCGATCCCGAGCCGCTCGGTCAGGTCGGTGATCACGGCGGTCACCCGCGACGGCAGCATGCCGCCGTTGGTGTCGCAGAGCACCATCCGCTCGGCACCGGCGGCCAGCGCGGTCCGCACCACGGCCGCCGCGTACGCGGGGTCGTGCCGGTAGCCGTCGAAGAAGTGTTCGCCGTCGACGAAGACCCGGCGCCCCTCGCGGACCAGGTGCGCGACCGTGTCGTGGATCATCGCGAGGTTCTCCGCGCCGGTGGTCCGCAGGGCCCGCTCGACGTGCCGCAGGTCGGCCTTGGCAACCAGCGCCACTGCCGGGGTCTGCGCGTCCAGCAGGCCGCGCACCTGCGGGTCGTCGGCGACCGCGACACCGGCCTTGCGGGTGGCGCCGAAGGCGACCAGCAGTGCGTGGCGCAGGGTCAGCTCGGTGCGGGCGCGACGGAAGAACTCGGTGTCCTTGGGCACCGCGCCCGGCCAGCCGCCCTCGATGAAGCCGACCCCGAACTCGTCGAGCAGCCGGGCCACCGCCAGCTTGTCGACCACCGAGTAGGTGAGCCCCTCGCGCTGGGCGCCGTCGCGCAGGGTCGTGTCGAAGACCTGGAACGTCATCAGGATCCTTTCTCGGAGCAGCAACAAAAAGACCCCCCGCGGTATGCGGGAGGTCTGCGCGCTCGGCGGAGGGGAGGGCCGGCGCGCTAGGTCGCGATAATCAGGGCGGTGCTGGTCACGGTCGCCACTCTGCCACCCCGCACCGGTTTTGGGAGGAACAATCCACATGCCGAGACAGTGACGGAGTGTCGCCGTACCTCAGCCGCCGTCCGAACCGGACCACGACCCACCGTTGGTGATCGACTTCACAAGACAGCGTGCCGCTGAGCGGCGAAAACAGCCCTGCGGGCAGTATCTGGAACCGATCCAGTTTCCGGCCTCGTGCCGCTCCCAAGGAGGACCCGTGCTCACTGTCGGTGACCGCTTCCCCGAGTACGAACTCACCGCCTGCGTGTCCCTCGACGCCGACAAGGCGTTCGAGACGATCAACCACAAGTCCCACGAGGGCAAGTGGCGGGTGGTCTTCTTCTGGCCGAAGGACTTCACCTTCATCTGCCCCACGGAGATCGCCGAGTTCGGCCGGCTCAACGGCGAGTTCGCCGACCGGGACGCCCAGGTCCTCGGCGCGTCGGTGGACAACGAGTTCGTCCACTACGCGTGGCGCAAGGACCACCCCGACCTGCGCGAGCTGCCGTTCCCGATGCTCAGCGACATCAAGCGTGAGCTGGCCGCCGCCTGCGGCGTGCTCGGCGAGGACGGCGTGGCGCAGCGGGCGACGTTCATCGTCGACCCGAACAACGAGATCCAGTTCGCCATGGTCACCGCCGGCTCCGTGGGCCGCAACGTCTCCGAGGTCCTGCGGGTGCTCGACGCGCTGCAGACCGACGAGCTGTGCCCGTGCAACTGGAACAAGGGCGGCGAGACCCTGGACGCCAACGCGCTCCTCGCCGGTGCCGGGGCCTGACATGGGTCTCGACGCGATCAAGGCGGCCCTGCCCGAGTACGCCAAGGACATCAAGCTCAACCTCGGCTCCACCGTCGGCACCTCGACGCTGACCCCGGTGCAGGCCTGGGGCACCGCGCTGGCCTGCGCGGTGTCGGCCCGCAACCCGATGGTCCTGCGCGAGATCGCCGCCGACGCCGCCGAGCAGCTCACGCCGGAGGCGGTCGAGGCCGCCAAGGGCGCGGCGGCCATCATGGCGATGAACAACGTCTACTACCGGGCCAAGCACCTCATCGGCGACGAGCAGTACGCCTCGATGCCGGCCCGGCTGCGGATGCAGATCATCGCCCGGCCCGGCGTGGACAAGGGCGACTTCGAGCTGTGGTGCCTCGCCGTCTCGGCCATCACCGGCTGCGGGGTGTGCCTTGAGTCGCACGAGAAGACGCTGCGCGGCAGCGGCTTCACCCGGGAGCAGGTGCACGAGGCGCTGCGGATCGCCGCCGTGGTGCACGCCGCGGCGGTCACCCTCGACGCCGAGGCCGCACTGGCCTGAGCGGTGCCGTCAAGGGCCGGCCGGTCGCACCGGCCGGCCCTTTCCGTGGGTACGGACAGGTGTAGCGATCTCGACACCGGGTAGGACATGGGGCTGACAGGGCACCAACCCCCGATCAGTCGAGTAGAGGAGTGAAACGCCATGGAGCGGCTCGACCCTCGAACGACCCACGGGACGCCGGACCCGTTCGTGCACGGTGGACAGGGCGCCTTCCCGGGTGACACGCCCGGCGGCACCTTCGACCCGTGGCGCTACCGGGACGAGGCCGGGGTTACCGGCGTCGACCTGGTGGGCTACAAGGTGGAGGCGAACGACGGCGGCATCGGCAAGGTGGACCAGGCCAGCCATGAGGTGAACTCCAGTTACCTCGTGGTCGACACCGGTCCGTGGATCTTCGGCAAGAAGGTCATGATCCCTGCCGGGACCGTCAACCACGTCGACCACGACGAGCGGAAGGTCTACGTCGACCGGAGCAAGGACCAGATCAAGGCCGCGCCCGAGTACGACGAGACCGCCGACACCGACCCGGCCTACCGGGACAAGCTCGGTGGCTACTACGGCGAGACGTACTCGGCCATTCCCCCGGGTACCGCCAGGTAACGGTGGATCCTGTTGACGGCCGGTGGGGCTTTGCCCCACCGGCCGTTACCGTGTGAGCGTGGACGCCACCGAGATGAAGCGCAGGATCCCCTTCTCCGCGATGTTCAACTTCCGTGATGTCGGGGGCTACCAGGGCCACGGTGGGCGCACCGTGCGTTGGGGCCGCCTCTACCGCTCCGACTCGTTGCACCGCATCGACGAGACCGACCGGGAGGCGTTCGCCGCCCTCGGCGTCCGGACCGTCATCGACCTGCGCCGACCGTACGAGGTGGACCGGGACGGTCGGGTGCCGCCGTACGAGGGGCTGACCTACCGGCACATCCACCCGGAGCACGCGGAGTGGGGCGAGCGGCCGTACCAGGCGGGTGACAGCCTTCCCCGCTACCTCGCCGACCGGTACGCCGACCTGGCCCAGACCGGCACCGCAGGCCTGGCCGAGGCGGTCGGGCTGATCGCCGACTCGGCCAACGCCCCGGTCGTGGTGCACTGCGTGGCCGGCAAGGACCGCACCGGCATCGTGTGCGCGCTGACCCTGGCGGTGCTCGGCGTGGACGACGACGACATCGCCGCCGACTACGCGCTGAGCACCGAGGCGTCGGCGCGGTTCAGCGCCTGGCTGGCGGCCGCCATGCCGGACGTCGAGGAGCCACCGAGTCCGTTCCTGTCCTCGCCGGCCGAGGCGATGTCGCTGTTCCTCGCCGAGTTGCGTGCGGGCTACGGCTCGGTCGAGGGCTACCTGCGGCACGCCGGCGTCACCGACGCGCAGCTCGCCGCACTCCCCGAGCACCTGCTCGACTGACCGGCCGGCGTCGCGCCCGTCCGGCGACGGGCGCGACGGTCGTGCGGACGGTCAGAGGACCTGGCGCACCCAGCCGTGCGGGTCGGCGGCCCTGCCGCGCTGGATGTCCACCAGTTGCTGGCGCAGCGCCATGGTGACCCGGCCGGGCTCGCCTCCGCCGATCAGGAACTCGCCGTCGGGGAAGCGGACCCCGCCGATCGGCGTGATCACCGCGGCGGTGCCGCAGGCGAAGACCTCGCGCAGGCGGCCGCTGGCGGCGTCGGCCTGCCAGTCGGCGAAGGTGACCGGCCGCTCCTCGACCCCGTGCCCCGCCTCGGCGGCCAGCGTGAGGACCGCGTCGCGGGTGATGCCGGGCAGGATGGTGCCGGTCAGCGGCGGGGTGACCACGGTGTCGTCGTCGTAGACGAAGAAGACGTTCATGCCACCGAGCTCGTCGACGAAGCGGCGCTCCACCGCGTCCAGGAAGACCACCTGGTCGCAGCCGGCCTCGATCGCCTCGGCCTGCGCCGCCAGCGAGGCGGCGTAGTTGCCGCCGCACTTGGCCGCGCCGGTGCCGCCCGGCGCCGCGCGGGTGTAGTCCGGGGAGACCCAGACGGTGACCGGCTTGACGCCGCCGCTGAAGTACGCCCCGACCGGCGAGGCGATCACCATGTAGAGGTACTCGTTGGCCGGCCGGACGCCGAGGAAGACCTCGCTGGCGAACATGAACGGCCGCAGGTAGAGGCTGCCGTCGGGACCCGTGGGGATCCACTCCCGGTCCACCTCGATGAGCTTGTGCAGCGAGTCGACGAACACCTCCGGCGGCAGCGCCGGCATCGCCATCCGCTGGGCCGAGGCGACGAAACGGGACGCGTTGGCGTCCGGGCGGAACATGGTCACGCCCCCGTCGGCGGTCCGGTACGCCTTGAGCCCCTCGAAGATCTCCTGCGCGTAGTGCAGCACCGCGCTGGCCGGATCCATCGGGATCGGTGCGCGCGCCTCGACCCGGGCGTCGTACCAGCCCTTGCCCTCGGCGTAGCGGATGGTGACCATGTGGTCGGTGAAGACCCGACCGAAGCCGGGGTTGGCCAGCAGGGCGGCCCGGTCGGCGGCGGATACCGGCGCGGGATTCGGACGGATCTCGAAGTCGAGCTTGTCACCACCGCTCATCGCGCTGACCTCCCTGCGGGACAACGGCATGCGGGACCGCACACCGACATGGCTGGTGCCAGAAACTTACCCCGAACGGTCGTTCAGCGGGTAGCTCCGCCTGGACGGATCGAGGACGCCGGATGGCACGCGCCGGACCGGCGCGTCGCCGGTGGACCGGGGGCGGTCAGGCTACGGCGTGCGCGGCGAGCCGGTCGCCGACCTCGGCGGTACGCAGCGGTACGCCCGGCGTCCGGCCGGCGAGCTCGGCGCCGACCGCGGCGGTGACCCGGGCCGCGGCGTCGTGCTGACCGAGCTGCTCCAGCAGCAGCGCCACGGAGAGCACGGCGGCGACCGGGTCGGCGACGCCCTGGCCGGCGATGTCCGGCGCCGAGCCGTGCACCGGCTCGAACATGGAGGGGTACGCCCCCTCGGGGTTGATGCTGCCGCTGGCGGCCAGCCCGATGCCGCCGGTCACCGCGGCGGCGATGTCGGTGAGGATGTCGCCGAAGAGGTTGTCGGTGACCACCACGTCGTAGCGCTGCGGCTGGGTGACCAGGAACATCGCGGCCGCGTCGACGTGCTGGTACTCGGTGGCGACGTCCGGGTGCTCGGCGGCGACCGCGTCGAAGGTACGCGCCCAGAGCGACCCGGCGTGGGTGAGCACGTTGGTCTTGTGCACCAGGGTGACCTTGCGCCGCTCCCGGCGGCCCGCGCGGGCGAACGCGTCACGGATCACCCGCTCCACGCCGTGCCGGGTGTTCAGGCTCTCCTCGGTGGCGATTTCGGCGGGCGTGTCCCGGTGCAGCGAGCCACCGGCGCCGGCGTAGAGCCCCTCGGTGCCCTCACGGACCACCACGAGGTCGACCTCGCCCGGCTTCACGCTGCCCAGCGGGCCGGCGACCCCGGGCCAGAGCCGGGACGGGCGCAGGTTGACGTACTGGTCGAAGGCGAAGCGGAGCTTGAGCAGCAGACCCCGCTCCAGGACGCCCGGGGGCACCGTTGGGTCGCCGACGGCGCCGAGCAGGATCGCGTCGTGCCCGGCCAGCTCGGCCAGCACCGAGTCCGGCAGCACCTCTCCGGTACGGTGCCAGCGGGCCGCGCCGAGGTCGTACTCGGTGGCCTGCACACCGGGCAGCACGGCGTCGAGGACCTTGCGGGCCTGCGTGACCACCTCGGGCCCGATGCCGTCCCCGGCCACCACCGCGATCCGTGCCACGCCCGTGCTCCTCTGCTCGGCTGCCTCCGTCGGGGCAACGGTACGTCGCCGTCCCGGCTCCCGGTACGCGGCTTCCAGAATCTGGGAAACGCGATGCACAGGACCCTCCCAGGTCAGACTCATGGTCCAGTCATCTTCGCTGCCTAGCGTGGGGGCAGCGGGTCACGGGGGCCCGTGTCCGGGGCCGCGACGAGGCGGCGCCAACTGCGAGGGAGTCACGTGATGCGCATCGACGAGCAGCCGCGAACCCGCTGGCCCGACCCGTCGGCCTTCCGGAGCCGCCGCCCGGACCTCCGGCTCGGCACCCGCCGGCACCGCGTCGACGCGACCAGCGCCACCAGCGACGGCCGCATCGCCGTGCAGCACACCGTCCGCACCGCGACCGCCGAGTACACCCTGCTGCTCAACGCGCCCGAGTGGCTCGGCCGGCGCGGGGTCGGCGAGGCGCTGCGCGACACCGTCGCCGAGCTGCGCGCCATCGACCTCACCTACGGCCCCAACCAGCCGCAGAGCCTCGTCTCCAAACTGCGCCGGGGCGAGATCAGCCCCGAGTCGTACCCGCCGCTGGCCGACCTGGTGGACCGCTGCGCGGCGATGCGCGCCGCCACCGACGGCTGGTTCGACGCCTGGGCGGTGCCCGGCGGCTTCGACCCGGGCGGCCTGCTCGGCGGCTGGGCGGTGGAGCGGGCTGCGGCCCGGCTGCGTGCCGCCGGCATCCACGACTACGCGGTGCTCGCCGGAGCCGACCTGGTGGTACGCGGCCGCGCTCCGCACGGCGGACCGTGGCGGGTGGCGGTGCACCATCCCACCGATCGACGTCGGGCGCCGCTGGTGCTGGAGATGACCGCCGGCGCGGTGGGCACCTCCGGGGTGACCGGGCGACGGGGGCACGTGGTGGACCCGCACACCGGCGAGCCGGCCGATCAGCTGGTCGCCGCGACCGTCGTCGGGCCGGACCTTGCGGTCGCCGACGCCTACGCCACCGCGCTCTACGCCGCGGGCCCGACCGGGCTGGCCTGGTTCCGCGCCGGCTCCGACTATCGCGCGCTCTTCGCCCACCGGCGCTGAGCGGGATGTCGTCGCACGAGCCCGCCTCACCGCGGTGCTCCGGCCCGATTCGCACCTCGACCGCCTGCCGGTCTCCTCGGGCCGCGATCGGCCCCCACGGTCTCGGCAACGATCGTGAGGGCCGGTCAGCGACGAGTGCGCGTGGCTCGCGCAATCGAGGGGTGCGGACCGGTCGGGTCGGACGTCGACCGCGCCACCCGAAGACGGGCCGGCGCCGCGAGCTCGGCCAGTGACCGCATCGGTACGCTAGCGAATCGACGCAACTCGACGCAAGAGTCTCCACAGCGGACCGTCGTGGTGCGAGCGTGGCGGGTCGCGGATTGGC
Organism: Micromonospora sp. GCM10011542; assembly: GCF_042650685.1. Taxonomy (NCBI): domain Bacteria; kingdom Bacillati; phylum Actinomycetota; class Actinomycetes; order Micromonosporales; family Micromonosporaceae; genus Micromonospora; species Micromonospora sp. GCM10011542. The sequence goes on from NZ_JBHSBO010000061.1 coordinate 123,764, forward strand.
CTGCGGCGAGGCAGTTTCGACATGGTGAACGACGGATGGCACGCTGTCCGCCGTGAGTTTCGATCTGAGCGTGTGGGCCCTGGCGGACGGGGCGACGCCCGAGGACGTACGGGCCGCGGTGCAGGGCTGCCGGCAGGGGCAGCACGTCGACCGGTACCCGGATCCCCGGGTCGTCGGCTTCTACCGGGCGATCACCGCCACCTACCCCGACCGGCACCCGGGGCCGGACAGCCCGTGGGCGGTGGCGCCGCTGCACGCGGCGCACGACCACGTGGAGCTGAACCTGCACCCGACCTGTGCGGACCAGGTGCTGCTCGACATCGAGCGGCTCGCCGGCGAGCACGGGCTGATGCTCTTCGACGCCCAGGACGGGTCGGTCTACCCGCCACCGGCACGGCTGCCCGGCTGAGCCGGTCCACGCGGGGCCGGGACACCAGCCCACGTACGGCAAAGGGGCCCGGCGGATCGCCGGGCCCCCCGTGGTGCTGCCTGGGACTACTCGTCGCGCAGGTCCGCCGCGCTGGCCGCGACCGCGCCGATCGAGTCGGCCACCGAGCTGAGCAGGTCGGCGCCGAGCGCCTGGTCGACGGTGAGCGTCATCAGCGTTTCGCCGCCGGCCTCCCGGCGGGCCACCTGCATGGCCGCGATGTTGATGCCGGCCGCGCCGAGCAGGGTGCCCACGGTGCCGACCACGCCCGGCCGGTCGACGTAGCGCAGGAAGAGCAGGATGCCCTCCGCGCCGATCTCCACGTCGAAACCGTCCACCTCGGTCAGCTTGATGACGTCCCGGGCGCCGCTCTGGGTGACCGTGCCGGAGACGCTCACCGTGCGCCCGTCCGGCAGCGCCCCGCGCACCGTGACCAGGGTGGGGTGCTCGGCCGTCTCGGCCAGGGTGGCCAGGGCCACCTCGACGCCGCGCTCGGCGGCCAGGTGCGGCGCGTTGACGTAGGTGACCTGCTCCTCGACCACCGAGCTGAACAGCCCCTTGGTGGCGGCGAGCTTGAGCACCGAGACGTCGTGCGCGACGATCTCGCCGCGTACCTCGACGGTGACGCTGGCGGCGACCCCGCCGGCGACGGCGGTGAAGGCCCGACCTAGCTTCTCGGCCAACGGCAGCAGCGGCCGCACGTCCTCGGCGACCACGCCACCGGCCTGCACGTTCACCGCGTCGGGGACGAACTCGCCCTGCAACGCGAGCTTCACGCTCTTGGCCACCGCCAGGCCCGCCTTGTCCTGCGCCTCGTGCGTGGAGGCGCCCAGGTGTGGGGTGGCCACCACGTTGTCGAAGGCGAACAGCGGCGAGGAGGTGCAGGGCTCCTTGCTGTAGACGTCCACGCCGGCGCCGGCGACCCGGCCTTCGGCGATCGCGTTCGCGAGGGCCTGCTCGTCGACCAGCCCGCCCCGGGCGGCGTTCACGATCCGCACGCCGGGCTTGACGACCGCCAGCTCCTTCTCACCGATCAGGCCCACCGTCTCCGGGGTCTTGGGCAGGTGGATGGAGATGAAGTCGCTCTCGCGCAGCAGCTCCTCCAGGCCGACCAGACGCACACCGAGCTGGGCCGCACGGGCCGGCTGAATGTACGGGTCGTACGCGATGAGCCGGGTGCCGAACGCGGCGATGCGCTGGGCGAAGAGCACGCCGATGCGGCCGAGGCCGACCACGCCGACGGTCTTGCCCTGGATCTCCACGCCGGTGTACTTCGACCGCTTCCACTCCCCCGCCTTCAGCGCCGCGCTGGCGCTGGCGGTGTTGCGGGCGACCGCCAGCAGCAGGGCGACGGCCTGCTCGGCGGCGGAGACGATGTTGGAGGTGGGAGCGTTGACGACCATGACGCCCCGCGCGGTGGCGGCCGGCACCTCGACGTTGTCCAGCCCGACGCCGGCCCGGGCGACCACCTTGAGCCGCGGCGCGGCCGCGATCGCCTCGGCGTCGATCTGGGTGGCGCTGCGCACGATCACCGCGTCGGCCTCGGAGAGAGCGGAGAGCAGGGCCGGCCGATCGGTGCCGTCGACGTGGCGTACGTCGAAGTCGTGGGCGAGCACCTCGATGGCGGCGGGAGCGAGTTCTTCGGCGATCAGTACGACAGGATTCATCGGTCCTCGTAGACGTCGTATGCGGTCGGCCCGGGGCGTCCGGACGCCTCGCTGCGCCCTGCGCTGATCCGTGGCCATGGCCGTGCAGGTGCCGGCTACGCACCTATCAGGGATCGTAGGTGGCCCGATGGCCGGCGTGTCCCGGACGGCGGGGTGAGCGCCCTCACACAGGGTCGTCGCACGCCTGCCATCTGACGTTCACCCGACGCGCCCGGTGGCGTGGCCCGGATACCAGGCTGGCGAAGCGGCTCGATCGCGTCGCGTCGGTCGACCGTCGTCGAGCTGCCGCGGCCCGCGATCCGACGCCGGGGAGAGCGTCGGGTCGCGGGCCGCGTCGCGGTGTCCCGGTGGGGTGGGGCCGCGTCAGGCGGTCTCGGTGATCGGGCGGTCCACCCAGCTCATCATGCCGCGCAGCTTCCGGCCGGTCTCCTCGATCGGGTGCGCCGCACCCTCGGCCCGCCACTTGGTGAAGTTCGGCCGGCCCGCCTCGTCCTCGGCCACCCACTCCCGGGCGAACTCGCCGGACTGGATCTCGCCGAGGATCTTGCGCATCTCCTCCTTGACCCGCGCGTCGATGACCCGGGGACCGCGGGAGAGGTCGCCGTACTCGGCGGTGTCGGAGATGCTGTAGCGCATCTTGGCGATGCCGCCCTCGTACATCAGGTCGACGATGAGCTTCAGCTCGTGCAGGCACTCGAAGTAGGCCACCTCGGGGGCGTAGCCCGCCTCGGTGAGCACCTCGAAGCCGGTCTGCACCAGCGCCGCCGCGCCACCGCAGAGCACCGCCTGCTCGCCGAAGAGGTCGGTCTCGGTCTCCTCGGTGAAGGTCGTCCGGATCACGCCGGCGCGGGTGCCGCCGATGCCCTTGGCGTACGACAGGGCCAGCGCGAGGGCGTTGCCGCTGGCGTCCTGCTCGACGGCGACGAGGCAGGGCACGCCCTTGCCGTCGGCGTACTGGCGGCGGACCAGGTGACCGGGCCCCTTGGGCGCGATCATGGCCACGTCCACCTCGGCCGGCGGCTTGATCAGCCCGTACCGGATGTTGAACCCGTGGCCGAAGAGGAGCGCCTTGCCCGGGGCGAGGTGCGGCTCGATCGACTCGGTGTAGAGGCCGCGCTGGGCGGTGTCCGGAGCGAGCACCATGATCACGTCGGCCTCGGTCGCCGCCTGCGCCGGCGTCACCACCCGCAGGCCCTGCTCCTCGGCCTTGGGGCGGCTCTTCGAGCCCTCCGGCAGGCCGATCACCACGTCGACGCCGGAGTCGCGCAGCGACAGCGCGTGGGCGTGGCCCTGGCTGCCGTAGCCGATCACCGCGACCTTCCTGGCCTGGATCAGGCCCAGGTCGGCGTCGTCCTCGTAGTACACCTCAACGCTCATGAAACTTCCCTTTCGTACGGCGGCCCGGGCGGCCCGTCGTGGAATGTGCGGATGGGTTGGCGGCGGCCCGCTGCGCAGGGCCCAGCGGTGGGTCAGGCGGCCCGCAGCGCGGGGCCGGCGGTGATCGAACGCGAGCCGCGCCCGATCGCGACCAGCCCGGACTGCACCATCTCCTTGATGCCGAAGGGCTCCAGGTCGCGCAGCAGCGCGTCCAGCTTGTCCGGCGTGCCGGTGGCCTCGATGGTCAGCGTGTCCGGTGCCACGTCGACCACCCGGGCGCGGAACAGACTGACCGTCTCCAGCACCTGGGCCCGCTCGGACCGGTCGGCGCGGACCTTGACCAGCAGCAGCTCCCGGGCCACCGAGACCTGCGGGTCCAGCTCAACGATCTTGAGTACGTTCACCAGCTTGTTCAGCTGCTTGGTGACCTGCTCCAGCGGCGAGGACTCGGCGTTGACCACGATGGTGATCCGGGAGACGTCCGGGTTCTCGGTCTCGCCGACGGCGAGGCTGTCGATGTTGAATCCGCGCCGGGAGAACAGGCCGGAGACCCGGGCCAGGACACCCGGCTTGTTCTCCACCAGGACGGACAGCGTGTGCATCGTCACTCTGACTCCTTTGGCATGCCCTCATGGCCCTCGCTGCGCTCGGTGCGTTCGGTCATGACTAGATCTCGTCCTCGTCGAAGGCCGGGCGGACGCCGCGGGCGAACATGATCTCGTCGTTGCTGGTGCCGGCGGCGACCATCGGCCAGACCATGGCGTCCTTGCCGACCACGAAGTCGATCACCACGGGGGCGTCGTTGATCTCCATGGCGGCGGCGATGGTCTTGTCCACGTCGTCGGCGTTCTCGCAGCGCAGCCCGACGCAGCCGAGCGCCTCGGCGAGCTTCAGGAAGTCGGGGATGCGGTGCTTGTGGGTGCCGAGGTCGGTGTTGGAGTAGCGCTCGTTGTAGAAGAGCGTCTGCCACTGCCGGACCATGCCGAGGTTGCCGTTGTTGATCACGGCGATCTTGACCGGGATCCCCTCCAGGGCACAGGTGGCCAGCTCCTGGTTGGTCATCTGGAAGCAGCCGTCGCCGTCCACCGCCCAGACCACCGTGTCCGGCTTGCCGACCTTGGCACCCATCGCCGCCGGGACCGCGTAGCCCATCGTGCCGAGCCCGCCGGAGTTCAGCCAGGTGTACGGCTTCTCGTACGAAATGAACTGGGAGGCCCACATCTGGTGCTGGCCCACCCCGGCCACGAAGATCGCGTCCGGGCCGGCGATCTCGCCCAGCCGCTTGATCACGTACTGCGGGGAGAGCGTGCCGTCGGCCGGCTCCTCGTAGCCCAGCGGGTAGCGCTTGCGCAGGTCGTCGAGCTGGGTCCACCAGTCACCCAGGTCGGTGCCGTGCCCGGCCGCCCTCTCGGCGCTGACCGCGGCGATGAGCTCGTCGATGACGTGCCGGGCGTCGCCGACGATCGGCACGTCCGCGTGCCGGTTCTTGCCGATCTCCGCCGGGTCGATGTCGGCGTGCACCACCGTCGCGTCCGGGGCGAACGAGTCCAGCCTGCCGGTGACCCGGTCGTCGAAGCGGGCGCCCAACGCCACGATCAGGTCCGCCTTCTGCAGGCCGTAGACCGCGGCCACGGTGCCGTGCATGCCGGGCATCCCCAGGTGCTGCCGGTGCGAGTCGGGGAACGCGCCGAGCGCCATCAGCGTGGTCACCACCGGGATGCCGGTCAGCTCGGCCAGCCGGCGCAGCCCGTCGGTGGCGCCGGCCTTCAGCACGCCCCCGCCGACGTACAGCACCGGCCGGCGGGCGTTGGCCATCAGCCGGGCCGCCTCCCGGATCTGCTTGCCGTGCGGGTGCAGGGTGGGCCGGTAGCCGGGCAGGTCCAGGGTCGGCGGCCAGGCGAAGGTGGTCGGCGCCTGGAGCACGTCCTTGGGGATGTCCACCAGCACCGGGCCGGGCCGGCCGGTGCTGGCCAGGTGGAACGCCTCGGCCAGCACCCGCGGAATCTCCTCGGGTGTCTGGACCAGGAAGTTGTGCTTGGTGATCGGCAGGGTGATCCCCTGGATGTCCGCCTCCTGGAAGGCGTCCGTGCCGATCGACGGCCGCGCCACCTGACCGGTGATCGCGACCATCGCCACCGAGTCCATGTACGCGTCGGCGATTGGGGTGACCAGGTTCGTCGCGCCCGGGCCGGAGGTGGCGATGCAGACGCCGACCTTGCCGGTGGCCTGCGCGTACCCGGTCGCGGCGTGTCCGGCGCCCTGCTCGTGACGGACCAGGATGTGCCGGACCGTCGAGTCGTAGAGCGGGTCGTACGCCGGCAGGATCGCGCCGCCCGGGATGCCGAAGACGACGTCCACGCCGAGCGCCTCCAGGGACCGCACCAGCGAGCCGGCGCCGGAGACCTGGGCCGGGGCGGATGGCCGTACCGCCGGGATGGCCGGGGCGACCGCGGTGCGGGCGGCGGCGGGGTCGGCGTCGAGCGCCGGCTCGGCGGTCGTGCGGGCCCGCCGGGCGGAGTGGGCGAGGGTCTCTGGCGTGGGTCTCGTCATGGCGGTTCAGGCCTTCGGCTGGAGTGGCTGGGCTTGTCAAGCGGTACGACGCGGGCGGGGCCCGCCCCGACAGGTTCCGACGGCAATAAAAACGGCCCTCGTGCAGATGCACGGGGCCAGCGCACTCTCGATGAGGGAGAGTGCGCTCAGGTAAGTACTCGCAGCGACCGGGACGACATGGGGCTAAGCCTGACGCATCTCACGCGATGAGTCAACTGATCCCACATGATGGTCAACGGAGGGCGGCGTGTCGCCCGCCGACGCGCCCTCGACGGCGGAACTGACCTGCCCGGACGTGCCGGATCCCCGGCGCGGCGCGGGCAGCGGGGCAGGGAGCGGAGCCGGGACCGGGGCCGGTCGGGCCCCGGGCGAGGTGGCCGCCTCCAGCATCGCCTCCAGGTGCTCGGCCGGCACTCCCCAGCCGAAGAGCGCGCCCTGACCGAACCGGCAACCCGCGGCGACCACGGCGGCCAACTCGGTGGGCGTGGTCACCCCCTCGGCGATCACCTCGAGCCCGAGTTGGTGACCCAGTCGCATGACGATGTCGACCATCGGCGCGAACGCCGGGCCGTCCTGGCCGACCGGCCGCACCGGCTCGTGCTCCGCCACCAGGCTGTGGTCGATCTTGAGGATGTCGATCGGCAGCCGGCGCAGCTGCCCCAGCGAGGAGTAGCCCGCGCCGAAGTCGTCCAGCGCGATCCGCACGCCGGTCAGCCGCAGCGCGGTCAGCCGCCGGATCAGCTCGTCCAGGTCGGTGGCGACCGCGTGCTCGGTGACCTCCAGCACCAGCCGCTGCGGCGGCACGTGGTGGGCGCGCAGCGCCTCGGCGACCTGGACCACGTACTCCGGGGCGTGCAGCTCGCGCGGGGAGACGTTCACCGACACCCAGACGTCGTGCCCGTCGGCCAGCCAGCGGGAGAGCTGGTAGCAGGCCTGGTGCAGCACCCACGCGCCGAGCGTGGCGATCATGCCGCACTCCTCGGCCAGCGGGATGAACTCGTCCGGGCGCACGTTGCCCAGCTCGGGATGGTGCCAGCGCAGCAGCGCCTCGGCTCCCACCGGGCGCACCGAGGGCAGCGAGGCCACCGGCTGGAAGGCCAGCCGCAGCTCGTCGCGCTCGATGGCGCCGCGCATCTCGTGCTCCAGCGTGGTACGCCGGCGCAGCAGCTGGTCGTACGCGACGTCGTAGCGCTCGATCCGGTTCTTGCCCCGCTGCTTGGCGTAGCGCAGCGCCAGGTCGGCGTGGCGCAGCAGCAGCTCCACGTCCGGCTCACCGGCCCACCCGGCGACCCCGATGCTGACCGAGAGGAAGACCGGCCCGTCCGGCTGGTCGTAGGCACGGTTGAGCACCCCGAGCAGCCGCTCGGCCACCCGGTCGGCGTCGGCCGGTCGGCCGGGCATCAGCACCGCGAACTCGTCGCCGCCGAGGCGGGCCGCCACGTCGCCTGGGCGCAGGTTGCCCCGCAGCCGCCGACCCACCTCGGCCAGCACCGCGTCACCCACGTCGTGCCCGCGCATGTCGTTGACGTTCTTGAAGCCGTCCAGGTCGAGGCCGAGCAGCACGCACGGGGCGCCCGCCTCCGCGCTGCGGTGCAGCGCGCGCAGCAGACCACGCCGGTTGGCCAGGCCGGTCAGCACGTCGGTGTGCGCCAACTCCCGGAAGTGCGCCTCCCGTTCGGCCAGCCGGCCGGCGTACTCCCGGACGTCGCGAAGAGTGAGGGACTGCCGGGCCACCAGCGCGAAGCCCTCCACACTGCCGGCCACGATGCCCAACGCCGTGAACCGGCCGTCCTGGAGCAGGTGGTACATCGCCGAGGCGGCCATCGCGAGCATCGGGGCGAGCGCGTACTCGCCGTCGCGGCCGATCAGATCCAGCTCGACCTGCCCGGGACGGTCGGCCCGGTACACGGCGAGCGCGGAGGTCAGCAGGCCGGCCGCGAGCACTGCCGCGCCGGTCAGCGCCCTGGTCGGCCCAGCCTGGCAGAGCCCGGCGGCCAGCCCCAGCCCACCGCCGGTGACCGCCGTGACGCCGGCGCCCAGCGCGACCAGCCGCCGGCGCGGTGCGACGGCCCGGAAGACGACGATGACGGCGAGCCCGGCGCCGAGCGCGGCACTCACCGTGGCCAGCAGGATCGGCGGGCAGGCCATCGGGGTGGCGTCGCCGAGCAGTCGGGTCGGCTCGGAGAAGAGCACCCAACCGACGAACCAGAGCGCCGTACCCATGATCAGACCGTCCAGGGCGAGCCGGGCCGTCCCGGACGCCGTGGCCGCCACCCCGGGCAGCCGGAGCAGGCCGGCGGAGAAGATCACGCCGCTCAGCGCCGTGCCCACCGAGACCACCGTGGCCCAGCCGGTGCGCTGCCCCTGCTCGTTCGCCCAGTGCTCGTGCACGACGAGCGCCGCCAGCACCCCGGTCAGCAGGCTGGCCAGGGCGACCCCGGAGGCCACCGCGAGCAGCACGTGCGCCGGCCGGCGGGATCCGGCGCGCCGCCGGGCGACCACGGTCAGAAGCGCGACGGCCGAGGCGGCGGCGAGCCCGCTCAGCGCCGCGACGGCGACCACGCCCGAGGGGAAGTGCACGCCCTCCAGAGTGCCGGATGGGCGCTCGCCGTGGAGGACCGGGTGTGCATCTGTTGGGACACGGCGTACACGTCGGGCGGGTGTCGCGCCGGCGGTGCCAGACTGGTACGCATGCCTGAGCTGCGGTCGAAGACCTCCACCCACGGTCGGATGATGGCCGGCGCCCGGGCCCTCTGGCGGGCCACCGGGATGACCGACGACGATTTCGGCAAGCCGATCGTCGCCATCGCGAACAGTTTCACCCAGTTCGTGCCCGGTCACGTCCACCTCAAGGACATGGGTGGCCTGGTCGCCGACGCGGTGGCCGAGGCCGGCGGGGTGGGGCGGGAGTTCAACACCATCGCGGTGGACGACGGCATCGCCATGGGCCACGGCGGGATGCTCTACTCGCTGCCCAGCCGCGAGCTCATCGCCGACGCGGTGGAGTACATGGTCAACGCGCACTGCGCGGACGCCCTGGTCTGCATCTCTAACTGCGACAAGATCACCCCGGGAATGCTGCTGGCCGCGCTGCGGCTCAACATCCCCACCGTCTTCGTCTCCGGCGGCCCGATGGAGGCCGGCAAGACGATGGCGATCGAGGGCGTCGTGCACAGCAAGATCGACCTGATCGACGCGATGATCGCCTCCTCGAACGAGGCGGTCACCGACGACCAGCTCGGCGAGATCGAGCGCTCCGCGTGCCCGACCTGCGGCTCCTGCTCCGGCATGTTCACCGCCAACTCGATGAACTGCCTCACCGAGGCGATCGGGCTGGCGCTGCCCGGCAACGGCTCGACGCTGGCCACCCACGCCGCGCGCCGGTCGCTCTTCGTCGAGGCCGGCCGCACCGTCGTGGAGATCGCCAAGCGCTGGTACGACGGGGACGACGCCTCGGTGCTGCCCCGCGCGGTCGCCTCGAAGGCCGCCTTCGAGAACGCCGTGGCCCTGGACGTGGCGATGGGCGGCTCCACCAACACCGTGCTGCACCTGCTGGCCGCCGCGCGCGAGGCGGAGCTGGACTTCGGCGTGGCCGACATCGACGCGATCTCCCGGCGGGTGCCCTGCCTGGCCAAGGTGGCGCCGAACTCGCCGCAGTACCACATGGAGGACGTGCACCGCGCCGGTGGCATCCCGGCGATCCTCGGCGAGCTGGACCGGGCCGGGCAGCTCAACCGGGACGTGCACGCGGTGCACTCGCCGTCGCTGGCGCAGTGGCTGACCGACTGGGACGTCCGGGGCGGTTCGCCGACGCCGACGGCGGTCGAGTTGTTCCACGCCGCGCCGGGTGGGGTGCGTACCACCGAGCCGTTCTCCACCACCAACCGCTGGTCGTCGCTGGACACCGACGCCGCCGGCGGCTGCATCCGGGACCGGGAGCACGCCTACTCCGCCGACGGCGGGCTGGCCATCCTGCACGGCAACCTCGCCCCGGACGGCTGCGTGGTGAAGACCGCCGGAGTGCCCGACGAGTGCCTGACGTTCCGCGGCCCGGCCAAGGTGTACGAGTCCCAGGACGACGCGGTCACCGCGATCCTGGCCAAGGAGATCGTCCCCGGCGACGTCGTGGTGATCCGCTACGAGGGCCCCAAGGGTGGCCCCGGCATGCAGGAGATGCTCTACCCCACGTCGTTCCTCAAGGGCCGGGGGCTGGGCCGCTCGTGCGCGCTGCTCACCGACGGCCGCTTCTCCGGCGGCACCTCCGGGCTTTCCATCGGCCACGTCTCCCCCGAGGCCGCCTCCGGCGGACTGATCGCCCTGGTCCGCTCCGGCGACGAGATCGCCATCGACATCCCGGGCCGCACGATCGAGCTGAACGTGCCGGCCGACGAGTTGGAGGCGCGACGGGTCGCGGAGGAGAAGCGCGACAAGCCGTACACCCCGACCGACCGGCAGCGGCCGGTGTCCGCGGCGCTGCGCGCGTACGCCTCGATGGCCACCTCGGCCAGCGACGGCGCCTACCGCCGGGTGCCTGAGTAGGTTCGACCGTTGGAAGCATGCCAGGTACGAGATATGCCTCGGAGGCATAGATATGACTCACCGGCATATCGCTCGTAGGTGCCCGCCGCACGCCACCGCTACCGGCCGTCAGGCTCGCCGGGTTGGCCACGGTCAGGCGGTCAGTGCGTTGCGGGGACCGCCCCGGCCAGGGCGATGCCGCGGGCGTGCCGGATGGCGGCGGGGGTATCGGGGAAGACCAGTCCCGCGTGACGCAGTTCCTCGGCGATCCCGAGAGTGCTGAGGACCTGGTCGTGACCAGGGGCGATGCCGGAGAGCAGCACGGTGATTCCGCGTCCCCGCAGCCGGCGGATCGCGTCCCCGAGGACGTGCGCCCCGGTGGCGTCGAGCGCCGACACCCGGGACATTCGCAGGATGACCACCCGGACGTCAGCCACCTCCGAGAGTTCCAGCAGGAAGGTGTGCGCGGCGGCGAAGAAGAGCGGCCCGTCCAGCCGGTAGGCGACGATGTGCTCGGCGAGCAGGGCGTGTTCCTCGGCGGTGTGGTCTCCGGGCTCCAGCGGCACCTGTTCCAACCGGGCGCTGCGGGCCACCGCGCGCAGCGCGACGACGACCGCGACGGCCACACCGACCGCCACCGCGGTGACCAGGTCCCAGATCACCGTCACGGCGAAGGTGAGCACGAGGACCAGCGCGTCGCCGCGGGTGGCCCGCGCGAGCGCCCAGAGTGAGCCGGCCTCGACCATCCGGACGGTGGTGGCGATCAGCACGCCGGCCAGCGCGGCGAGCGGGATCCGGCCGACCAGGGGCGCTGCGGCCAGCACGATCGCCGCGAGGGCGACGGCGTGGGTGAGCGCGGCCAGCTTCGAGGACGCCCCGGCGCGGACATTGACCGCCGTCCGTGCGATGGCGGCGGTCGCGGGGATGCCACCGAAGAGCGGGGACGCGAGGTTGGCCAGTCCCTGACCGAACAGTTCCCGGTCCGGGTCGTGCCGCTCGCCGACGGTCATCCCGTCGGCCACGGTGGCCGACAGGAGACTTTCCAGTGCGGCGAGAGCCGCCACCGCGAGCGCCGAGGGAAGCAGCACACCGACCGCGTCGAGGTCGAGGAAGCCCAGCGACGGCTCGGGCAGCCCCTGCGGCAGGGCGCCGATCCGGACCAACTCGACCGGAGTGGCCTCGGCCAGCACCGTCGCCGCGGCCACCCCGAGCAGTGAGAACGGCACCCCGAGACGCCAGCGGGCGCCGATCAACATCAGCGCCGCGACGCTCAGGGCCACCGCGACGGCGGCCGGCCGAGGATGTACGACGAACCGGGTGACCGCGTCGGCCGCCACGGCCCAGACCCGATCGCCCTCGGCGTCGGTCACGCCGAGCGCGGCGGGCACCTGTTGCAGGGCGATCACCACTGCGATACCGGCGGTGAAGCCCTCGATCACCGGGGTGGGTAGGTACCGGACGTACCGGCCGAGACGGGCGAGGGCCAGGGCGACCAGGATCAGCCCGGCCATCGCGCCGACCATCAGCACCCCGGTCGGGCCGAACTGTTGCACCACTGGCACCAGCACCACGGTCATCGCCCCGGTCGGGCCGGACACCTGGAGGTTCGAGCCGCCGAAGACGGCGGCCACGGCACCGGCGATCACGGCGGTCACCAGGCCGGCCTGGGCGCCCAGCCCGGAGGTGACCCCGAACGCCAGGGCCAGTGGCAGCGCCACCACCGCGACGGTCAACCCGGCGAGCAAATCCCGGCGCGGCGAGCGGCGGACGGCGGCCCAGTCCGCGCGGCCGGGCAGCAACCCGCGCACTCGGTGACTCACTGGTCCCGTCCATCGGCGCGCAACTCGTCGAGGAGCGCGTCCCGGTCGGTGAGGACCGCGCCGAGGATGCGCCGCCCGGCGGCCAGCAGGTCGGCCACGTCGGGCGTGCTGAGCGCGTACATCACCAGGGGGCCGTCCCGGTACGAGGTGACCATGCCGGCGCGACGCAACACGGCCAACTGCTGGGAGAGGTTGGACGCCTCGACGTCGATCGCCACCAGCAGGTCACGAACGGGCTTGGGGCCGTCCTGGAGCAGTTCGAGGACCCGGATGCGCACCGGGTGCCCGAGGGTGCGGAACAGTTCCGCCTTCGCCTGGTACAGCGGCACCGACATGAGCACCCCCATTCGCTGAAGACTTTAGCACTTGAAGAAATCTTCAAGACGATTGGTACGGTGCCCCGCGGCGGCCGGCCGACCGGATGCCGGGGTCGGTCGGTCGGCCGCCTCTCGGGTCACTCGGCGGGGAGGTTGCCCAGGTCGTGCCCGATGTCGTTGACGCAGCGCAGCACCGGTCGGCTGGTCAACGCGCGCTCGTCGAGCGGCGCGTCGCCGCGCACGGTGAAGGTGGCCGACTCGCCCGGCAGCAGGGTGACCAGCGCGTCGTCCACCGACGCCGCCGGGTCCAGCCGGTCCGGGAAGAGGGTCAGGTCGCGCACTACCGTGCGGGCGGTGACCCGTACCCGCTGCCCGCCGTCGACCGGCTCGACGACCGCGTCCCAGGCCGCCGCCGGCCACTCCACCTCGCGGTCCTCGGCGAAGAACCACAGCGCCCGCCGGGCGCTCTCCCCCGCCTCGGCGAGCAGCAGTTCCCTCCGGGCCTCGTCCGGCCGTGCCAGCTCCGCCGGCAGCGGCACCGTCACCGTGGCGTACGCGGGCACGTCCAGCTCCACGGTCGTCTTCGCCCGCGGTTCACCGGCGAGGGTCACCCGGGCCAGCGAGGCCGAGGCGCGCCACGGCGTGCCGCCGTCGTTGACCGCCACCAGCACCAGCCCGCCGTCGCGGGGCTGCACGGTCAGCAGGCGGTCGGCGTACGCGTCGCGCAGCGCGTACCACAGCGGTTTGCGGCGGCCGTCGCCGTCGATGGCCGACCAGGAGGTGACCGGCCAGCAGTCGTTGAGCTGCCAGACGATGGTGCCCATGCACACGCCCCGGTGGGCGCGGAAGTGCTCCACCCCGAGCTGGATCGCGCGGGCCTGGTTGAGCTGGGTCAGGAAGTGCCAGTCGTCGAAGTCCGCCGGGGCGGGCAGGTGGGCGTCCAGGCCCCGTTGGAGCTTGGCGTCCCCGCCGGCCGCCTTCTGGTGGTGCGCCATGCCGGGCGAGTCGGGGGCGAGGGGCTCGTCGCTCAGCGCCCGGCGCAGGGTGGCGTACGCGGGCGGGCCCTGGTAGCCGAACTCGGCGACGAAGCGGGGCACGTACTCGCGGTACTTCGTGTAGTCGTCGGTGTTCCACACGTCCCAGATGTGCGTGGTGCCGTGCGCTGGATCGTTCGGGTGGATGTCGTCCGTGCCCGACCAGGGGCTGCCCGGCCAGTACGGACGGGTCGGGTCCAGCTCGCCGACGATCCGGGGCAGCACGTCCAGGTAGTAGCCGCGACCCCAGGTGCGGCCGGCCAGCGGTTCCTGCCAGTCCCAGTCGTGCCAGCCCCAGATGTTCTCGTTGTTGCCGGTCCAGAGCACCAGCGAGGGGTGTGGCGCGAGCCGGGTGACCTGCTCGGCGGCCTCGGCGGCGACCTCGCTGCCGAACGGCTCCTCCTCCGGGTACGCGGCGCAGGCGAAGAGGAAGTCCTGCTGCACCAGCAGACCCCGCTCGTCGGCGAGGTCGTAGAAGTCCTCCGACTCGTACCGGCCGCCACCCCAGATCCGCAGTAGGTTGACGTTCGCCGCGGCGGCCTGGTCGAACCGCTCGGCCAGCCGGTCGCGGGTGATCCGGGTGGGGAAGGTGTCGTCGGGGATCCAGTTGACCCCACGGACGAAGACCGGGACGTCGTTGACCGACAGCGCGAACGGGGTGCCGTGCTCGTCGGGGGTGGTGTCCAGGCGCACCGAGCGGAAGCCGATCCGCCGGGACCAGGTGTCCAGGGTGGCGCCGTCCGGCCCGCGGAGGGTCACCTCCAGCGGGTGCAGGGCCTGCTCGCCGTACCCCCGGGGCCACCACAGCGCCGGCTCGCGGACGTCGAGGGTCAGCACGGCCGTGCGCTGCCCGGCCGGGACGACCACCTCGGCGCTGGCGCCGGCGACGGCGGCCCGGACGGTCAGCGGTACGTCGGCGACCCGCTCGACCTCGACGTGCAGCTCCACCCGTCCGTCCCGCCCGGCCAGGGTGACCAGCGGGCGGACGGTGTCCAGCCGGGCGGTGGACCAGGCGTGCAGGCCGATCTCCTGCCAGATGCCGGCGGTCACCAGGGTCGGCCCCCAGTCCCAGCCGAAGTTGCAGGCCATCTTGCGGATGAACTGGAACGGCTCGGGGTAGGCGTTGGGCCGGTCGCCGAGCCGGTCCCGCTGCGCCTCGGCGTAGCGGTAGGCGGAGTCGAACGTGACCACGAGGTCGTTGTCGCCGTCCCGCAGCAGCGAGGAAACGTCGAACCGGTAGCCGCGGTGCGCGTTCTCGGTCCGCCCGACGCGCACCCCGTTGAGGGTGAGCGTGGCGACGGTGTCCAGACCGGCACAGACCAGGTCGACCCGGTCCTCGTCCCCGGCGGTGCGGGCGAAGGTGGTCCGGTAGCTCCAGTCGGTACGCCCGATCCAGGCCAGCGCCACCTCGTTGTCGTCGAGGTAGGGGTCGGGGATCAGCCCGGCGGCGAGCAGGTCGGTGTGCACGCACCCGGGGACGGTGGCCGGCACGTCCCGGCCGGCGATCCCCTCCGGCACCTGCGCTCCGGCTGCGGCCCGCAGCGTCCAGCCGACGTGGAGTGCCTCTCGGCTCACGACTTCACCGCACCTTCCATGATTCCGCGGACGATCTGACGTCCACCGATGAACAGCATGACCAGCAGGGGGATGGTCGCCACGAAGGCCCCCGCAAGCACCCGACGGTAGATGACGTAGTTGCCACTGGCCAGGTCGGAGATGGCGACCATCGAGGTCGGGAAGTCGGTGCCGCCCAACACGTCAGCGCGACGCCGACGGGAACTCCTCGAAGTACGCCTCCACCCGCTCCGCGGTGGCCGGGCGGGCCAGCCCGAAGCCCTGCCCGTACCGGCAGCGCGCCCGGTGCGCCCCGTCCACCTGGGCCGGTGTCTCCAACTCCTCGGCCACGATCTCCACCCCGAGGCGCTCACCGACGCTGACCACCACGTCGATCAGCGGCGGCTGCCCGTCCGACGTCGCCGCCACCAGCTCCGGGCCCACCTTGAGCAGGTCGATCGGCAGTCGGCGGAGCTGGGCCAGTGAGGCGTGCTCGGCCCGGAAGTCGTCCAGTGCCGTGCGGACGCCCAGCGACCGCAGCCCGGCCAGCCGCGCCACGACGGTCGACAGGTCGGCCGCGACCCGCGGCTCGGCCACCTCCACCACCAGCAGCTCCGCCGGCACCCCGTACGCCGCCAGCACCGCGGCGGTGCGCTGCACGAAGTCCGGCGTGGTCAGCTCCCGGGTGGTGACGTTGACCGCCATCCAGAGCTGCCGGGCGCCCGCCGACCACTCGGCCAACTGCCGACAGGCCCGGTCCACGACCCACCACTCCAGCTCCCCGAGCAGGTCCAGGTCCTCGGCGACCGGCAGCAGTTCGGCGGGGAGCACCGTGCCCAGCACCGGGCTGCGCCAGCGCAGCAGCGCCTCGGTGCCCACCGGCTGCCGGTCGGCCAGGCCCAGCACCGGCTGGTAGACCAGGTCCAGCTCACCTCGGGCCACCGCTCCGGGCAGCTCGCGTTCCAGGTCCAGCCGCCGGACCAACTGCTCCTCCAGGAACGCGTCGTACCACTCGACCCGGTCCCGGCCGAGCTGCACCGCCCGCCGCCGGGCCAGCTCGGCCTGGCGCAGCACGTCCACCGGCCCGGTGCCACCCACCTCGGCGAGCCCGATGCTCGCCTGCACCCGCAGCACCGAACCGGCCAGCTCGTACGGCGTGGTCAGCGCGGCCAGCAGCCGGTTGCCCAACGCGTACGCCAGCAGCGGGCCGGCGGGGGTGACCACCGCGAAGCCGGCGCCGGCCCAACCGGCCACCGTGTCCGCGGGACCGACGACGGCGTGGGCCCGGCGGACCGCCTCGGCCAGCAGGTCGTCCCGCAGGGTCGGACCGACCCCCTCGGCGCCGGTGCCGTGCAGGTCCACCAGGAGCAGCGCGCCGGCCGGCGCCGGCACGTCACCGATCGCGGCGAGCGCGTCCAGGAGCGTCGCCGGCTCGTCCGGACCACCGGCGCCGGCCGGATCGGACCGGTCGCCGGCGTCGACCGCCGGCCAGGCGGGCAGGCCGGCGAGTGACCCACCGGCGGCGGTGCCGAGCCACTGCGGCCGCCCCACCGCCAGCGACCCCGCGCGGCGGTGCCGAACCGGCCGTCCGGTGCCCCGCCGGCTGTGCGCGGCCGGCCGTTCGGGCGTGCCCGCGCGGACCATCTCGCGCAGCACGAGCGGGGGCACCGCCGCCAGGGCCAGGAGCACGGTGGTGCGATCGAATGCCCGGCCCGCGCCCAGGTGCAGGCCCGCCGCGAGCAGCAGCACCGCGGCCGGGAGCACGACCCGGGGCCAGGCGGGCGCGGCCCGGACCGCCGGTTCGCCGGCCAGCGCGGCGGCCGCGCCCAGCGCGGTGAGCAGCATCCCGACCACCAGCGGCGGTACGGCCAGCAGGGCCGCCCGACCGGCCGACGTGGGCGGCAGCGTGGTCAACAGCACGATCCCGAACAGCAGCAGCAGGGCACCGCCCCGGCAGGTCGCCACCCCGGCCCGCCGGTGCGTTCCGGTGAACGCGCAGAGCGCGCCCATGCCCAGCCCGCCGAGGGCGACCACGGCGAGCAGGCGGGCCGGCGCCGGCCCGGCAGCGCGGGGCAGCAGCAGCCAGCCGGCGAGGGACAGCCCCACGGCCGGGCCGCCCGCCGCGCTCAGCCGCCCCAACCGGACCCGGATCGACGGGCGGGGCCGACCGGGTAGCCGGAGCAGCCCGCCGAGCGCCAGAGCCGCCACCAGCAGGGAGCCGGCCAGCGCGGCGGCCCGGTGCCCGGCCGCGAGCAGGGGCAGCAGGGCGGCGCTGACACCGGCCGCCACCACCGCCGCGTCGAGCAGCACGGCCACCGACCGCCGGTCCGCCCGGCCCCGGGCGGACCGCCCGGTGGACGGGGCGGAAGTCGACTGGGCGGGATCGGCGGCGGCCAGCCGGGAGAGCCGTACCCCGGCGAGGGTGGCGCCCGCGCCGCCGGCCAGCGCGACCACCACCGGGGCCGGGACCAGGCCGTCGACGCCGGCGAGGACGAGCAGCGCCACCGCCGTGGACACGGCGGCCTCCGGCGCCACCCGGCGGGGGACGGGCAGGCGGAACGGGTACGCGAGGAGCACGGCGGTCGCCTTCGTGAGGGGGCACGGGGGCGGTGCGACGGTGCGGGACGGCGGACGTTGCGGGTCCGCTGCCCAACTGTGCAGAACGACCGGCGGCCTCTTTGGTTACGCGCCGGCCACCGATCCAGGCAATGACCCGTGTCACTGTACGGCGTGATCGGGCGGAATCGCACCGCCCGCCGCGAGCCGGACCGGCCGGGGGTGGGATCATCGCGGGGTGAGTACGTCCGAGACGGTCCGCTTCCGGTACAACCAGGCCATCCTGGCCGCCGCGGTCATCGCCTTCATCGGCGCCCTGCCGCTGGCCAACGCCCGGGGGTACCTGCTGCCGGTGCTGCTCGTTCCGCTGGCCGTCGGCGTCTGGGCCTGGCGTGCCGGCACCGACGCCGACGCCCGGGAGCTGCGCCTGCGCGCGCTGGTCGGGCAGCGCCGGATCACCTGGGACCAGGTGGCCGAGCTGGCCACCGACGCGCGCGGTCGGGCGGTCGCCCGACTCCACGACGGTCAGCAGGTCGTCCTGCCGGCGGTACGCGGCGACGACCTGCCCCGGTTGGTCTCGGCCACCGGCCAGACACTGCCCGACACGGCCGGCTGATCCGGCCGGTCAGTAGCCGTCGACCACCGCGTTGATCAACGGCTGGCCGGCGGCGAACCGGCGGACCTGGTCGCCCACCAGCCGGTAGGCACGCGGCAGCAGCCCCCGCACCGACCCGGCCACGTGCGGCGTGAGCAGCACGTTCGGCATGGTCCAGAGCGGAGAGTCGGCGGGCAGCGGCTCCGGGTCGGTGACGTCCAGCGCGGCCGAGATCCGGCCGGTGCCCAGCTCGGCGACCAGCGCCTCGGTGACCGCCACCGGGCCCCGGGCCGCGTTGACCAGCAGCGCGCCGTCCGGCATCGCCGCCAGGAACGCCTTGTCGATCAGACCCCGGGTCTGCTCGGTCAGTGGCACCAGCACGACCACCACGTCGGCCTCGGGCAGCAGGCGAGGCAGCTCCTCGACGCCGTGCACACCCTGCTCGGGCCGGGCGGTCCGGGCAACCAGGGTGAAGCTCACCTCGAACGGGGCCAGCCGGTCCCGCACCGCCGTGCCGATCGAGCCCGCGCCGACGATGAGCACCCGCTTGCCGGTCAGCTCGTCGGTCGGGGCAACCCCGTCGTACGCCCACTGCCCGCGCGCCTGGGCACGTACGAAGGTGGGGAACGCCCGCAGCTGAGCCAGGATCGCGGTGACCACCCACTCGGCGGTGGACGGGTCGTGCACCCCGCGGGCGTCGCAGAGCGTCACACCGTCCGGCATCCGGCCGGCCCAGGCGTCGGCGCCGGCGGAGAGCAACTGCACCACCGCCAGGTCGGGCAGCCCGTGCAGCAGCGCGGTGGCGTCCGAGCCGGCCAGGAACGGCGGCACCCAGAACCGCACGTCGGTGACCGGGGAGGGCAGCCGGTCGGGATGCTCGACGGTCTCCACCGTGACGTCCGGCGGCAGCTCGCCGAGCAGGTCGAGGCCGGCCTCGTGCGGGATCCATACCTTCACGTCCGCCGACGATAGCCCCCGGCCGGGCCGGCCGCGCGGGCACGGCGGGCGGACCGCCCGCGCAGGTGTGCGGCCGGGCGAGACTGGGCACACAGCGCGACGACGCGTGCCCGTACGAGGTATAACGAAGGGTCGGAGCGCCGGTCGGCCTCCACCTCCGGCAGACAGGTGCTCGATGACCGACGGCTCCACCCCTACCGCCGCGCGGCGCCCGACCGCCCCTCCCTCGGCGCTCGGCGACCCGGCGCGGTTGCGGGCGCTCGCCGACACCGGTCTGGACGCCGCGCCGGACGAGGCGTTCGACCGTTTCGCCCGGCTGGTCAGCGACCTGCTCGACGTGCCGGTCGCGCTGGTCTCCCTGGTCTCCGCCGACCGGCAGTTCTTTCCGGGCGCGGTCGGGCTGCCCGAGCCGTGGGCCGCCCGCCGACAGACCCCGCTGAGCCACTCGTTCTGCCAGCACGTGGTCGACGTCGAGGTGCCGATGGTGCTGCCCGACGCGCGGCTCTATCCCCGGGTGCGGGGCAATCTGGCCATCGAGGACCTCGGTGTGGTCGCGTACGCCGGGATGCCGCTGACCGACCTCTCCGGTCGGGTCCTCGGCTCACTCTGCGCGATCGACAGCAAGCCGCGCGCCTGGACGGCCGGGCAGCTGCGGACCCTGGCCGACCTGGCCGCCGCCTGCTCCTCGGAGCTGCGGTTGCGGATCGCGTTGGACGGCGCCCAGGAGGCGCGGCTGCGGGCGGTGCACGCGCACGAGCGGCTGGAACTGCTCGCCGGATTGAGCGAGACGCTCGCCGGCACGTTGGACGTCGGCACCGCGCTGCGCCGGCTCGCCGACACCATGGTGCCGCTGCTCGCCGACTGGTGCGTGGTCACCCTGGTCGGGCCGGCCGGCCAGCCGCGCGACGTCGTCGCGGTGCACCGCGACCCGGCCCGGGCGGCGGACGCCGGCCGCTTCGCCGAGCTGACCACCACCGGGCTCAGCCCGGAGTCGATGACCCGGGCGGTGCTGCGCACCGGCCAGCCGCGACTGGGCGTGGCGGCATCGCCGGCCGACGTGCGACGCGGCACGACCGATCCCGAGATGGCCGCGATCGCCGACCGGCTCGGCATCGCCTCCTACCTGAGTGTGCCGGTCCGCGCCGCCGGCGGCACCGTGCTCGGCGCGATCACCCTGGTCAACGGCGCCCAGCGCCAGCAGTTCGACGACCGCGACGTGCGCACCGCGGTGGACATCGGCCGCCGCGCCGGGCAGGCCATCGGCAACAGCTCGATGTACGGCGAGCAGCGGCACGTCGCCGAGGTGCTGCAACACAGCATGCTGCCGCAGCTGCCGGCGGTGCCCGAGCTGGAGCTGACGGCCCGCTACCAGCCGGCGGCCGACCGCGTGGAGGTCGGCGGCGACTGGTACGACGCCTTCGTGCAGCCCGACGGCGACGTGATCGCGGCGATCGGCGACGTGGCCGGGCACGACATCGAGGCGGCGGCGACCATGGGTCAGCTGCGCAACCTGGTGCGGGGCAACGCGTTCGGGCGGCCGGACGCGGTCGGCGAGCTGATGACCCACCTGGACGGCGCCATCCGGGGGCTGCGCCTGCCGATCGCGGCCACCGCGACGCTGGTGCGGATCTGCCCCGCGCAGGGCGGGGTCCGGGAGGTCACCTGGTGCAACGCCGGGCACCCGCCGGCCCTGCTGGTACGCGCCGGCGGCATGGTGCAGGTCCTCGACGGCGCGCCCGAGCCGCTGCTCGGCCTGGTCCGACCGGTCCGGCGCACCAGCCGGACGACGAGCCTGGCGCGCGGCGACACCCTCCTGCTCTACACCGACGGGCTGATCGAACGTCGGGACCGGTCCATCGACGACGGCCTGCGCGAGTTGGTCGACCAGCTGACCGGCACCGACACCCTGCCCCTCGACGAGCTGTGCGACCTGCTGCTGCGGGCGGGCGACCAGCGCGAGGACGACACGGCGCTGCTGGCCGTACGGTCGCACTGAGCCGACCACCCCGAGCCGGGAATGCGGCCGGGCACGCCCGGGGTGTCCGGCCGGCTACCCTGGGCCGGGTGAGCGCCCGTCCCCCGTACCCTCGCATCCACCGCCTGCGGGCGGCCCTCGCGGCGTCGTGCGCGGCGCTGCTGCTGGCCGCCAGCGGTTGCAGTTTCGGCGAGCCGGAGCCGGACCCGGCCGGTGAACCACCGAACCTGCCCACCCCGTCGTCCTCGGCGACCGCGGGTGGCGCCGGCCAGCAGGCGGTGGCGACGGTGCTGGCCAAGGGGTTGCGGGTGCCCTGGGCGATCGCCTTCCTGCCGGACGGGGGCGCGCTGGTCACCGAGCGGGACACCGGCCGGATCCTCCAGGTGGGCCCGGAGTCCGGGCCGGACGGGCTGCGGGTCCGCGTGGTGCAGACCATCACCGACGTGGCCGCGGCGGGCGAGGGCGGCCTGCTCGGCATCGCGGTCTCCCCCGGCTACGACCGGGACCGGACGCTCTTCGTCTACTACACCACCGAGCAGGACAACCGGATCGTCAAGCTGCAACTCGGCGGGCAGCCCACCCCGATCCTCACCGGCATCCCGAAGGCGGGCGTGCACAACGGCGGCGGGCTGGGCTTCGGTCCGGACGGGCAGCTCTACGCCAGCACCGGCGACGCCGGGGAGCGACCCCGGGCCCAGGACGTCAAGAACCTCGGCGGCAAGATCCTGCGGATCACCGCGGACGGCAGGCCGGCCGCCGGCAACCCCTACCCCGGCTCCCCCGTCTGGTCGTCGGGACACCGCAACGTGCAGGGTTTCGCGTGGGACGCCGCCAAGCGGATGTACGCGGTGGAGTTCGGCCAGAACACCTGGGACGAGATCAACCAGATCACCAAGGGCGGCAACTACGGCTGGCCGCAGGTCGAGGGGCGAGCCGGCGACAAGCGGTACACCGACCCGATCGTCCAGTGGCAGACCTCGGACGCGTCCTGCTCCGGGTTGGCCGCCGTGGATCGGCTGCTGGTCACCGGCTGCCTGCGCGGCAAGCGGCTGTGGGTGGTGGAGCTGACCGAGACCGGCACGGTCCTCGGGCAGCCCACGGAGCTGCTGACCAACCGGTACGGTCGGTTGCGGGCGGTGGCCGCCGCACCGGACGGGTCGCTCTGGGTGAGCACCTCCAACCACGACGGGCGGGGCGAGCCGGCGGCCGACGACGACCGGCTCCTGCGGGTGGTCTTCGCGGGCGGTGACGGCGGCCGTAGCTGACCGGGCGCGCCGCCATCCGTCAGGTTTGCCAAGATCCTCCGACGGGCAGGTCAGAATCTCAGCATGGACGGGCAGCGGGACGAGCAGCGCGGCGGCACGGGGGACGAGCACGACCCGGTGACCGGCGTCGGTCGGCGTCGCTGGACGCGGTGGTGGACCGGCAGCGGCGGCCGGCCAGGTCCGCTGCGCCGCGCCGGGGTGATCCTGGCGGTGCTCACCGTGGCCCTGGTCGGGACGGTGCTGGGGGTGCTGGCCGGCGGGCGGGTCAACACCGACATCGGGCCGTTCCGGGCCAGCCTCACGCTCGCCCCGGCCGCCGCCGGCAGCACCACCGTCGACATCCCACCGCTGGGCGCGCTGCTGCTGGACAGCCACGACGGGCCGATCCACCTCACCGTACGGCTGGGCGCGCTGGACCAGGGGCGCACCGAGGCCCTGCTCGACGACCCCGCGAGCATCAGCCGGGCCAGCCAGACCGCCGTCGAGGACGTGCGGGCCGGTGTGATGCGGCTCGGCCTGCGTACCCTCGCCTCCGCCGTGCTGGTCGCGCTGCTGCTGGCCGCGCTGGTCTTCCGGGACGTACGGCGGACGGCCTGGGCCGGGGGTCTGGCGTTGCTGGTCACCGCGGGCAGCCTCGGTGGGGCGGCGGCCACCCTGCGACCGCAGGCGATCGAGGAGCCGCGCTACGAGGGGCTGCTGGTCAACGCGCCGGCCATCGTCGGCGACGCGCGCCGCATCGCCAACGACTACACCAAGTACGCCGAGCAGTTGCAGCGCCTGGTCGGCAACGTCAGCCAGCTCTACACCACCGTGTCGTCGCTGCCGGTCTACGAGCCGGCGCCCGGCACCACCCGGGTGCTGCACATCTCGGATCTGCACCTGAACCCGACGGCCTGGCAGCTGATCCGGACGGTGGTCGAACAGTTCGGCATCGACGTGGTGATCGACACCGGCGACATCACCGACTGGGGCAGCGAGCCGGAGGCGTCGTTCGTGGCCTCGATCGGCCTGCTCAAGAAGCCCTACGTGTTCATCCGGGGCAACCACGACTCGGGCCGGACCGCCGCGGCGGTGGCCCGGCAGCCGAACGCGATCGTGCTGCAGAACTCGACCACCACGGTCGCCGGGCTGACCGTCGCCGGCATCGGTGACCCGCGCTTCACCCCGGACAAGAACACCTCCCCGGCCGGCAGCGGGCTGACCGCGCAGGTGGCCGACCAGGTGATCGGCGTCGGAGAGCAGCTCTCCGCCACGGTGCGCAACTCACCGCGACGGGTGAACATCGCGCTCGTGCACGACCCGGCCTCGGCCGGACCGCTCTCCGGCACCTGCCCGCTCGTCCTGGCCGGGCACACCCACGCCCGGCAGGTCTCCCGGCTGCCCCAGGTGCCCGGGCAGCAGCCCACCGCGCTGATGGTGGAGGGCTCCACCGGCGGCGCCGGCCTGCGCGGCCTGGAGGGTGAGAAGCCCACCCCACTGTCGATGACCGTGCTCTACTTCGACCAGCAGAAGATGCTCCAGGCGTACGACGACATCACCGTGGGCGGCACCGGGCAGTCCCAGGTCAACCTGGAGCGGCACGTGGTGCAGGAGCCGGCGAAGGGCGCGCAGGCGCCGGTCACCCCGACCCCGAGCCGGGGTGGATCGCAGTCACCCACCCCGAGCCCGACCTCGACCCGCTGACCCGTCAGCGCAGCGCGAGGGCGGCCAGGGCGGCGTTGACGATGCTGCCGGGGAGCAGGTCGTGCAGCTCGTACAGCTCGGCCACGCTGCCGGACTGGCCGAACTCGTCCACCCCGAGCGGCACCGCCGAAGCGCCGACGGCCGAGCCGAGCCAGGCCATCGCGTGCGAGGCGGCGTCGTGCACGGTCACCACCGGCACCCGGTCGGCGAACGCGGAGCGCAGCGCACCCGGAACGCTGGGCACCGTGGCGGTGCGGACGCCCTGGCGCAGCGTGCGCTGCCAGGCCCGGTAGAGCCGGTCCAGCGAGGTGACGTCCACGACGTGCGCGGCCACGCCCTCCTCGGCCAGCTCCGCCGCCGCGGCCAGCACCTCCGGCAGCACCGCACCGGAGGCGGCCAACTGCACCACCGGCGCGTCGGCCAGGTGCGGGTACGCCTGGTGCGCGTCGACGAGCCGGTACGCCCCGGCGACCACCTGCCGGCGCAGCACCGCGTCACCGAGCCGGGCCCGGGCCGCCTCGAACGGCGCCTGGTCCAGCGGTCGGGTGCTGAGCCGGAAGTAGTAGGCCCCGTCCTCGGTCGGCGCGGCGGTCGCCGTCGGGGTGGACCCGCCGGCGATCTGGCCGAGCGCGTCGCAGAGCAGCCAGTCGAGGGTGGCCGCGTACGCCGGCTCGATGAAGGTCACCCCGGGCAGCTCCAGGCCGACCGACGCGGTGATGGTGGACTGGTGGGCGCCACCCTCCGGCGCCAAGGTGATGCCGGACGGGGTGCCGGCCACCACGAACCGGGAGCCGGAGTAGGTGCCGTACAGGAAGGCGTCCAGGCCGCGCAGCACGAACGGGTCGTAGACCGTGCCGACCGGCAGCAGCGGCTGCCCGGACAGGTCCCACGACAGGCCGAGCTGACCCAGCAGCAGGAACAGGTTCATCTCGGAGATGCCCAGCTCGATGTGCTGCCCGGCCGGGCTCTCCGTCCAGCGCAGCATCCGATCCTCGGTCCAGGACCGCTGTTCGGTGGGGGCGAACACCCCGGTCTTGTTGATGAACCCGGCCAGGTTGGTCGAGGTGGCCACGTCCGGGGCGGTGGTGACCAGGTAGCGGCCGACCTCCCGGTCCCGGGCCAGGTCCACCAGCACCCGACCGAAGACCTCCTGCGTGGAGATGGGCTTGGCTGCGCGTACTCCGGTGCTCTCCGGAACGGTGACCCCCAGCGCGCGCTCGCGGGGCGCGCGGGACAGCGCCTCCCGGCGGGCGCCTGCCGTGATGCCGGCGGGGGTCGCCGGGTCGAGGCGGTCCCACTCGGTCTCCGGGGTCAGGCCGTGCGCGGCGCGCAGCGCGTCGACCTGTTCGGTGCTGAGCAGCGCCGAGTGGTTGCGCGGATTGCCCGCGATGGGCAAACCCCACCCCTTCACGGTGTACGCGAAGATCACGCTGGGCCGGTCGGTGACCGCGTCGCACTGGGCGTACGCGTCGAGCATCGCGGACAGGTCGTGCCCGCCCAGGTCGGTGACAAACGGACCCAACTCGTCGTCGGCGATGTCGGCGATGAACTCGGCGATGCCGGCCGGCGCGCCGTCCAGGAACTGCTTGCGCAGCGCCGGGCCGGCCAGCCCGAACAGCGACTGGTACTGCTCGTTCGGCATCCGGTCGATCCAGTCGCGCAGCGCCGCACCGCCCGGCCGGGCGTACGCCTCGGCGAGCTTGCGGCCGTACTTGACCTCGACGACGTGCCAGCCGGCTGCCTCGAACTGGCCGCGCCACTGGTTGATCCGGATGCCGGGCACGACCCGGTCCAGCGACTGGCGGTTGAAGTCGACCAGCCACATGACGTTGCCCAGGCCGGTGGTGGCCGGGTCGGCGACCGCCTCCCAGATGTTGCCCTCGTCCAGCTCGGCGTCCCCGATCAGGGCGACGAACCGCGAGTGCGGGCGGGCCCCGAAGTGCGCGTCGACGTAGCGCCGGGTGGCGGCGGCGAAGAGCGGCGCCGCCGCGCCGAGGCCGACCGAGCCGGTGGAGAAGTCCACCTCGTCGGGGTCCTTGGTGCGCGACGGGTACGACTGGAGGC
The DNA here is from genome assembly GCF_042650685.1 of Micromonospora sp. GCM10011542. Classification (NCBI taxonomy): domain Bacteria; kingdom Bacillati; phylum Actinomycetota; class Actinomycetes; order Micromonosporales; family Micromonosporaceae; genus Micromonospora; species Micromonospora sp. GCM10011542. The sequence goes on from NZ_JBHSBO010000061.1 coordinate 150,123, forward strand.
CGCCGCGGGCCCGCAGCCGGGGCAGGTAGGAGCGGTCCAGGTTGCCCAGCAGGTACTGGATGGCGTGGAACACCGGCGAGGCGTGCGGCTTGACCGCGACCCGGTCCTCGGCGTCCAGGTGCGCGAACCAGAGGGCGGTCATCGCGGTGACCAGCGAGGCGCTGGACGCCTGGTGCCCGCCGACCTTCACCCCGTCGCCGGTGGCCCGGTCGTGGTTGGCGGCGTCCACGATCCGGGTGGCGAGCCAGAGCACCCGCCGCTGGATCTCGTCGAGGACGTCGAGGTCGTGCTGGTTCACGGTGGCTCCATCCGGGCGTCGCCGGTGACGCCCTCGCGAGGGGTGCGGGGTGACCGCGGCGGTGATGCGGGGTGGCCGCGGCGGTGGTGCGGGGTGGTGCGGGTGTTAGGAAGGGCCCCTTCCTATGCGCCAGGCGTTAAGAAGGGGCCCTTCCTTGCAGTTCAGCCCTGGACGCCGAGGCGCTCCAGGATCAGCTCGCGGACGGTCTTCGCGTCGGCCTGGCCGCGGGTGGTCTTCATGACCGCGCCGACCAGCGCGCCGGCCGCGGCGACCTTGCCGCTGCGGATCTTGTCGGCGATGCCCGGGTTGGCGGCGATCGCCTCGTCCACCGCGGCGGTGAGTGCGCCGGTGTCGGAGACGACCTCCAGGCCGCGGTTCGTCATGATCTCGGTCGGCGAACCCTCGCCGTCGACCACGCCCTCCAGGACGGTACGGGCCATCTTGTCGTTGAGCTTGCCGGCGTCGACCAGCCCCTGCAGCTCGGCCACCTGCTCCGGGGTGGCGCCGATGTCGGCCAGCTCCACGCCGGTCTCGTTGGCCCGGCGGGACAGCTCACCCAGCCACCACTTGCGGGCCGCGGCCGGGGTGGCGCCGGCGGCGACGGTGGCCTCAATCAGCTCCACCGCGCCGGCGTTCAGCACCGACTGCATGTCCAGGTCGGACAGGCCCCACTGCTCCTGGAGCCGGCGCCGGTGCACCCGGGGCAGCTCCGGCAGGGCGGCCTTCAACTCGGCGACCCAGGCGGGGTCCGGGGCGAGCGGCACCAGGTCCGGCTCGGGGAAGTAGCGGTAGTCGGTCGCGGTCTCCTTGGACCGGCCCGGCCGGGTGTCCCCGCTGTCCTCCTGGAAGTGCCGGGTCTCCTGGGTGATCCGCCCGCCGGCGTCGAGCACCGACGCCTGGCGCAGCATCTCCGAGCGGACCGCCCGCTCCACCGATCGCAGCGAGTTGACGTTCTTGGTCTCGGTGCGGGTGCCCCACTCCTCGCCCGGCAGGTTGAGGGAGGTGTTCACGTCGCAGCGCAGCGAACCCTCCTCCATCCGCACGTCCGAGACGCCGAGGGTGCGGATCACGTCGCGCAGCTCGGTGACGTACGCCCGGGCCACCTCCGGCGCGAGCGCGCCGGTGCCCGGGATGGGCTTGGTGACGATCTCCACCAGCGGGATGCCGGCCCGGTTGTAGTCGACAAGCGACTCGGTCGCGCCGTGGATGCGGCCGGTGGCGCCGCCGACGTGCAGCGTCTTGCCGGTGTCCTCCTCCAGGTGCACCCGCTCGATGCCGATCCGGACCGTCTCGCCACCCACCTCGACGTCCAGGTAGCCGTCGACGCAGAGCGGCTCGTCGTACTGGCTGATCTGGAAGTTCTTCGGCATGTCCGGGTAGAAGTAGTTCTTCCGGGCGAAGCGGCACCACTCGGCGATGGAGCAGTTGAGTGCCAGACCGATCCGGATGGTCGCCTCGATGGCCGCCTTGTTGGCCACCGGCAGCGAACCAGGCAGGCCCAGGCAGACCGGGCAGGTCCGGGTGTTGGGCTCGCCGCCGAAGTCGGTCGGGCAGCCGCAGAACATCTTGGTGTTCGTGCCCAGCTCGACGTGGGTCTCCAGGCCGATCACCGGTTCGTAGCGCGCGACGACCTCGTCGTACGCGGGCAGTGTCGTGGTCATCTGAGCTCCTGACTCACAGCGCCGGTGGGGTGAACGTGCCGACCGCGGACTCCAGCGCGGCGGCGACCCGGTACATCCGGTCGTCGGCCATCGTCGGAGCCATCACCTGCAGGCCGACCGGCAGCCCGTCGGAGAGGCCGCAGGGCACCGAGATGCCCGGCCCGCCGTACAGGTTGGTCGGGATGGTGAACAGGTCGGCCAGGTACATCTGGTACGGGTCGGACATGCGCGCACCGATCGGGAACGCCACGAACGGGGTGGTCGGCGAGATCAGCGCGTCGACCTGCTCGAAGGCGGCGGTGAAGTCCCGGGTGATCAGCGTCCGGACCTTCTGCGCCTGCCCGTAGTAGGCGTCGTAGTAGCCCGACGAGAGGGCGTACGTGCCGATCATGATGCGCCGCTTGACCTCGGGGCCGAAGCCGGCCTCGCGGGTCAGCGACATGACCTCCTCCAGCGACCGGTTGCCGTCGTCGCCGACCCGCAGGCCGAACCGGACGCCGTCGAACCGGGCCAGGTTGGAGGAGCACTCGCTCGGCGCGATCAGGTAGTAGGCCGGCAGCGCGTAGGCGAAGTTCGGGCAGGAGATCTCGACGATCTCCGCGCCCAGCTTGGTCAGCGCGTCGACCGACTCGCGGAACGCCGCCATCACGCCCGGCTCGGCGCCCTCGCCGACGAACTCCTTGACGATGCCCAGCCGCACGCCGGTCAGGTCGCCGGTCGCGCCCAGCTTCGCCGCCGCCACCACGTCCGGCACCGGCTGCGGGATGGAGGTGGAGTCGCGCGGGTCGTGCCCACCGATCACCTGGTGCAGCAGCGCGGCGTCCAGCACCGTACGGGCGCACGGGCCGGGGGTGTCCAGCGACGAGGAGAAGGCGACCAGCCCGTACCGGGAGGTGCCGCCGTAGGTGGGCTTCGCGCCCACGGTGCCGGTGACCGCGCCCGGCTGCCGGATCGAGCCGCCGGTGTCCGAGCCGATCGCCAGCGGCGCCTCGTACGCGGCCAGCGCGGCGGCGCTGCCGCCACCCGAACCGCCGGGGATCCGGTCCAGGTCCCACGGGTTGTGGGTCGGGCCGTACGCGGAGTATTCGGTGGAGGAGCCCATCGCGAACTCGTCCATGTTGGTCTTGCCGAGCATCACCGTGCCGGCGTCGCGCAGCCGCTGCACGATCGTCGCGTCGTACGGCGGGCGCCAGCCCTCGAGGATCTTCGACCCGACCGTGGTCGGCACGCCCTTGGTGGCGAGCACGTCCTTCACGGCGACCGGAACGCCCGCGAGGGGGCCCAGGTCCTCGCCGGCGGCGCGGCGCTCGTCCACCGAGCGGGCCGCGGCGAGCGCGCCCTCGGAGTCGACGTGCAGGAAGGCGTGCACCCGGTCGTCGACCGCTGCGATCCGGTCCAGGTGGGCCCGGGTCACCTCGACGGCGGAGGTCTCGCCACCGGCGACCAGGGCGGCGATCTCCGACGCGGTCATTCTGGTCAGATCGCTCATGAGGCCACATCCTCGCTCAGGATCCGCGGTACGCGGAACCGCTGGTCCTCGACGTCCGGCGCGCCCGAGAGCGCCTCCTCCGGGGTCAGGCACGGCGTCACGACGTCCTCGCGCAGGACGTTGGTCAGCGGCACCGAGTGCGAGGTCGGCGGGATGTCCGCGGCGGCGACCTCACCGACCTGGGCGACCGCCTGGAGGATCACGTCGAGCTGGCCGGCGAACATGTCCAGCTCCTCCTCGGTGACGGCGAGCCGCGACAGGCGCGCCAGGTGCGCGACCTCCTCGCGGGAGATGGCGGCCATCCGTGCCCCCTTCTGATGTCCTGCTGCTCGGGCGGTGTGCCGGTCGCGCGACGGGTGGAGCGTGACGCGCGGTGACCGGAGCGAGTCTATTGCGCCCGCTCCCCCGCGACTGGGGCGGGTGGGGAGGCGGGCGGCGGCGCGTCGCTCACCGGGTGGGGCGGCGGGGGGCGTCCGGATCCGGCCCGGGACCGGGACGGACCGGACGGTACCGGGCCAGCCACGTGACCAGTTCCTCGGCCGGCATCGGGCGGGCGTAGAACCAGCCCTGCGCGGCGTCGCAGCCGGCCGCGTACAACATCCGCCAGGTCCGCTCGTCCTCCACGCCCTCGGCGACCACCCGCAGGCCCAGCGCCCCGGCCAGTTCGATCATCGACCGGACGATGGCCGCGTCGTCGGCGTCGTCCGCCATGCCCAGCACGAAGGAGCGGTCCACCTTCACCTCGGACAGCGGCAGCCGGCGCAGGTGTTGCAGCGACGAGTACCCGGTGCCGAAGTCGTCCAGCGCGATGGCCACCCCGATGCTGTGCAGCCGGGAGATGGTGGCCAGCACCCGACGGGGGTCGGCCATCAGGGCACCCTCGGTGATCTCCAGTTGCAGCCGCTCGGCCGGTACGCCGTAGCGGGCCAGCCGATCGGCGATCTGGTCGGCGATCTCCCCGGTGTGCAGGTCCCGCACGCTCACGTTGAGCGCGGCGCGCAGGCCGAGACCCGCCGCCGACCACTTGGCCAACTGCTCCACCACATCGTCCACCACCCGCCGGGTGAGCAGCCGCATCACCGCGCTCTGCTCGGCGACCCGGATCAGCTCCTCCGGGTCGACCATGCCGCGCCGCGGGTGCCGCCAGCGCAGCAGCGCCTCCACCCCGACCACCTCGCCGGTCGCGATGGCGATCTGCGGCTGGTAGTACATGGTGATCTCACCGGCGTCGGTGGGCGGCTCACCGTCGGCGGCTCGGCTGCGGCCGAGCGACCGGATCGGCCCGTCCCGGGCGTCCGCCCGCTCGTCCGACCCGGCGCCGCGTGTCGCCCCGAACGTCCGGCCGTGCGGTCCGCTCCCGTTCGCCGACCGCGGGCCCGACCCGTTGGGTCGCTCGGTGGCGGTCGCCCCGCGGACACCGCCGACCGTGGCACGGGTGCTCCGGCCGCGGATCGGATCGGCGGCGGTGACGATCCGGTTGATCAGCTCATCGGCCTGCGCCAGCTCGGCATCGCCCCGCCGCCGGCTCCACCAGCGTCCCGAGCCGCCGTGCGACGACCGATCGGCGGCCGACGCGGCCACGGCGTCGGGCCGGTCCCCCGTCGGTGCGGACACCGTGTCGGCAGCAGACGCCGCCGCGCCGGGGGTCGCGGCGGCGGGCAGCGCGGCGCCGTCGCCCCCGAGGACCTGGGACACCGGCCCGACGGGTACGCCCTCCGCCCCGCCCTGGGGGGCCTCCACTCCGCCGAGGATCGGACCGCTGGTCTCCCGGGCCCGGACCCCGCTGCCCGGCTCCCCCTCCAACACCCGGCGCAGATCGGCGAGCAGACCGAGCCGCTCGGCCGAGTTGTGATCGGACTCGGGGGCGTAGACGGCGACCGTGTCGTTGCGGTGCTTGGCGTCGTACATCGCCACGTCGGCGTGGCGCATCAGGGTGGCGAAGTCCTCGCCGTGCTCCGGGAAGACCGCGATGCCGATCGAACCGCCCACATCCAGCGGAAGCCCGTCCAGCGGCACCGGCTCGGCCAGCACCCGGACCACCTCCTCGGCCAGCGCCCGCGCCTCGGCCACGTCGCCCAGGCCGGTCATCACGATGGCGAACTCGTCCCCACCGAGCCGGGCGACCATCTCCTGCCCCGGCATCACCTGGGTCAGCCGGGCGCTCACCTCGACCAGCAGCCGGTCCCCCACGGCGTGCCCCAGGGCGTCGTTGACGTTCTTGAACCGGTCCAGGTCGATCAGGAGCAGCGCCAGGTGCCCCCCGGGCTCGCCCCGGGCCGTCCGGTCGGCGTGTACGTGCACCTGCTCCGCCACCTCGGCCAGCAGGGCCTTGCGGTTGGGCAGACCGGTGAGCGGATCGGAGGCGGCGAGTTGCTGCTGCTCGACGGTCAGCCGCGCCATCCGGTACACCGCGAACAGCGGCACCAGCACCAGCGGGATCAGCACCGCGCTCGCCCGGGCGGCGGCGACCAGCACCGGCGCGAGCAGCAGCAGCGAGCCGGTGGAGAGCAACTCGAAGCCGAGGCCCTGGCGGACGGTGGGCCACCAGCGGTCGCCGAAGCGCAGCCGGACCGCCGCGCTGACCAGCCCGTAGTTGACCACGAACCAGGCCACCACCGCACCGCCCACGGCGGCCACGTCGGTCCAGTGCAGCCGGCCGCCGGCGAAGACGGCGCCCGGCCCGAGCAGCGTGATCCCGTACGCGGCGGCGAGGGCGCAGGCGTACTGGCCGACGTTGAACGCCGTCCGCCACGCCGCGTGCCCCATCCGCCAGCCCGAGACCACCACCGCCACGGCCTGCACCGCCACCGCCGGGCCGAGCCCCCAGCCGAGCAGGATCGCGAAGGTGAAGCAGGTGGACGGGAAGACCGCGGAGGTCTGCCGGCGGCCGGGCGGGACGAACGGGCGGGCGTCGCAGACCACGGCCAGCGCGGCCATCGTCCAGAACGCGGCGGGCATCCGGGGCAGCTCTTCGGGGAGCGTCCGGAGTGGACCGGCCGCGGCCAGCGCGGCGAGCGCCAGGATCCCGGCGACGAAGCCGGCGAACGGCGCCACCCGTCCGGGCGGGACGGAGTTGCGCGGGTCGGCGACCTCCATCACACCTCCCGGCCTACGGTCGGCGTGCCCGTTCACACGCCGTGCACCAATGAAACGCCCTCGGTGCCGGGTTTCCCGGTATGACAGTCACGAATCGGTCGTAGTCGTAATTAAGTTGGTATACGCCGTCGGCCCCCCGCGACGGCCGTCACTCCCCGACCCGGGCGACCTCGCGGGCCGCGTCCGGACCGGCGTCGAGCAGGCGCCGGAAACCGTCCTCGTCGAGCACCGGCACCTTGAGGCTGGCCGCCTTGTCGGCCTTGGAGCCGGGGTTGTCACCCACCACCACGAAGCTCGTCTTCTTGGAGACCGAGCCGCTGACCTTGCCGCCCCTGCTCTGCACCGCCTCGGCAGCCTGGTCGCGGGAGAACCCGGCGAGGGTGCCGGTGACCACCACCGTCAGCCCCTCCAGCGGCCGGGGCCCCTCGTCGACCGCTTCCTCGGCCATCCGTACGCCCGCCTCGGCCCACTTGCGCACCACCTCGCGGTGCCAGTCGACGGCGAACCACTCCCGGATGCTGGCCGCGATGGTCGGGCCCACCCCGTCGACCGAGGACAGCTCCTCCTCGCTGGCCGCGTCGATGGCCTCCATCGAGCGGAAGTGCCGGGCCAGCGCCTGGGCCGCGGTGGGGCCGACGTGCCGGATGGAGAGCGCCACCAGCACCCGCCACAGGTCGCGCTCCCGGGCCACGGCCAGGTTGTCCAGCAGCTTGACCGCGTTGCTGCCGAGACTGCCGTCCTTGTTGACGAAGAAGGGCGACCGGGACAGCTGCTCGGCGTCGAGGGCGAAGAGGTCACCCTCGTCGGCGATGATCTCCGCGTCGAGCAGCGCCGCGGCGCCCTTGTAGCCGAGCACCTCGATGTCGAACGCGCCCCGGCCGGCGAGGTGGAACACCCGCTCACGCAGCTGCGCCGGGCAGCTGCGGGTGTTGGGGCAGCGGATGTCGATGTCGCCCTCCTTGGCCGGAGCGAGCGGGGTGCCGCAGGCCGGGCAGGTGGTCGGCATGACGAACGGTCGGGCGTCGGCGGGACGCAGGTCGACGACCGGACCGAGCACCTCGGGGATCACGTCGCCGGCCTTGCGCAGCACCACCGTGTCGCCGATCAGCACCCCCTTGCGCTCGACCTCGCGGGCGTTGTGCAGGGTCGCCAGCGCCACGGTGGAACCGGCGACCCGCACCGGCTCCAGCACGGCGAACGGGGTGACCCGCCCGGTGCGCCCCACGTTGACGTCGATGTCGAGCAGCTTGGTGGTGACCTCCTCGGGCGGGTACTTGAAGGCGATCGCCCAGCGCGGCGCCCGGCTGGTCGAGCCGAGTCGGCCCTGGATGGAGACCGGGTCGACCTTGACCACCACGCCGTCGATCTCGTGCTCGACGTCGTGCCGGTGCTCGGCGTAGTAGGCGATGTACTCCGCCACGCCGGCCAGGTCGGGCACCACCCGCCAACGGTCACTGGTCGGCAGCCCCCACGCCCGCAGCGCCGCGTACGACTCGGACTGGGCCGCCGGCTGCCACCCACGGCGGGCACCGATGCCGTGCACCACCAGGCGCAACGGGCGGGACGCGGTGACCCGCGGGTCCTTCTGCCGCAGGCTGCCGGCGGCGGCGTTGCGGGGGTTGGCGAACGGGGCCTTGCCCTGCTCCACCAGGCCGGCGTTGAGGTCGGCGAACGCGGCCACCGGGAAGTAGATCTCGCCCCGGACCTCGAGGAACGCGGGCACGTCGGGAAACTCGTCGGACGGCGTCAGCCGGCTCGGGACGTCCCGGATGCTGCGGACGTTGGCGGTGACGTCCTCACCGGTGCGGCCGTCGCCACGGGTGGCGGCCCGGACCAGCCGGCCGCCCTCGTAGGTCAGGTTGATCGCCAGACCGTCGACCTTCAGCTCGCACAGGTAGGGCACCGGCCCGCCTGCGTCGCGCTCGACCCGCTCGGCCCAGGCCGCCAACTCCTCGTCGGCGAAGGCGTTGTCCAGCGAGAGCATCCGCTCGGCGTGGGTGACCGGGGTGAAGTCGGTGGAGAACGTGCCACCCACCCGCTGCGTCGGTGAATCGGGCGTGCGCAGCGCCGGAAACTCCTCCTCCAGCGCCTCCAGCTCGCGCAGTTGCTTGTCGAACTCGGCGTCGGCGATGGTCGGCGCGTCCAGCACGTAGTAGCGGTACTGGTGCTCGGTCAGCTCGCGGCTGAGCGTCGCATGCCGCTCGCGCGCCTGCGGCGTCGGCTCGCCGCCGGCCGCCGCCTCCTGCGCCGGGCTGACCTGCTGACCGATCTGCTCCTCGGACATCCCGCCACCTTCGGACACGCCTGCGACCTCCCTGATCACGCTACTCCGGCACGGTATCGGGCCGGTCGGACAATCCGCCGCCCACCCGACCCGCCGGACCGGGTCGAGACGACCGCACCAGCGAGTGATGGCTCCGGCTCCTGCAAACCGGAGCATCCGGCGGCCGTGGCCACCCGACAACCGCGCAGACGAGTCGATCATCGCGTTGAGGCCTCACGCGGGCGGACCGGGCGCGGACCACCGCCGGGCACCGCCGGTCGCCGGGGCGCAGACCGCCACCGGGTGCACGCGGGCGTCGCCGGCCGCGGGCCGCCACCAGCGCGCGGACGGGCCTCCCGGCCGCAGGCCGCCGCAAGGGCGTGGCCGCCGGAGGGCGGCGCGGCCGGTGGGCGCTGCGGTGGGCGGCGTGCGACGATCGCCGGACGGTGGCGGCCGGTGGGCCGCAGGAGGCGGAGGTACGAATGCCCGACGTCCTGCTCTGGGCGGTTGCGATCCTGCTGGCGGTGGCCGCCGGTTGGGCGTGGAACAGTTGGCGGCACCGGGCCGCCGCGCGCCGCCCCGACACCCGGCCGGATCGGGGCGCTCGGTCCCGCCCGGCGGACCGCCGCGACACCCCACCCCGACCGCGCGCCGGCGAGCGCTCGGCCGGGAAGCCGAGCACGCGCGACCGGGCGACCGGTTCACCGGCGGCGGGTGAGATCTGGTGGGCGGATGTGCCGTACGCCGACGGCACCGGGTCGAAGGTCCGGCCCTGTCTGGTGCTGCGCGCCGACGCCCGAGGCGCCGACGTCCTGAAGATCACCAGCCAGGACAAGAGCGACCGGGACGATCACGTCCGCATCCCCACCCGAGACTGGGACCCGGGCGCCGAGCACGGCAGTTACCTGAGCCTCACCGAGCCGATCCGGATCAGCTCCGCGGCGTTCGCCGATCGCGCTGGCACCTGCGACGGCGGACTGTGGCGCCGGGTCCGCAGCCTGCACCACCTGCCCACCCGCTGACCGCGCCCGGGTTTGATGGACTCGGGTTCCTGCAAGTCGGGGTGTCCCGAAGGCAGTAACACCCCGACTTCAAGGAAACCGAGTCGATCACGCCGGACGCCACGGCGGACCGGCACCGCGCGGGCCCGCCCGATCCGGGCCGGGCACGACGGCAGGCCAGCCACAACGGCAGGCCAGCCAAGCGGGCCGACAGAGGCAGGCCGGCAGAGCGGGCCGGCAGAGCGGGCTCACCAAGGGGGCCGGCGGAGCGAGCCCGCCCAAGCGAGCCCGCCGACGCGGGTCAGTCAGTCCCAGGCCGCGCCGAGCGTGGCGAGCTGGTCGGCGTACTCGATCCGATCGGCCCACCCGGGTGGCCAGGCGGCCATCCCGGCGGCCGCTCCCACGAAGGCGCCGGCCAGCGCGGCGATCGAGTCGGAGTCGCCGGCGGTGGTCGCACCGCGGGCCAGCGCCCCGACCGGGTCGTCGGCGTGCCGTACCGCGCAGAGCAGTGCGGTCGCCAGCGCCTCCTCGGCCACCCAGCCCTCCCCGGTGGCCCGGCACGGGTCACCGCCGTCGTCGGGCTCGCCCAGGGCGTTCGTCAGTCGGTCCAGTACCGCCAGGCACTCGTCCCAGCCCCGGGCGATGAAGTCCTCCGGCGTGTCGACCCCGGCGCGCTGCCAGAGGTCGCCCAGCCACTGCTTCCGGTACACCCGGCGCTGGCCACGCGCCCGCTCAATGAGCAGCGTGGGCAGCTCGGGCAGGGTGGCGCCGCCGCGCAGGGCGAAGACCGCGTACGCGGTGAGCTCGCTGGCCGCCAGCCCGGTCGGGTGGCCGTGGGTCAACCCGGCCTGCAACTGGGCCAGCCCGGCCAGCGTGTCCAGGTCCACGTCGAGCAACCCGACCGGCGTCACCCGCATGTTGGCGCCGCATCCCTTGGACCCGCTCACCGTGGCGTCCTGCCAGCGGAGGCCGCGACCCAGCTCGGCGCAGGCGCGCAGGCAGGTCATCCCCGGGGCACGGTTGTTGTCCGGGCTGATCGCCCAGGCCAGGAAGCGGCGCCGCAGCAGCGGCTCCACCGCCTCCGGGGTGAGTGACGGCGCCTCGTGCAGCGCCCAGCCCACCGCCAGCGCCATCTGGGTGTCGTCGGTCACCAGCGCCGGCTCGCCGGAGAGCTCACGCGGACCGGTCAGGCCGTACCGGTGCTCGATCTCGGCCACGGTCAGGAACTCGGTCGGCTTGCCCAGCGAATCGCCGTAGGCCAGACCGAACAGCGAGCCGGAGGCGCGCAGCGGGGAGTTGTGGATCACGGCGGCCATGATGCCCTGCCGCCGTGATCCACGCCAGGGTCAGTCCCAGCAGAGGCAGAACGGGTGGCCGGCGGGGTCGGCGTAGACCCGGAAGTCGCCCCCTCCGCCCGGCAGCCGGCGCGCGCCGAGCGCGAGCGCCGCCTTCTCGGCGGTCTCGATGTCGTCCACCGTCACGTCGAGGTGGAACTGCTGCGGGCGCTCCGGGTCCGGCCAGGTCGGCGGACGCAGGTTGGGCGCCCGCTGGAACGCGAGGCGCGGCTGGTGCCCGGGCGGCCCGCCCAGCACCACCCAGTCGTCGTCGGAGTTGCCCTCGGCCAAGGGCACGCCCAGCAGCTCGGAGTAGAACGCCGCCAGCGCCCGGGGGTCGGGGCAATCGATCACCGTTGAACGCAGCTGTCCAATCATGACCGCCATTCTGCCCACCGGGTACGACAGGAAACCTCAGTCCTCGGCGAGCCGCCGGCCGGCGTCCCGGCACGCCGCGAGTACCGCCCGGGCGTACTGCGGGGTGGCCCCGGCGAGCCCGCAGGCCGGGGTGATGACGACCTGCTCGGCGAGCTGTCGACGGGGGAAGCCGAGCCGGTCCCAGAGTCGGCGTACCCGGTCGGCCACCTCGACCGAGGTCGGCGCGCGGCCGGCCGGCTCCGGTCGGGTCGGTGCCGCGCCGGCCAGCAGCCCCAGGCCGGCGTCGATCGCCTCGCCGAGCGGGTCCAGGTCGGTGAGCAGGGCCAGGTCGAGGGCGACGGCGGTGGCACCGGTCGAGCGGATCAGCTCGAGCGGCACGTCGGGGGCGCAACAGTGCACCACGGTGGGTACGCCGACCGCCTCGACCACGGTGCGCAGCAGCTCCGCCGCGGCGACCGACTCCACGGCCCGGTACGCGCCCAGCCCGCTCTCGGTGGGCACCCGGCCGGCCAGCACCGTGGGCAGCGACGGCTCGTCCAGTTGCAGCAGCACCGAGGCCCCGGGCACCCGTCCGGCGACGGCCGCGACGTGCGCCCGCAGCCCTTCGGCCAGGGAGCCGGTGAGGTCACGGACGGCGCCGGGGTCGCGCAGCATCTTGCCGCCGATCGGCAGTTCCAGCGCGGCGGCCAGGGTGAGTGGGCCGCCGGCCTGCACCTTGAGCGGCCCGGCGTACCCCTCGGCCTGCTCGGCGAGCTGGTCCAGGTCGCGTTCCATCAGGTCCCGGGCCCGGCGGACGTCGCGCCCGGGGCGCGGGGCGATCCGCCAGCGCGCCGCGTACAGCTCGACCGGCAGCTCGACGAGCAGCCCGGCGGTGCGGCCGATGAGGTCGGCGCCGGGCCCGCGGGCCGGCAGCTCGGGCAGGTGGGGCAGCGCGGGGAGCTCACCGAGGATCACCCGCTGGGCCTCGGTGATGTCGGTGCCGGGCAGCGAACCGATGCCGGTTGCCGCACCGGCCGTCCAGGGCCACGCCTGATCTGTCACGGCCGAAGGGTATCCGGTACGCCGGGCGCCGGGGACGCGACGGCCAGCACGCCGGCGTCGGCGCGCGGGGATCAGCCGGTGATGGTGGCGGAGCCGAGCACCACGTCGCCGGCCGGATCGGGCCGGTACGCCACCACGGCCTGCCCGGCGGCGACGCCGCGCACCGGTCGGCGCAGCTCGGCGTGGAGCGTGTCGCCGTCGAGGGCGACGGTGGCCGGCACCACGTCGCCGTGCGCCCGTAGCTGCACCTCGCACTCGACCGGCGCGTCCGGTCGCGGGCCACCGGTCCAGACCGGACGCTCGGCGCGTACCTGGGAGACCTCCAGCGCCTCGGCCGGGCCGACAGTCACGGTGTTGGTCTTCGGGGTGATGGAGAGCACGTAGCGCGGCCGGCCGTCCGGGGCGGGCCGGTCCAGGTGCAGTCCGCGCCGCTGGCCGACGGTGTACGCGTACGCGCCGGAGTGGCTGCCGACCACCGCGCCGGTGCTTGCGTCCACCACGTCGCCGGGCGCCTCGCCGAGTCGGCCGGCCAGGAAGCCGCGGGTGTCGCCGTCGGCGATGAAGCAGATGTCGTGCGAGTCGGGCTTGTCGGCGACGGCCAGACCACGGGCGGCGGCTTCCTCGCGAACCTGCGCCTTCGTCGAGTCGCCGAGCGGGAAGATCGACCGGTCCAGTTGCTCGCGGGTGAGCACGGCCAGCACGTACGACTGGTCCTTGGCCTCGTCGACGCTGCGCCGCAGCAGCCCGTCCGGGCCGAGCCGGGCGTGGTGGCCGGTGACCACCGCGTCGAAGCCGAGCGCCACGGCCCGGTCCAGCACCGCCGCGAACTTGATCTTCTCGTTGCAGCGCAGGCACGGGTTGGGCGTGCGACCGGCCGCGTACTCGGCGACGAAGTCGTCCACCACGTCGGCGTGGAACCGGTCGGCCATGTCCCAGACGTAGAACGGGATGCCGATCACGTCGGCGGCCCGGCGCGCGTCCCGGGAGTCTTCCAGGGTGCAGCAGCCGCGCGCCCCGGTCCGGTAGGTCTGGGGATTACGGGCCAGCGCCAGGTGCACGCCGGTCACGTCGTGCCCGGCCGCCACGGCGCGCGCCGCCGCCACCGCCGAGTCGACTCCGCCCGACATCGCTGCCAAGACCCTCACCAGCAAACTCCCTTCCCCGCCGCCAGCCTATCCGCCCACCCGGAACCAATGTCGATCATGGAGTTGTGGTGGCGGACAAGGGCCGTCGAACGCCACGTTCCGGGCACGTGGACGCCCTCAGCGCGGGCTGCGGAGGGCGGCGGCGCGGCGGGCGCGGTCCACCGCGCCCGGCAGGGCGGCGATCAGGGCGTCGACGTCCGACGGCGTGCTGGTGTGGCCGAGGGAGAAGCGCAGGGACGAGCGGGCGCGGTCGTCGTCGGCGCCCATGGCCAGCAGCACGTGCGAGGGCTGGGCCACCCCGGCGGAGCAGGCGGAGCCCGTCGAGCAGGCGATGCCCTGGGCGTCGAGCAGGAGCAGCAGCGCGTCGCCCTCGCAGCCGGGGAAGGAGAAGTGCGCGTTGCCCGGCAGCCGGTCGACCGGGTCGCCGTTGTAGATCACCTCGGGCACCGCCCGGCGGACCCGTTCGATGAGGTCGTCGCGGAGGGCGGCCACCCGGGCCGCGTACTCCTGCTGGCCCTTCACCGCCGCCTCGACGGCGACCGCGAAGGCGACGATGCCGGCGGTGTCCAGGGTGCCGGAGCGCACGTCGCGTTCCTGACCGCCGCCGTGCAGCAGCGGCGTGGCCGCCACGTCGCGGGCCAGCAGCAGGGCACCCACCCCGGTCGGCCCGCCCAGCTTGTGCCCGGTCACGGTCAGCGCGGACACCCCGCTGGCCGCGAAGTCCACCGGAACCTGGCCGACCGCCTGGATCGCGTCGGTGTGGAACGGCACGCCGTACTCGGCGGCGACCGCGGCGAGTTCGGCCACCGGCTGCACCGTGCCCACCTCGTTGTTCGCCCACATCGTGGTGACCACGGCCACCCGGTCGGCGTGCGCGGCCAACTCGGTGCGCAGGTCGGCCGGGTCGAGCCGCCCGGCGTCGTCCACCGGCAGCCAGCCCACCTCTGCGCCCTCGTGCCCGGCCAGCCAGTCCACCGCGTCCAGCACCGCGTGGTGCTCGACCACGCTGGAAACCACCCGCGGCCGGTCCGGGCCGGCGCCCCGGCGGGCCCAGAAGATGCCCTTGACCGCGAGGTTGTCGCTCTCGGTGCCGCCGCCGGTGAAGATCACCTCGGACGGTCGGGCGCCCAGCACGGCGGCCACCCGCTCGCGGGACTCCTCGACCCGGCGGCGGGCACGGCGGCCGGCCGCGTGCAGTGCGGACGCGTTGCCGACCTCGCGGGCGGTGGCGACGTACGCCTCCAGTGCCTCGTCGAGCATCGGAGTGGTCGCCGCGTGATCCAGGTAAGCCATCGCCGTCCAGCCTACGGCCGGTTCTTCGGAGACCGGATGCCGGAGGGCACCCGGGATACGACCACCGGCGCCGGAACCGGGGCGGGGAGCATGTTCCTCCTCCCCGCCCCGGCCCGCCGCCCGCTCCGGTGCCGGCAGGTCGGGCGGCCCCGGGCGAGCTGGTTCCCGCCGGTCAGGCGGGCACCGCGGTGACGACGATGTTGTCGCGGTACTTGCGGGCCTTGGCGTCGAACGGCCCACCGCAGGTGATCAGCGTCAACCGCGGCTTGCCGTCCCGGGCGAAGTACCGGTCCAACGGGATCTTGGTCTTGGCGTACTCCTCCCGGGCGACGACCCGGTACTGCCGGGCCTTGCCGTCGCTGCCGGTCGCGGTGAGGGTGTCGCCCTGGTCCAGCTCGCGCAGCCGGTAGAAGGCACCCTTGCCCTGCGTGGCGCTGTCCACGTGACCGGCGACGACCACCGAGCCGGTCTCCGCCTCGAGCCCGGGTCCGTACCGGTACCAGCCGATCTGGTCGACGCTCGGCGGCACCTCGAACTCGTTGGTCTTCTGGTTGATGCCGACCGCGTTGATCGTGGCGGTGACGTCGATCGCCGGGATCGTCAGCCGTACCGGCGGAACGACCTTCGGTCCGGCCGGCAGTTCCCCGGCGGTCACCGGCACCGACGGGCCGTCAGCGGCGCTGGCCGACGGGGCCGGGGTGGCGCTGGCCAGGGTGGCCGCCTCGTCGGCGCCCACGTCCTCGGCCGGCTGGGAGCCGCACGCCACCAGGGTGGCGACGGTGAGCGCGGCAACGCCGGCGGCCATGGCCGCCAGCGCGCCGCGGTTGCGCACCGTCACTTGCGACCGGTCCGCGCGGAGGCCATCCGCACACCGCCGCCGAGCAGCAGCAGGACGCCGGCGCCGGCGAGCACGTACCACCAGGTGTCCACGCCGGTACCGGCCTGGCCACCGTCACCGCTCGGCACGCCGCCCGGGGCGGAGTGCAGGCCGGAGATGGTCTGCGCCACCACGTCGAGGGTCTTGCCCTCGGCCGAGCCGATCGCGTAGACGATCGTCGCGGTGCCCTCCTTGAGGTTCAGGTCCGCCGGGCCGATGGCCACGGTGTCGGTGCCGGCCAGCACCACGTCCGCCTTCACGGTGCCCGCGTCGACGTCGGCCTTGGCCTCGTTCGGGTTGGTCAGGCCCTTGAAGACGGGGGTGCCACCGGCACGGACGTCCACCTCCGGAGCGGCGGCGGTGTGCCGGACGATCAGCCGGGCCTTGCCGGCGCCGACCTTGGAGACGTCGTTGACGAACGGCGTGATCTTCGGCTTGCCGGCCGCGTCCAGGTGCGCGGCGATGCTGATGTTCGCCCCGCCCGGGACCGCGGCGTCGTCGACCTTGAGGATCGCCTTGTCGATCGCCTCACCGGGCTTGGTGAGCGCGATGTCGTACTCGCCCTCCTCCAGGTTCAGCGGGCCGGCCACGTCACCGGGCTTGAAGTTGTCCAGCGTCTTCTTGCCGTTGACGTACACGTCGACCGGGGTGTCCGGGATGCCGTGCACGACGGAGACCTTGGACGTGGCGGCGTAGGCGGGCGAGGCGCTGAGGGCGCCGACGCCGGCGAAGGCGAGCGCGGCGACCGCGCCGCCCGCCGCGACCCGACGGAAGTACGAGAGCTGCATGACTGCCTCCTGGTGATTGGTGCTGATTCGTCAGGCCTGGCTTGCAGAACGGGTTACGCCGGCTCCGCGACGGCCGGATGCGGTCGGAGGCAATTTCTTTTTCCCGGCCGGCAACGCATCCGGCGGAGGCCTCGGGAACGAAGGATCGGTGATGGCAACTACCGGGGAAGTGGGGCGAGGGCTGTGGGAGCTACAGTCGGGCATGCCCCAAGGAAGGCGAGCCGCCCGGTGACGGCCGCTCGACAGGCACCGGACCCCCCGGACGAAGACCTCGCGCTGCGGTTCCGCGCGGGTGACGAGGTGGCGCTCCGGCAGGCGTACGACCGGTACGGGCGAGCCGTGCTACACCTGGCCACCAGCATGCTGGCCAACCGCAGCGACGCCGAGGACGTGACCCAGGCGACGTTCGTCGCCGCCTGGCTGGGCCGGGACACCTTCGACCCGACCAAGGGATCGTTGATCGGCTGGCTGCTCGGCATCGGCCGGCGCAAGGTGATCGACCGGATGCGGGCCTCGGCCCGCCAGACCCGGGTGGTGGAGACGGTCCGGCAGCTCCCGGAGCCGGCGCAGACCGGCCCCGACCCGGACCGGGTGGTGGACCGGCTGGTCGTCGCCGACGAGCTGGCTCGCCTCCCGGACGACCAGCGGCGCATGCTGGAGCTGGCGTTCTACGACGACCTGACACACCAGCAGATAGCCACGGTGACCGGGGTGCCGCTCGGCACGGTCAAGAGTCACATCAGACGCGGCATGGCGAGCTTGAAACGCAGATGGGAGGTGGATGGTGCAGCACCTGGACCACGACCGGCTGGTCTTTCTGGCGCTCGGTGAGAGCCAGGCGGACAACGGCGAGAGCACCCACCTCGACAGCTGCGAACACTGCCGGGTGGAGATGGAGACGCTCCAGCACGTCGCCGGGCTCGGCGCCGAGACGCAGGACCTGCGCGACCTGCCCGACCCGCCGGAGCACGTCTGGCAGGGCATCGTCGCGGAGATCCGGGCGGCGGAGGACCTGCCGTCGCTGACCGAGACCCGCCAGCAGCAGGCCGTCGAGCCGACCAACGGGTCGGCGGGCGAGCCCACGGCGCCGGGCGCGGCCAGCGGAGGGCGGTTGCACCGCTCCCGATCCCGCCGGCGGGCCCGCTGGTCAGGTTGGGCGGCCACCGCGGTGACCGCGGTCGCCGCGGCGGCGATCGGCGTGGTGGGCACGGTCTCCGTGCTGCGCCAGGACGACCCGACGCCTGCCCCGACGCCGGCGGTGGTGGCCAGCGCGCCACTGGC
This sequence comes from Micromonospora sp. GCM10011542, assembly GCF_042650685.1. Taxonomy (NCBI): domain Bacteria; kingdom Bacillati; phylum Actinomycetota; class Actinomycetes; order Micromonosporales; family Micromonosporaceae; genus Micromonospora; species Micromonospora sp. GCM10011542. The sequence goes on from NZ_JBHSBO010000061.1 coordinate 168,068, forward strand.
GGCCTTCGGCTCGACACCGAAGACGGCCGAGGGTGACGCGCGGGTGCTCCAGAACGGCCAACTTCATCTGCACGTGGCGAATCTCCCGCGCGTGCCGGGGTACTACGAGGTCTGGCTCATCAACCCGACGAACCTGGAGATGTTCTCGATCGGCACCCTCGGTGGCAACTCGGACGCCCTGCTGCCCCTGCCCCCGAACGTCGACCTGAAGGCATACTCTGTGGTCGACGTCTCCGCCGAGCAGTACGACAACAACACGAAGCACTCCGGCGACAGCCTGCTGAGGGGCACCCTGACGGGCTGATCGGCGGGCCGGCTCAGCTCCCCGGCCCGCCGATCAGCTCCCTTTCCACCCGGAAACGAGAAGTGGCCGCCCGGCACCGGGCGGCCACTTCTCGTCGTACGGCTGGTTACTTGCGCTTGCGAATCTCCTCGGCGGCCTGCGGGACGATCTTGAACAGGTCGCCCACCACCCCGAAGTCGGCCAGCTCGAAGATCGGCGCCTCGCCGTCCTTGTTCACCGCGACGATGGTCTTCGAGGTCTGCATGCCGGCCCGGTGCTGGATCGCGCCGGAGATGCCCAGTGCCACGTAGAGCTGCGGAGAGACCGTCTTACCGGTCTGGCCCACCTGGAACTGGTGCGGGTAGTAGCCGGAGTCGACCGCCGCGCGGGACGCGCCGACCGCACCGCCGAGCAGGTCGGCCAGCTCCTCGACCAGCTTGAAGTTGTCGGCGTTGCCGACACCCCGACCGCCGGAGACGACCACGCCGGCCTCGGTCAGCTCCGGGCGGGAGCCCTTCTGCTCGGCGACTCGCTCGACGACCCGGGCCAGCTTGTCGGCGTCGGTGACGGCGACCGTGAGCTGCTCGACGGCCGGGCTGGCCGGCGCCGGGGTCGGGTTGACCGAGTTCGGCCGGACGGTGACCAGCGGCAGGCCACGGGTGACCTTGGACTTGACGATGGTGGAGCCGGCGAAGGCGACCTGGGTCGCCGTGCCGTCTGCGTCCAGGCCGACCACGTCGGTCAGGATGCCGTTGTCGAGCTTGACGGCGAGCCGGGCGGCGATCTCCTTGCCCTCCTGGGCGGAGGCGAGCAGCACGGCGGCCGGCTGCACCCGCTTGACCAGCTCGGCCAGCACGGTGGCCTTCGGGGCCACCAGGTAGCCGTCGATCTCCTCGCCCTCGGCGGCGTAGATCTTCTCCGCGCCGTACTCGCCCAGCTTGCCGCTCAGCGCCTCGGCGGCGCCGGCGCCGCCGAGCACCACCGCGCTGGGCGTGCCCAGCTCGCGGGCGAAGGTGAGCATCTCCAGGGTGACCTTCTTGACGCCGAATTCCTTGGTGGCTTCGACGACGACGAGAACCTCAGACATGTCCAGACCCCGCTCTCACACGAACTTCTCGGTGGCGAGGAACTCGACCAGCTTGACGCCGCCCTCGCCCTCGTCAGTGATCTTGGCGCCGCCGGAGCGTGGCGGACGCTTGGTGTGCTCGACCACGGCGCTGGTGGCGCCGTCGAAGCCCACCTCACCCGGGGCGACCCCGAGGTCGGCGAGGGAGAGCGTCTGCACCGGCTTCTTCTTGGCGGCCATGATGCCCTTGAAGGAGGGGTAGCGCGGCTCGTTGATGGTGTCCCAGACGGAGACCACGGCCGGGGTCGAGGCGGTGACCACCTCGTAGCCCTCCTCGGTCTGCCGCTCGACGGTCAGCGTGGCGCCGTCGACGGTGAGCTTGCGGGCGCCGGTCAGCGCCGCGACACCCAGCCGCTCCGCGATCATGTGCGGCATGACCTGGACCCGGCCGTCGGTCGACTCGGCACCGCAGATCACCAGGTCGGCATTGAGCTGACTGAGCGCGGCGGCGAGCACCTTCGAGGTGGCCACGGCGCAGGAGCCGTGCAGCGCGTCGTCCACGACGTGCACGGCCTTGTCCGGGCCCATGGAGAGCGCCTTGCGGATCGACTCGGTCGCCCGGTCCGGACCCATGGTCAGGATGGTGACCTCGCCGCCGTGCGCCTCCTTGATCTTCAACGCCTCCTCGATGGCGTACTCGTCCATCTCGTTGATGACGTTGTTCGCCGAACCGCGGTCGACGGTGTTGTCGTCACTGCGCAGGTTGCGGTCCGCGCCCGAATCAGGCACCTGCTTGACGAGTACGACGATGTTCATCGCGCTTCGACGACCCTCCTGTGTGGTGTTGCGATTGGCTCGCCCGGTTTGGGCCGCAGCCTCGCGCGTCGGTCGACGCCCGGTCAACCGCAGCGTGCTGTGCGGTTGCCCACGGCGCAATGTTACCTGCCAGTAGCTTGCGGCTCCCGGGCACTCAGAGTGACACAGCTCACCGACGCGCGGCACGCTCCGCGGGTCGACCTCGTTCAGGCCGTACCGGCAAGCGCGCCCCGGATACGTTCGATGACCGCAGCCTCCTCCGGCACCACCCCGTCGTGCGCCCGGGCCACCCGGTCCGCCGCGGTCAACACCACCGCGCGGTACGCGTCGACGTCCGCCGGCGACTTCTCCCGCAGGATGCGCACCGCCCGGCACAGCGCCGGCAGCACCACCGACTCGATCTCCAGCTGGGAGTCCCGGGGCAGCCGGGGCAGCGGGCCGGTGGTCAGCGCGTCCTTGACCACCCCACTGGCGTCGGCCAACGCACCGGACGCGGCGACGCTCTCCCGGATCACCGCCAGCATGCCCGGATCGGCGTTGGACACCAGGAAGACGGCACCGAAGACGCCGGTCTTGAGGGTCAACCGCTCCTCGTCCGTCAACCGTTGCTCCATGATCACGGAGTGTAGACGTACGGCGTGGTCGTGGTGACCGCTACGAGGCCGAGCCGCTCGAGGATCGGACGGCTGTCCTCGGACGCGTCGACCTGCAACAGCGTCCGTCCCCGCTGTTCGGCCAGCCGGGCCCGGTAGGTGACCAGCGCGCGGTAGATGCCCTTGCGGCGCCACTGCGGCAGGGTCGAGCCGCCCCAGAGGGTGGCGAAGCCGGTGTTTCCCGGGAAGCGCACCCAGCCGGCGCTCACCATCGTCGGACCCGCCTCGGCCACCACCACCGTGACCGACTGCGGATCGGCCTCCATCTCCCGCTCCAGCCCCCAGACCAGGTGCGAACGGTCCTCCTGCCAGACCTCCTCCTCCATGGCGGCGATCCGCTCCAGGTCGACCCGGCTGGTCACCTCGCGCAGGCGTACCCCCTCGGGGACGACCGGCAGCGCGCCGGCCAGCGACGCGACCGGGCCGATCACCACGGTCTCCCGCTCCTCGGGCACGAAGCCCGCCGCGCGCAGCCGGTCCGCCAGGTCGGCCGGCTCGTCGTGCCCGACGAGTTTCCACTCCACCGACTGGCTGCGCTGCCGGAACAGCTCCACCTGCCGGGCGATCAGCTCGTCCAGCGCGTCGCCGGTCAGCCCGTCGAGGTCGCGGTAGGTGAGGAACCCGCCCGCGTCCAGGCCGGTGATCCGGAACAGCGGGCCGTCCCGCTCCACCGTCACCCCGGCGGGCACCGGGTCCGGGATGTCCGGGCGGAGCTGGTTGTCGTAGGCGCTGCGCAGGGTCATCGCGTCGAGATCAGTCACCGGCCCAGGCTAAGCCGGATGGGAAGCGGATAATCAGCCCCGTGTGGGGGGCGATCAGGCGGTGGTTCGACCCGCGGGAGCTGCGCTCGGTGGGCGAACGGCCGGACTACCGCTTCTCCCTGGCCAACGAGCGCACCTTCCTGGCCTGGCTGCGGACCGGGTTGGCGCTGGTCGGCGGTGGTCTGGCGGCCGCGCAGTTCCTGCCCCCGCTGCCGCTGACCCACCTGCGCGAGGTGATCGCGATCGCGCTGCTGCTGCTCGGCGGCACCGTCGCTGTCCGCGCGGTGGACCACTGGGCGCGCACCGAACGAGCCATCCGGCTCGGCGAGGAACTGCCCGCCTCCCGCTTCCCGGCCTTCCTCGCCCTCGCCGTGGGCGGTGGCGCGCTGCTGCTGGTGGTCGCGGTGCTGGCCCGGGTCGTGGGTGACCGGTGACCCCCACGCCCGACCGACCGCGCACCGGCGGCCCGGGAACCGCCGGATGAGCGGGACCGGGCGGGACGTGCGGGACGCGGGGCTGCAACCGGAGCGGACCCGGCTGGCCTGGCGGCGGACCGCGCTGGCACTGACCGTGGTCGCGGTGCTGACCGTGCGGCTGGCGCTGCCCGGTGACCCGGCCGGCGCGCTGATCGGCGCCGCCGCGGTGCTGCTCTGGGGCGCCGTGCTCGGGCTCTGCTGGCGGCGAGCCACCGGCACCGGTGTGGCGCGCAGCGGCGGCCCGGTGCTGCCCCTGGTCGCGCTGGGCGCCGCCGGGTTCGCGGTGCTCGGTGTGCTGCTCGTGCTGCGCGGGCTGTGGTGACGCGACCCGGTACGCCATGATGGGCACATGGCCCGGCTGTACGTCCTCCTCTTCCTGGCGCAGATCGTCCTCGCCGTCTGCGCGCTGATCAGCTGCCTCTCCGCCGAGGAGGGCCAGATCCGCGCCCTGCCCCGGGTCGCGTGGGTGCTGATCATCCTGTTCTTCCCGCTGGTCGGCTCGATCGCGTGGTTCGTCGCCGGGCGCGAGCCCGGCTCACGCCCCAGCCGGACGGCCTGGCCGGTCGGCAACGGCTTCGCCGAGCGGCCGCGCCGACCGCTCGCCCCGGACGACGACCCGGAGTTCCTCCGCTCGGTGCGGGACCAGTCCCGGCAGCAGGACGCGGAACTCTTCCGCCGCTGGGAGGAGGACCTGCGCCGCCGCGAGGACGACCTGCGCCGCAGCGAGGGTGAGCCGCCCCGCGAAGAGGACCGCCCGGAGGTCTGAGCGACCCGCACCGCTGCCGTCGGGTCACACCCGACGCTTGAGCCCCCGCATCGCCAGCGGCGCGAAGATCACAGCGATCCCGATGCCCCAGAGCAACGTCTGCAGCACCGGCCCGCCCACCGGGCCGCCGACCAGCAGGCCGCGCAGCGCGTCGGCCACCACGGTCACCGGGTTGACCTCCACCCAGTTCTGCAACCAGCCCGGCATCCGGTCGGTGGGCACGAAGATGTTGCTCGTGAAGGTCAGCGGAAAGATCACCATGAAGCCGAAGATCTGCACCTTCTCCGGCTCGTTCACCAGCACCCCGACCAGCACCGAGATCCAGGACGCGGCCAGCGTGAACGCCAGCAGGAGCGCGAACGCCCCCAGCACGCCGAGCGGCCCGTTGCCGACCCGGAACCCCAGGATCATCCCGACGCCGAGCAGCAGCGCGATCGACCAGGCCTGCTTGACGGTGTCGGCGAGGATCCGACCGGCCAGTGGCGCCAAGCGGGCGATGGGCAGGGCCCGGAGCCGGTCGAAGACCCCCTTGGTGAGGTCGTTGTTGAGCCCGAACCCGGTGGTCATGGTGGCGAAGAGCGCGTTCTGCACCATGATGCCGGGCAGCATGAAGGTCAGGTACTCGCCGGACGAACCGGCGATGGCGGTGCCGAAGACGTAGGTGAAGAGCAGCACGAACATCACCGGCTGGATGCTCAGGTCGAGCAGCTCCATCGGGTTGTGTTTGATCTGCACCAGGCTGCGCCAGGCCAGCGTGAAGGTGTGTCGCAGCCCGGCGGCGACACCGAGCCGGCGGGCCGGGGCCAGCGGGGCGGGCAGGGTGACGGCGGTCATGCCGAGGTCCTTTCCAGGTCGGAGTCGGTCGTGGCGTCCTCGGCACGGTGGCCGGTGAGGGAGAGGAAGACCTCGTCGAGACTGGCGCCGCGCAGCGCCAGCTCGGCGACCGTGATCTCGGCGGCGTCGAGGCGTCGCACCATGGCCGGCAGCACACCGGGGTCGTTCACCGCGACGGTGACGGTGGTCTGAGCCACCTCGGGGGTCGCGCCGGACACCTCACCGGCGATGCTGGCCACGGTGGCCAGGTCGGTCGGGTCGGTCGGCCGCACGGCAAGGGTCTGCCCGCCGGTCTTGGCCTTCAGCTCCTCCGGCGTGCCCTGGGCGATCACCCGGCCGTGGTCGACCACGGCGATCTCGCCGGCGAGCTGGTCGGCCTCCTCCAGATACTGGGTCGTGAGCAGCACGGTCACCCCGTCGGCGACCAGGGTGCGGACGATGTCCCACAGCTCGTTGCGGCTGCGCGGGTCCAGCCCGGTGGTGGGCTCGTCGAGGAAGAGCACCTGTGGCCGGCCGACCAGACTGGCGGCGAGGTCGAGGCGACGACGCATGCCACCGGAGTACGTCTTGGCGGCCCGGTCGCCGGCGTCGCTGAGCTGGAAGTCGGCGAGCAGCTCGCGGGCGCGCCGCTTGGCGTCCACCCGGCTCAGGCCGAGCAACCGGCCGATCAGCAGCAGGTTCTCCGCGCCGGTCAGGGTCTCGTCGACCGAGGCGTACTGGCCGGTCAGGCCGATCAGCTGGCGCACCTGGTGGGCGTCGCGTACGACGTCGTAGCCGCCCACGGTGGCGTGCCCCTCGTCGGCGCGCAGCAGGGTGGCGAGCACCCGCACCGCGGTGGTCTTGCCCGCGCCGTTGGGCCCGAGCAGCCCGAAGACGGTCCCGGTGGGGACCGCCAGGTCAACTCCGTCGAGCGCGGTGGTGGCGCCGAAGCGCCGCACCAGACCCTCGGCGCGGATCGCGTAGTCCATCGCAACTCCTGTCGTCTTCGCTGGTGGCACCACCATGGCCGACGGGGCTGACATTCCGTCGATCCGGCGCTGACGTTACGACGACAGGAGCTGAGATTCCGCTGATTTAGCTGCGGGAAGACGCCGCGCCGCCGCCCGGTGGACGGGCGACGGCGCGGCGGGAGCGAATCAGGCCAGGTTCGACGAGCGGGGGTACGCGTCGGTCGGGTCGGTGAGCACGTTGACCAGGTACGGCACCCCGGCGTCGAAGGCCCGCTGCAACGCCGGCTGAAGGTCGGTGGCCTTGGCGACCGTCTCGCCCGCGCCGCCCAGCGCGGTGACGACGGTGTCGTAGCGCAGCTCGGGCTGGAGGTCGGCGGCCACGTCGTAGCCGTACATGGCGCGCATCGGGTGCTTCTCCAGCCCCCAGATGCCGTTGTTGCCGACCACGATGACCACCGGCAGCTTCTGTCGGACCAGCGACTCGACGTCCATCAGCGAGAACCCGGCCGCGCCGTCGCCCATCAGTACGCAGATCTGCCGGTCCGGGTGGCTGACCCGGGCGCCCATCGCGTAGCCCATGCCGGTGCCCAGGCAGCCGTACGGGCCCGGGTCCAACCAGGTGCCGGGCTGGGCCGGCTCCAGGTAGCGCCCGGCGTACGAGACGAAGTCGCCACCGTCGCCGATGGTGATGGCGTCGCGGGCGAGCACCTTGCGCAGCTCGCCGTAGACGCGGGCGGGCCGGATCGGGTCGGTCTCGGCGGCCATCTCCGCCGCGTCGCGGGCCCTGGCCGCGTCCTCGGCGGTGCGCAGGTCGGCGATCCAGTCGGCGTGGTCGGCCCGGTCGCCGGAGTGGTCGGCCAGCGCGGAGAGGATGAGCCGCAGGTCACCGGCGGGTGCGGCGGCGGGCTGCACATGCGAGGCGCGCTGGCTGGGCGCGTCCACGATGTGCACGACCTTGGCGTCGCCGAAGTCGCCGAAGCTGAGCCGGAAGTCCAGCGGGGTGCCGACCACCACGACCACGTCGGCGCCGGAGAGGGCCGCCCGGCGGGCCTTGGCGAAGGCGAGCGGGTGCTCCGGCGGCAGCGACCCGCGACCCATGCCGTTGGTGAAGACGGGCACCTGCAACGCCTCGGCCGCCTCGCGCAGCGCGGCGACGGCGTCGCCGGCGTACACGTCGGAGCCGGCGATGAACACCGGTCGCTGCGCGGCGGCGATCAGCGACGCCGCCCTCGCCACCTCGTCCGGGTCCGGCTCGACCGGCGCGATGCCCGGGACGGCCGGCACCTCGGCGTCGGAGACCGAGAAGACCGTCTCCAGCGGGAAGTCCAGGAACGCCGGCCCGCGGTGCGGGGTGAGCGCGGCGGTCAGCGCGGCGGTCACCGCGCGCGGGATGTCGTCGGTGCTGAACACCGTCTCGGCGTGCTTGGTGACCGGGGAGACCAGCGGCAGGTGGTCCATCTCCTGGAGGCTGCCCGAGCCCCAGCGGAACGCCGGCGCCCGCCCGCCGAGCACCAGCACCGGGGAGGCGTTGAAGAAGGCGCTGGTCAGGCCGGAGATGCCGTTGGTGACGCCGGGGCCGGCGGTGAGCACGGCCAGCCCGGGGCGGCGCTGGAGCTTGGCCACCGCCTCGGCGGCGAAGACCGCCGACTGCTCGTGGCGCACGTCGTAGATGGGGAAGCCGGTCTGGTGCGCGGCGTCGTAGAGCGGGAAGACGTGGCCGCCGGAGAGGGTGAACATCTCGCGTACCCCGTGCGCCCGCAACGCCGCGAGCGCGAGCTCTCCGCCGTGACCTTCGACCCGCTCCGTCATCGCCACTCCCCTTCGTCGCTGTCGACCGGAGACCCACGCTACTGGCCGGTAGGCGGAATGTGAACCGTTCTCGACTCACCGGTGCGGGCCGGCGGCGCACACCGCCGGCCCGGCCCGGTCAGCGACCGGTGAAGCCCGGCTTGCGCTTCTCGACGAAGGCGGCCATGCCCTCGCGCCGGTCGTCGGTGGCGAACAACGCGGCGAAGAGCTGACTCTCCCAGGCCAGGCCCGAGTTCAGGTCCATGTCCAGGCCGCCGTCGACCGCAAGCTTCGCCGCGCGCAGGGCCTGCACCGGCCCGTTGAGGTACGGCTTGACCAGCGCGACCGCCGCGTCGTAGACCTCAGCGGCCGGAGCGACCCGGTCGGCCAGGCCGATCCGCAGCGCCTCCTGCGCGTCCACCATTCGACCGGACATGATCAGGTCCTTGGCCCGGGCGGGGCCGACCAGGCGGGCCAGTCGCTGGGTGCCGCCGGCACCCGGGATGATGCCCAGCTTGATCTCGGGCTGGCCGAGCTTGGCGTCCTCGGCAACCACCCGCCAGTCGCACGCCAGGGCCAGCTCGCAGCCGCCGCCCAGGGCGTAACCGGTGATCGCGGCGACCACCGGCTTCGGGATCCGGGCGATCGCGCCGAGCGCACTGGACAGGTCTGCCGCGCGCTGCGACATGTCCACGTAGGACATGTCGGCCATCTCCTTGATGTCGGCGCCGGCGGCGAAGACCTTCTCCCCGCCGTACACGATGACGGCCCGGACCTCAGGGTCGGCGGTGGCCGCCGTGGCGGCGGCGCGCAACTCCTCCTGCACCTGGGTGTTGAGCGCGTTCATCGGCGGCCGCTCCAACCGGATGGTGCCGATGCCGTCCTTGGTCTCCAGCCGAACGAACTCGCCCACGCTGCCCTCACTTCCTCGTCGAAGTAGCGTGCCAACCTTACGACCCGCCTCGTTGGGGTAAGTAGTGTGGTTGTCAGCCCCGTGGGCGGGAGTCCAGCGATGATCACGTATTACGACGACAGGTCGGTGCAGGTCACCTCCACCGCCTTCCGGGTGGACGGACGCACGTACCGATTCGCCGAGATCACCATGGTGTGGCATCGACGGGGCACCCGCTCCTGGCGGGTGCTGGTCGGCCGTGGCGCTATCGGAGCCGCGATGGCCGGCCCGCTGGTGGCGGCCGTCCTCGGCGTCGGGCTGGCGGTGTGGCTGCACCGCTCGCCGACCGTCACGATCGCCATCGTCGGCGCCTCCGTGCTGGTCGGGCTCGCCGTCGGGCCGGTAGCCGACTTCCTCTTCGAACACCTGGACCGCTCGTACGCCAAGGGCAGTCGGCAGTTGGAGATCTGGGCCCGCTGGCGGGGCCACCCGGTGCGGCTGCTGAGCACCGGCGACGCGCTGCGCTTCGGCCAGATCTACCGGGCGGTGCAACGCGCCGTCGAGCACACCCAGCCGACCCGCCCCGCCGCCCGCCGCTGACGTTCGTACCTGCCGCATTACCCGGCACGGGCGCTGCGCACACCGGACGCGCTACGGTTCGGGCAGATCTACTGGGCCGTGCAGCGCGCCGTCGAGCAGCAGGGGGACCATCGATGACCCGTCGCGGTGGCGAGGCCGTCGCCCTGGCCGGGGTGCTCGCCGTGGCCGGTGTCGCCCATTTTCTGCGCCCCGGCTTCTACGACCCGATCGTGCCCCGCGTGCTGCCCGGTCCGGCTCGATTCTGGACGTACGCCAGCGGGGCCGCCGAGCTGGCGGTCGCGGCGGCGGTGGCCCATCCGGCGACCCGGCGCACCGGCGGACGGGCGGCTGCCGCGCTCTTCGTCGCGGTGCTTCCGGCCAACGTGCAGATGGCGGTGGACTGGCGGCACCGGCGTCCGGCGAAACGGGCGGTCGCCTACGGCCGGCTGCCGTTGCAGGCGCCCCTGATCTGGTGGGCGCTGCGGGTGGCCCGCGCGCGGCGGTAGCCTTCCGGGCCAGTCAGGTCAGCGGCAGGGTGGTGGCGATCGGCCAGCCGACCAGCACCGCTCCCACCACGGCGGGCAGCCAGCGTGGGGCGGCGTGGCGGCGCAGCACCGCCGCCCAGACGGCCTGCCAGCCGAGCAGCAGCGCGAAGAGCGGCACCACCAGCAGCACGAACCCGGGCGCCAGGCCGACCAGCGCCGAGCTGGTCAACGCGAGCACCGCCACCGCCGCGACCAGCAGGTGCCGCCCGGCCCGACCGGCCGCGACCAGCTCCACGCCGAGCAGGAAGACCAGGCAGGCCGCCACCACCACGGGCAACAACCACCAGCGTGCGCCGACGGGCAGCGCCGAGGTCAGCCCGAGGTGGATCGGCAGCGCGACGGCGAGCACCGCGTACCCGCCAAGTAGCACGGCCGCGACCGCCGTCCGCCCGGAACCGGGGTCACGGCCCGGCACGGATTCCGTCGTACCGATCGAGTCGGCAACCACCGGGCTCGCCCCAACGGACGTCGAGCCTTCAACGGGCGCGGAAGCCGGCGCGGAAACGGGCGCGAGAGCCGGCGTGGGGACGGGCGTGGGAACCACCGTGTGTGCCGGCAGCCGCAGGGACGGCAGCCAGCGGGCGGCGGCGGCCAGCAACCCGCCGGTGACCAGCAGGAAGCCGCTGACGTACCCGCCCACCGCGAGCGGGAGCCGAGTGGTCGGCAGCACCGCCGCGCCGGCCGCGCCGACCCCGGCCGCCGCCAGCACCACCCCGAGCGACACCAACCCGGACGACGCCCGGCCGCCGGACGCGGGCCCGGAGGACGCGGACTGTGGGCGGCGGCCGGCGCCCCGGCGACGGGCAGGAGCAGCGCCGCGAGCGGGACCATGCCGAGACCGAAGGCGAGCAGCAGCAGGCCCGCGCCGCCGAGCCGGGCGGTCGGTCGCGGCCGGGCGGTCGCGTCCGCGCCGGGCAGCCAGGCGGTGACCTCCTCGTGGGTACGCGTCGCGAACAGCACCGAGATGTGCTCCGCCCCGGGCACCACCGCCGAACGCCGCTCGGTGCCCGTGCCGCGCCGCATGGCCTCGTCGACCGTGCGCCGGAAGTCCGGGAACTCCGCGCCGCCCACGATCAGCAGCAGCCCCGCGGGCCGACCCGGTGGCAGGTCGTCGGCGTCGGGCAGCGAGATCGCCACAGTTCGGGCGATCTCCGGGTGCGCCACGGCGTACCGGGTGACCACCCCGGCGCCCATCGAGTGGCCGATCAGGACGATCCGCCCGGGATCGACGTCCGGGAGGGTGCGTAGGTGGTCCACGGCCACGTCCAGATCCGCGGTGAGCGCGGTTCCGGGGTTGTACCGCCCGGCGCCGGGCAGCCGGGCGGAGTTGGCGCCGTGCCCGGCGAAGTCGAGCAGCAGTGCGATCCCACCCTGCCGGGCGACGGTGTCGGCGATCGGACGCATCAGGCGGGCCGAGCCGGCGAAGCCGTGGGCGACGACCACCCCGGGGCGCCGGACGCCGGGCGTCGGCGCGGCGGCCCGTACCTCGGTCATCGGTACGCCGGCGACGGTGACCCGCCGGGTGGTGAGCCCGGTGTCGGCCCTGGTCAGCACCACCGCGCCGAGTGTGGCGGCGACCACCGCGAGCACGGCGAGCAGGGCGGCGGCCCGGACGGATCGTGGGTGCGGCGAGGGAGCCGACATGCCGGCACCCTACCGCCGCACCGCCCGTCCAACGGTCCTCCGACCGGGCTCCGGTGCGCCCGCCCGGCAGTTGTCGCGCGGGCGTCGCACACTTGGTCACATGGCGATTCCCCTCCCTCGGCCGGCCGCGGTGGTCGGCCTGACCCGCTCCGCACTCGACCAGGCGTTCGGCTCGGCCGCCTCGTTCGCCGCCGTACCCGCCCGTGCGATGGCGGTGCTGGACGGGGTCGAGGCGCTGCTGACCCGCATCAACTCGGTGGTCGACCGGATCGAGACGACCCTGGACCGGACCGACCGGGTGCTCACCGACGCCGAGTCGGCGGTCCGCGAGGTGGCCGTGATCAGTGCCGCCGCGACCGCCGCCATCGACAACGCCACCGAGGTCGCGGCGGCGGCGGCCGTGGTGGTCGGCGAGGCGGAGCAGGTGTCGGCGGCGGCCGCCGTGGTGGTCCGGGAGGCGGACAAGGTCGCCCGCACCGCCGGCACCGTGGTGGCCGAGGCCGACGCGGTGGCCGGCCGGGCCGCCGGCACCGTGGGGACAGCGGCGGAGGCGGCGGCGACGGCGGCCGAGCTGCTGGCGGCGTACGAGCCGGCGCTGCGGCGGGCCGCCCCGATGGCCGGGCGGTTCGTCGAGCAGCTCAGCCACGAGGAGGTCACCGCGGCGATCCGCCTGGTGGACGAGTTGCCCAAGCTCAAGCAGCACCTGACCGCGGACATCCTGCCGATCCTGGCCACGCTGGACCGGGTCGGCCCCGACCTGCACGATCTGCTGGACGTCACCCGCGACCTCAAGCTGGCGGTAGCCGGCATCCCCGGGCTGGGCATGCTGCGCCGGCGCGGCGAGAAACTCACCGACGACGCCGACGTCTGAGCCCGTACCGGGCGGTCAGCAGTCGCAGGTGATCGTGGCGCGCGGCGCGGTCAGGTCGTCCACGGGCCGCCGGGTCAGCCCGGTTCCGGTGACCACCGGCAGGCCCTCGCGCACCCAGTACTCGAACCCGCCGAGCATCTCCTTGACCGGGTGACCGAGCCGGGCGAACTCCAGCGCGGCCCGGGTCGCGCCGTTGCAGCCCGGTCCCCAGCAGTAGGTGACCACGGCCGATCCGGCCGGGACCAGCCGGGCCGCCCGGGTGGCGATCTCCGCGGTGGGCAGGTGCACCGCTCCGGGCAGGTGGCCCTGCGCCCAGGCCGCTTCCCCGCGGGAGTCGACCACCACTAGCCCGGGGGTACGGGCGGACAGGTCGGCGTGCACGTCGCTGACGTCGGTCTCGAAGCTGAGTCGGGCGAGGAAGTGGGCGGCGGCGGTGGTCGGCTCGGCCGCCGGCACGGCGAAGGTGAAGGTCATGGCACCGATCCTGGTCGCACCTCCCGCTTGGCACGAGTGGCGGCAATGACGTCGTGCGCTAACATCCCGCCATGCCGACCCGTGCCGCGGCCACCTCCCCGCTACCACTCCCGGCAGCTCGACGACCGGCCGACGGCCATCGCGTCGCCGTGCTGGCGTACCCCGGGATGTCGGTGTTCGAGACCGGCATCGTCACCGAGGTGTTCGGGCTGCCCCGGCCCGAGTTCGACGTCGACTGGTACGACCTGGTGGTCTGCGCCGAGCGGCCCGGGCCGGTTCCGGTGGTCGGCGGGGCCAGCCTGCACACGCCGTACGGCCTGTCCGAGCTGGCGGCCGCGCGTACGGTGATCGTCCCCGGCGTACCGGACGTGACGGCCGACCCCTCGCCCGAGCTGGTGACCGCGCTGCGCCGGGCGCACCGGAGCGGCGCCCGGATCATGTCGATCTGCTCGGGCGCGTTCGCGCTGGCCGGTGCCGGGCTGCTGGACGGTCGACGGGCCACCACCCACTGGCGGTACGCCGAGCTGCTGGCGCACCGGTACCCGCGGGTCGACGTGGACCCGGACGTGCTCTACCTCGACGACGGCGACCTGCTCACCAGCGCCGGCAGCGCCGCCGGTCTGGACCTCTGCGTGCACGTCATCCGCCGCGACCACGGCGCGGCGATCGCCAACGCCGTCGCCCGTCGGCTGGTGATCCCGCCGCACCGTGACGGCGGGCAGGCCCAGTTCGTCGAGGCGCCGGTGACCGCCGACCCCGACGACGACCGGATCGCCGGCAGCATCGGGTGGGCGCTCGCGCACCTCGCCGATCCGCTGACCGTCGCGCGGCTGGCCGGGCAGGCGCACATGTCGCCCCGCACCTACCTGCGGCACTTCGCCCGGGCCACCGGCACCAGCCCGATCCGGTGGCTGATCGACCAGCGGGTGCGGGCCAGCCTCGCGCTGCTGGAGGAGACCGACGCTCCCGTGGAGCAGATCGCCGGGGCGGTGGGTTTCGACACCGCGGTCACCTACCGCCACCACTTCGCCCGGGTCATGTCGACGTCACCGTCGGCGTACCGGCGGGCCTTCCGCACGGGCGCGGCGAGCGGCCGGCCGGCGTAGCGAGGGGTCAGCCCGGGGCGTACAGCTCGTCGATCTCGGCGCGGCGGGGCAGGGCCACCGAGGCGCCGAGCCGGCGTACGCAGGCCGCGCCGGCCGCCGCCGCCCAGCGCACCGCGTCGACCACGTCGCGTCCCTCGCCCCAGCCGACGGCCAGGGCGGCGGTGAACGCGTCGCCGGCGGCGGTGGAGTCGACCACGTCCACCCGGACCGCGGGCACGTGCACGTCGGTGCCCTCCCGGTCGACGTACCGGGCCCCTTCGCCGCCGAGGGTGAGCACGGCGCGGGGAGCCAGGTCGAGCAGCGCCCGCGGTTCCTCCCGGCCCCGGCCGGTGAGCGCCTGCGCCTCGCCCTCGTTGACGACCAGCAGGTCCACCGCCGCGAGCAGTTCCGGCGGGACCGCCCGGGCCGGGGCGGCGTTCAGGATGACCCGGGTGCCGGCGGCCCGGGCGGCCACCGCCGCGGCGGCCACCGTCTCCACCGGGATCTCGAGCTGGGCGACCAGGACGTCCGCGCCACGGATCGTGGCCAGCTCCGCGTCGGTGAGGCCGGTGAACGAGCCGTTCGCGCCGGGGGTGACCAGGATGGCGTTCTCGCCCTCCTGGTTGACCATCACCAGCGCCACGCCGGAAGCGCCGTAGACCACCCGCAGGTGGTCGGTGTCCACACCGGCCGCCGTGATCCGGGCCCGCAGGGTGACGCCGAACGCGTCGGAGCCGATCGCGCCGAGGAAGGCACAGGACGCGCCGGCCCGGACCGCGGCGACGGCCTGGTTGGCGCCCTTGCCGCCGGGCACCATCACGAAGTCGGTGCCGAGCATGGTCTCGCCCGGCCGGGGCAGGGCGGGCGCCATGGCGACCAGGTCCATGTTGGCGCTGCCCACCACGACCACCCGGGTCTGCGACACGTCCGGTCCCTTCGGCGTCAGGCGGCGCGGGCGGTGTAGCGGTCGCCCGAGCGCTCGACCACCAGCGGCAGGCCGAAGGTCTTGGAGAGGTTGTCGCCGGTCAGCGTGTCGGCGAGCAGCCCCTGCGCGACCACGCCGCCCTCGCGCAGCAGCAGCGCGTGGGTGAACCCCGGCGGGATCTCCTCCACGTGGTGGGTGACCAGCACCAGGGCCGGGGCGTCCGGGTCGTACGCCAGCTCGGCGAGCCGGGCCACCAGGTCCTCCCGGCCGCCCAGGTCGAGCCCGGCGGCGGGCTCGTCGAGCAGCAGCAGCTCCGGGTCGGTCATCAGGGCGCGGGCGATCTGCACCCGCTTGCGCTCGCCCTCGGAGAGGGTGCCGTACCGGCGCTCGGCGAGATGGCCGATGCCGAGCTGACCCAGCAGGGCGCGGGCCCGCGCCTCGTCGCCCCGGTCGTAGCTCTCCCGCCAGCGGCCGACCACCGACCAGGCGGCGGTGACCACCACGTCGCTGACCCGCTCCTCGGGGGGCAGCCGCTCGGCCAGCGCGGCGGTGGAGAGCCCGATCCGGGTACGCAGCTCGTTGACGTCGGTGCGGCCGATCCGCTCGCCGAGCACGTGCGCGACACCGGTGGTGGGGTGCAGCCGGCCGGCGGCGAGGTTGAGCAGGGTGGTCTTGCCGGCGCCGTTCGGGCCGAGCACCACCCAGCGCTCGTCCAGCTCGACGCGCCAGGTGAGGTCGTGCAGCAGCGCGGTGTCGGAACGGCGTACCGCGACCCCGTCGAGGCTGACCACCAGATCCGGGTCCACGGGTGCGGCGTCGGGTGCGGCGCCGGCGGCGCCGGGGATCAGGTCACCAGTCACCCGACCATCCAACCACGCAGCACCGTGGTGCCCCCCATGGGCGGCGCCCCGCCCATAGGGTGAGGCGCCGTGTCGTTGGTCACCACAGCTGAAGGACGGTCCATGCCAGGACGAGGTACGGAGCCACGCGGATGAGCGCGGTCATCGAGATCGAGGGTCTGCGCAAGACCTTCGACAGCTTGCGGCACGGCCGGCGGGTGGCGGTGGACGGTTTCGACCTGCTGGTCGAGGCGGGCCAGATCCACGGTTTCCTGGGCCCGAACGGCTCCGGCAAGACCACCACCCTGCGCGCCCTGCTCGGGCTGGTCCGGGCCGACGCCGGGCGGATGACCGTGCTGGGTGAACCGTCGCCGCAGCTGCTGTCCAGGGTGGCCGGCCGGGTCGGGGCGATCGTGGAGAGCCCGCAGTTCTTCGGCAACTTCACCGCGCACCGCACGCTGCGCCTGTTGGCCCGGGCCGGCGGGGTGCCGATCTCCCGGGTGGACGACGTGCTGGACCAGGTGGGTCTGCGCGACCGGGGTCACGAGCGGGTGAAGGGCTACTCGCTGGGCATGAAGCAGCGCCTGGCGGTGGCGTCCGCCCTGTTGAAGGATCCGCGGCTGCTCATCCTGGACGAGCCGGCCAATGGTCTGGACCCGGCGGGCATCCGGGAGATGCGGGACCTGATGCGGTCGCTGGCCGCGGCCGGGGTGACGGTGCTGGTCTCCAGCCACATCCTGGGCGAGATCCAGCTGATCTGCGACCACGTCACGATCATCTCCGAGGGTCGCCGGGTGGCGGCCGGCCGGGTGGACGAGGTGCTGGCCGGCCACGACCGGCACGAGTTCCGCGTCCGGGTCGCCGAGCCGGAGCGCGCCGCGGAGCTGCTGCGCGCGGCCGAGCTGACGGCGGACGTCGACGGCGGGGCGCTGGTGGTCGGCGGCGCGACCGACCCGACCGTGATCAGCCGGGTGCTCGGTGAGCAGGGGTTGTGGGTGGGCGAGCTGAGCCCGCTGCGCCCGGATCTGGAGAGCGTCTTCCTGGAGCTGACCGGTGGCGGCGGGCACCCGTCGTTCCCGCGGCAGGTCGACGGCTCGGAGCTGGAGGCGTACGAGCCGCAGGACGGTGTGATCGATCTGGACGCCGGCACCGGCGCGAGCAGAGGGGTGGACGCGTGAACCTGGTCCGTGCCGAGTTGGAGCGGCTGACCGCGCGCCGCTTCGTGCAGCTCATGGTGGTGCTGCTGGTGCTGGCGTTCGGCGTCACCGCGGCGACCACCCTGGCCGGCTCGCACAAGCCGACCGCCGCCGAGCTGAGCGACGCCCGCGACCAGGCGGCCGACATGCGGCGGAACATGGAGTACACCTACCAGCAGTGCGTGGTGCAACGCAGCGGCGACGTGCCGTCGATCGTGGGCGGCGAGAACTTCCCCGCGGATTGTTCGGAGATCGACCCGGCCCGACAGGATCGGCTGCCGATCGCCGCCGACTTCCTTCCCGGGGTGTTCAACTTCGCCGAGCAGGCCGAGCCGCTGCTGTACTTCCTCATCGCGTTCCTGATGCTGTTCGGGTTCCTGGTGGGCGCCTCGTACATCGGCGCGGACCTCAACTCGGGCGGCGTGGTCAACCTGCTGCTCTGGCGACCGCGCCGGCTGACGGTGCTCGGCACCAAGCTCGGCACCCTGCTCGGCACCGTGCTGGTGCTGGCGCTGGCGGCCTCGGTGGTCTACCTGGCCACGTTCTGGACGATCGGGCAGACCGCGGGTATGCCCGGCCAGAAGTTGGGCGGCGACTTCTGGCGCCCGCTCGGGGACCTCTACGCCCGGGGCATGGTGCTGGTCCTGCTGGCCGCCGTGCTGGGCTTCGCCATCGCCACGCTGGGTCGGCACACCTCGGCGGCGCTCGGCGCGGTGGCCGCGTACGCGGTGCTCTGGGAACTGGGCGGCCGGCTGGTGCTGGAGATCGTCGACGCGCCGCGCCCGGATCGGCTGGTGCTGTCCACCCACATCGGGGTATGGCTCAACGGTGATGCCCAGTTCTGGGACAGCCAGCCCTGCGCCGGCGGCAACGGAGGCGGTCCCCTGTGCGAGGGGTACTACACGCTGACCTCGGGGTCGTCGCTGGTGGTGCTGCTGGTGCTGACCGGTGGGCTGACCGCGGCGGCGTTCGCCGCGTTCAATCGTCGCGACCTGATCTGAGCCGCAGTCCGGGCCGTCCGCCGTCGGGCGGGCGGCCCGGAGGCCGACACCGGGATGCGGCAAGAGCTTGCAGCCCGCCGGTCAGCAGTGAAATATTCCTTCACATGACCGATCGTGCCGCCTCCGGACCCGTCCGGGTCGGGTGGCGCGTGCGGGGCGGCCGGCCGGTCCGGGTCGGGGAAGGCGCTCCCCGGCCCACGCCGGCGGGATCAGCCGACGGTGGAGCCGAAGACCTCGTCCCGGACGGCGTCCAGCGCCGTCCGCAGCGCCCCGCGCAGGATCGGCTCCTCGGTCAGCCCGGTGGGCACCACCCGAGGGCGCACCAACGTGATCGCGGCGACCTCGTGCTGCACCCGGTCGGCCAGCGCGGCGCCGCCGGCCTGACCCACCTCACCGGCGAGCACCACCAGTGGCGGGTCGAGCACCACGCAGGTGCTCGCCACGCCGAGGGCGAGCCGGCGGGCCAGCTCGTCGAGCATCGGGCCACCGGCGGTGCCGTCGGCGACGGCAGCGCGTACCGCGTCGGCGGCGTCGGCGTCCGGGTAGCCGTGCTCGCGGGCCACCGCGCGCACCGAGTCCCCGCCGATCAGCTGCTGGAAGGCCGGCTTGGCCCGGCGGGAGACGTCGCGCGGGATGGGCGCGCCGGGCACCGGCAGGTAGCCGATCTCGCCGGCCGCGCCGCTGCTGCCGTGGTGCAACCGCCCACCCAGCATGATCGCCAGACCGACGCCGGCGCCCACCCAGACCAGCACGAAGTCGCTCAACCCCTGCGCGGCGCCGGACTGCGCCTCGGCCACCGCGGCGAGGTTGACGTCGTTCTCGAAGACCACCGGGGTGTGCAGGTCCTCGCGCAGCGCGGCGAGCAGGCCGCTGTGCCAGCGGGGCAGGTTGAAGGCGAAGGTGATGTCGCCGGTGCCGGGGTCGACCAGGCCGGGCGTGCCGAGCACGATCCGCCGTACGCTGCTCAGCTGCGCCTGGGCGCTGCTGGCGGCCTGGACCACGGCGTTGTGCACCACCCCGACCGGGTCGTCGGTGTCCCGGGTGGACTGTTCGACCCGGCCGATCACCGCGCCGGTGATGTCGGCGCACGCGGCCACCACCCGGTCCGGCCCGACGTCCACCCCGACGACGTGGGCGCTGCTCGGGCGTACCGCGTAGAGCTGGGCGTTGGGCCCGCGTCCGCCGGCCTGCTCGCCGACCCGGGTGACCAGCCCCCGCTCCTCCAGCCGCTCGACCAGCTGCGAGGCGGTCACCTTGGACAACCCGGTCAGCTCGCCGAGCCGGGCCCGGGTCAGCGGCCCCCGCTCCAGCAGCAGTTCCAGCGCCGCACGATCGTTGAGCGCCCGCAACAGACGGGGGGTGCCGGGCAGCCGGGTCGCACTCATGCCACGTCCTCTAGTTTTAGTAAACTTTGCTAACTGTAAACCGACCTGCGAACGGGTAGCCGTAGCGTATCGGCCACCCGCGCGTGCAGCGCTCGGCCAACCCGGCAGGGCGACGACCACCGCCGGTACGACGTCCGGCTCCGCCGGGCACGGAGAGGAGAAGATCACGTGGGGCTGGATCCAGGACTGCGCCGGCTCGCGCTGGGCACGCTGCTCGCCGCGTACGCCGGGCCGGTCCCGCCCGACTGGGCGGTCGACCTGGTGGCCGAGGGGCTGGCCGGGCACACCCTGTTCGGCACCAACGTGCACGACCCCGCCCAGCTGGCGGCGAGCACCGCAGCGCTGCGGGTCGGCCGGGCGGACGTGCTGATCGCCATCGACGAGGAGGGTGGCGACGTGACCCGGCTGGCACACGCCACCGGCAGCCCGTACCCCGGCAACGCCGCCCTCGGCGCGATCGGCGACGTGGCCCTCACCCGGCGGGTCTACCAGGCGATCGGCGCCGAGCTGGCGGCACTCGGCATCACCGTCAACCTGGCCCCGACGGTCGACGTCAACACCGCCGACGACAACCCCGTGATCGGCACCCGGTCCTTCGGCGCCGACCCGGTGCGGGTGGCCGCCCACTCGGCCGCCGCCGTCGCCGGGTTGCAGGCCGCCGGCGTCGCCGCCTGCGCCAAGCACTTCCCCGGCCACGGCGCGACGATCACCGACTCGCACCACGAACTGCCCACCGTGGACGTCCCGCTCGACCTGCTGCGGCGGCGGGACCTGCCGCCGTTCGCCGCCGTCATCGCGGCCGGGGCACGGGCGGTGATGACCGCGCACATCCGGGTTCCGGCGCTCACCGGCTCCGGTCCGGCCACCTTCAGCCGGGCTGTCCTGGTCGACCTGCTGCGCACCGAGTACGGCTTCACCGGCACGGTGATCACCGACGCGCTGGAGATGAAGGGCGCCGCGGTGGCCGCCGGCGGCGTCGGCCCCGCCGCGGTCCGGGCCCTGGCCGCCGGGGCCGACCTGCTCTGCATCGGCGCGCAGGTCGACGCCGAACTGGTCGAGCGGGTGGTCACGGAGATCGTCGACGCCCTCGCCGACGGCCGGCTGGACACCGCCCGGGTCGAGGAGGCGGCCGGCCGCACCGCCGCGCTCGCCGCCTGGACCCGGTCCGCCGGCGCCGCGCCGGCCGCCGGCGAGACCGACCTGGGGTACGCGGCGGCGCGCCGCGCGGTCCACGTGGACGGGGTGCTGACCGGCCTGGACCGGCCGCTGGTCGTGCAGTTGCACACCGAGTCGACAATGGCCGAGGGACGGGTGCCCTGGGGCCTCGGCCCACACCTGGTCGCGGCCGAGGAGATCCGCGTGATCGCCGCCGAGACGGATGCGGCGACCCTGCGCGGGCTCGCCGCCGGCCGGCCGATCGTCCTGGTCGGGCGGCACCTGCACCGGCTGCCCGGCGGCCCCGAGCTGGTGACCGCGCTGGCCGCCGAGCACCCGGTGACCGTCGTGGAAATGGGCTGGCCGGCGCAGTGGCGACCGGCCGGGGTACGCGCCTTCGTGACCACGTACGGCGCGAGCCACGCCAACGGCCGGGCGGCCGCCGAGGCGCTCGGGCTCGCCGGCTGACGCCGAGGCCGAACCGGCCCGGGCCGACGGGATCCACCTGACCCCACGCCTCTTGAACGTGTTCAAAAATTGCCCTACGCTGATGCCGGCCATAGTTGAACACGTTCAAAAGAGGCGTCGCATGGACACGAAGGTCTGGATGTACCTGATCTACCTCACGGTCAGCATCGGCCTGACCGTCTGGGTCGCCCGAGCGCTGGCCCGCAACGGGCAGGTCTTCCTGGAGGAGGTGTTCGCCGACGAACGACTGGCCAGGGCGGTGAACAGCCTGCTGGTGGTCGGCTTCTACCTGCTCAACCTGGGCTACGTGACGGTGGCCATGAAGCACCCCGGCGCGGTGGGTTCGACCAGTCAGGCGATGGAGGAGCTTTCCCTCAAGATCGGCCTGGTACTGCTGGTGCTCGGAGCGCTGCACTTCTTCAACGTCTTCGCACTCGGCCGTTACCGCCGCAACCGGCTCCGTCAGCTCGCCACCCACCCACCGATCGCGCCCATCGGCCGCCTGCCCATGCCGGCCGCGCCGGCCGCCGCACCCCCGCCCCGATGACCGTCCCACCGACCGCCGGCCCCGGCCAGCTCCCGGATCCCACCGCGTTCGGGGGCGGTGGGATCCGGGCCTTCACCGTTCTGTTCGACGCGCACTGCCCCCTGTGCCGGGCCGCCCGCCGCTGGCTGGCCTCGCGCGCTCAGCTCGTACCCCTGGAGTTCGTGCCGGCGGGCTCGGCCGAGGCCCGGCGGCGCTTCCCCGGCCTGGACCACGACGCGACGCTGCGCGACCTCACCGTCGTGGCCGACACCGGCGAGGTGTACGCGGGCGACGGCGCCTGGTTCGCCTGCCTCTGGGCGTTGGCCGATCACCGGTCGACAGCCGAGCGGCTGGCTCGGCCGCACCTGCTGCCCCTCGCCCGGCGGGTGGTGACCACCGCCTCGGCGCTGCGGGAACGGGTCCGCGATCACCGGGCCGAGCCGGCGGACGAGGAGGCGGGATACGGTGACCTCGATGACCGAGCAGACTGCGCCGACGACCGCTGCGGGTGAGTCGGCGCCCAGCCGGGGCGAGCAGACGCGGCAGCGGATCCTGGACACCGCGATGCGGCTGTTCCGCGAGCGCGGTTACGCCCAGACCACCATGCGGGCGATCGCCCAGGAGGCCGGGGTCGCGGTGGGCAACGCCTACTACTACTTCGGCTCAAAGGACCACCTGATCCAGGAGTTCTACGCCGACGCCCAGGTCGAGCACCGGGCCGCCGCCCGAGGAGTGCTCGACCGGGAGGAGGCCTTCGGCGCCCGGCTCGCCGGAGTCCTGCACGCCGGCATCGACGTGCTGGCCCCGTCGCACGAGTTCGCGGCCAGCTTCTTCAAGACGGCGGCGGAGCCCACCTCCCCCCTCAGCCCCTTCTCCGCGGAGTCCTCCGGCCCACGGCAGGCGGCGATCGACCTCTTCGCCGAGGTGTTGTCCGGCTCGACCGCCAAGGTCGACCCTGAACTGCGCCCACAGCTGCCCGAACTGCTCTGGCTGGCGTACATGGGCGTGGTCCTCTACTGGGTCCACGACCGGTCGCCCGAGCAGGTGAAGACGCGGCAGTTGATCGACGGCGTGGTGCCGCTGATCGACCAGTTGGTGGCGCTGTCCCGGCTGCGGTTGCTGCGCCCGGTGACCCGGCAGGTGCTCACCCTCATCCGCACGCTACGTCACTGACCCGTCTGCCACCTCGACCCGGCCCAGCCGCAGCTCAAGTCCACTATTCGACACTCCGAATGGACAGCTCGCACCTTGCCCCGAGCCTGATCGATACGTAGCGTGATCGTCAGCAGGCGGCCCGACGCAGCGCGGACCGATCGCCCGACACGGGACCTGGGGGAGGCTGCGGACCGTGGATCCAGCCCGGGATCCACGGTCCGCGCCCGCCATCGACCAGCCGTCGCGGGGCCGGTCAGCGCGGATATACCCCGTACGACCGCCAGCCCCGGTCCGGAAAACCGGCCGCCTCGGCGACCCGGGCCGAGACGACGTTGTCCCGCTCGTGCAGGTAGGTCGGCACCGCACCCTCGTCCAGCACCCGGCGGGCGGCCTGGGCCACCAGCCGTCGGGCCAGACCGCGACCACGGGCCGCCGGCACCGTGCCCACGGCCAACTCGTGCCCGTACGCGTCGTGCCGTTTGATGCCCGCCCCGGCCAGGTACTCGCCGTCGGCGCTCCAGACCACCAGCACCGGCCGGTCGAACAGCCGCAGCCAGGGCGGCAGACCGGGAACGGTCGACTCGGTCCACTCCCCCACGTCCGGCAGCGGCGCGGGGGCGAGGCTCCACCGGAACGGGCCGTCGTGCACGCACCATTCGGGCAGGCCGACGGCTGCGGGGAGCGCCGCGAGCAGCCGGTCGGGTGCCCGGCGGGCCAGGACGCGGACCTGCGCCACCCGCTCCGGCGGCACCGAGAGCACCGCGCTGCGCCCGGTGTCGACGGCCAGCGCGGGACGCAGCCGGCCGTCCCAGGCCGGTTTGACCCGTCGGTGCGAGCCGACCACGTGCAGCCCCGGCCCGGCCGGCCACTGGCCGAGCCAGGTGGCCAGGTGCAGCTGGAGCCGCCGGTCGAGCATGCGTACCTCCGGTCACCTGAGCCTCGTCGTGGATCACCGTACGCCGGGCCGACCGACCGGGCGGACGATCCCTCGGGCCGGGGGCGATCGGTCGCGCCGCCGGTGCCCGGGCGGACCGGATCGCGAGTTCGTCGATTGCGATCGGCGTCAGGCGGGTAGAGACCGGACGATCGTCAATTCGTCGCGCCACCCGGGAACCTCGGCGCATCGATCGACCGTCATATCTATTTCCATACATGGACACCTTTGTTTGGGACGGTAGGGTCATGCCGATTCAGCCGAACGACCGGTACCAGCAGGACCCCGAGCGACTCTGGCGGGTTGCGGAGACCGCCGGGCGCTTCCCGGCCCAGCCGCGCTACGCGGGCACCCGGACGGCGGGCGACACCGGTCTGCTGCCCTGGGCGGAGCTGAACGACCTGCCGGCCGGCAGGTCCAGCCGGAGCGGCTTGAACTCCCACTGACGCACCAATCCTCTAGCGCTCTTGGTGCGCCCACAGCCCGTAAACTGGTGTATCTTTCGGGTCATGACTCGCATCACCGTCGACGTGAACGACGACTGGCTGGACGCCGCACGCGAGGTGCTGGGCACCGACACCAAGGTCGCCACCATCAATGCCGCGCTGCACGCATTCGCGGTACGCCGGCAGGCCCGCGAGATCATCGCCGCATTCGACCAGGTGGAGATGGACTTCGCCGGGTCGGCTGACGCATGGCGCTACGGCGGCGGGCGCGACCTCGATACGCTCCCCGAGCAGGCGCACGATGCGGAGGCGGCCTGATGGCCGGCCACATTTACCTAGCGGATACGTCGGTCTATGTCCTGCAGGGCCGCCACGGGTCGGTCCGGCGACGATTCGAGACGCTGCTGGCCGAGGGGCGGCTGGCTGCCTGTCAGATGACCAGCCTGGAATACCTCAACAACGCACCCCACCCCAAGGGATACGAAATTCTCTGGCAGGCGCTGCGCGGGCATCGGTGGATGGACGTGACGACGGCGGTGATGGACCGCGCCCTGGTGGTCCACCGCATGCTGGCGGCCGACAGCCAGCACCGTAATTTCCGGCTGCCCGATCTGATCATCGCGGCGACCGCCGAGGAACACGGCGCGACCGTGCTGCACTACGACGCCGACTACGACCGGATCGCCGCCGTGACCGGCCAACCCACCGAGTGGGTGGCGCCGAAGGGCAGCCTCTGAGCTCACACCGGCAACGACACACCGGAGGAGGTCCAGCGGGGGCTTTCGCACACCTGTCGGGTAATTTCTTGTGTTCCGGTATCCCGGCCTACGACAGGAGAAGCTCCGCGCATGGGCAAGAAGACGATCCACGTCTCCGACTTCAGCGGCACGGTTCTGCAAAATGACGACGAGGTGGTCCGCATCGTCGTCCTGGAGCACCCTGACCTGGTCGCCGGGCCCGTGCAGTTGGACGCCACGCCGGTCGAGGTGGAGAGCATCGACGACGCCGCCCTGGACGTGGCGGTGGTCGAGATCCACGACCGGCACGGCCACGGCGAGCCGCGCCGGGTGGTGCTGACCGCCAGCGAGTTCGACGCGATGGCCACCGACGTGCCGATGGCGCAGTTGCTCCGGACCGCCGAGCGGGTCCGCCCGCCCAAGGCGCGCAAGAGCGCCGAGAAGATCGACTACGGCACGCTGGAGCACGCCGGCAAGCCGCACCGGGGGCGGGTCACCGAGGAGGAGGCCCGGCTGGTGCGCGAGCAGCTCGACGAGGTCAACAAGCGGCTCGCCGACGCGGGCGTACGCCAGATCGACCCGGCCGACCCGGAGCACGCCCTCCGGTACGGCTTCCCCACCGCCTGACCACACGACCGACACACCATCAGGGAGGCGGTGGCCTCGGGGTGACTCGAGGCCACCGCCTGCGCTGCCCGGCGCTACTTCTGCTCCGTGATCGCCGCGAGGACGGCGGTGAGGTCGCTCTCCAGGGCCGCCTTCTCCAGGCCGAGGTCGGTGAGCACGCCGCTGCCGTCCTCCAGCTCCAGCAGGGCGAGCAGGATGTGCTCGGTGCCGATGTAGTTGTGCCCGAGCCGCAGCGCCTCCCGGAACGTCAACTCCAGCGCCTTCTTGGCGCGCACGTCGAACGGGATGAGGTCCGGGACCTCGCCGGCCGACGGCGGAAGTGCGGTGAGGACCGCCTCGCGAAGCGCCTCCGGCGACACCCCCCGGCCGACGATCGCCTTGGCGGCGAGCCCCTCCGGCTCGGCCAGCAGGCCGAGCACCAGGTGCCCGGGGAGGATCTCGGTGTGCCCGCTGGCCCGGGCCTCGTTCTGCGAGGCCATCACCACGTTGCGGGCCCGAGGGGTGAACCGGCCGAAGCCGGCGTTCGGGTCCAGGGCCGCGGCATCGACTGACACCTTCGGCACGAAGCGCTTCTGGGCGGCCTGCTTGCTGACGCCCATGCTGCGGCCGATGTCGGTCCATGAGGCGCCCGAGCGCCGGGCCTGGTCGACGAAGTGTCCGATCAGGTGGTCGGCGACCTCGCCCAGGTGGTCGGCGGCGAGGACCGCGTCGGTGAGCTGATCGAGGGCGTCGGTGTGCACCTTCTTGATCGCCTGGATCAGGTCGTCGAGCTTGACTGCGTTGCTCATCTGGATGGGTTCCGTCATGTGTCAACCATAAGTTGACGCAGCCTCCCCGTCAACCCAAAGTTGACGCTGGCCGACTGCGAGCCGGGGCATCCGCTCGCCCGCGTCGCGCCCGCGGTCCCGGTCGACCGGCTGGCGGCCGAGCCGGTCGTGCACTACGACGCGTCGCACGGCCTCGCCGGGTGGCTGGACGAGACGATGGCCGCGCACGGGGTGGTGCTGTCCGTGGCGATGCGCAGCCGGCAGACCTCCGCGCCGGCCCTGCTCGCCGCCGCCGGGCTCGGCGTCGCGTTCGTTCCGGTGACTGCCGTGCCGGTGCCGTTCCCCGGCGCGCTGCGTCGACTCGACCCGCCGCTGCACCGGGAGATCGTCGTGCTGGTCGGTGCCGCGTCCGACCCGCTGACCCAGCGCTTCGCTGCCGATCTCAGCCGGCGCGGCGTACCCGTGCCGGCCGAGATCGACCGCAAGCTGGCCGCGACCTGACCGCCGGTCGCGCCGCCGTCAGCCCCAGTTCTGGGGGGCCGGCTGACGGGTGGTGGCGTTGATCCGGTTGAAGAAGTTCGTGGTGGCGATCCAGAGGACGATCGCCGCGAGCTCCTTCTCCCCGAAGTGTCGGGCCGCCTCGTCCCAGATCTCGTCGGGTACGGCGTCGGCCCGGTCGGCGAGGCGGGTGGCCGCCTCCGCGAGCGCCAGCGCCGCCCCGCTCGGCCTCGGTGAAGTACGGGGTCTCCCGCCAGGCGGCCACCGCGAAGAGCCGTTCCTCGGTCTCGCCGGCCTTTCGCGCGGCCCGGGCGCCCGAGTCGACGCAGGCGCTGCACCCGTTGATCTGGCTGGCCCGCAGGTGCACCAGCTCCAGGGTCGTGTTCGGCACTCCGGCCGAGTGGGCGGCCTTGTAGAGCAGGTTGACGGCCTGCACGGCGTCGGGCAGCAGGCCGGCGGGGTTCTGGATGCGCGGCTCGATGATCATTTCGTCCGTCCTGTCCTGTTAGGCTGGCCGGCGTGCGTCGCGGCGCAACGTTTCGGCCCTGTCACCGGTATGTCGGTGGCCCGCCGGACGGTGTGACAGATGTGGTGGCGGTCACATCGGATGCTGGTGGAGGGCCACGATCGAGGTAGACCTGCTGGCCCAGCGCTTCGAAGAGAACCGGTCGCGGCTGCGGGCGGTGGCCCAGCGGATGCTGGGCTCGACCGCCGAGGCCGAGGACGCCGTCCAGGACACCTGGCTGCGACTCAGCCGGGCCGACGTCGAGGGCATCGACAACCTGCCCGGTTGGCTGACGACCACGCTCGGCCGGGTCTGCCTGGACCGGTTGCGGACGCGTACCACCCGTCCCGAGCAGCCGTGGGACACCGCCGGCCCGGAGGCCGCCCCCGCGGACGTCGACCCGGTCGACCCGGAGCGGGAGGCCGTGCTGACCGAGTCGGTCGGCCGCGCGCTCCTGGTCGTCCTGGACACCCTCGCGCCGACCGAGCGCTTCGTGTTCGTCCTGCACGACATGTTCGCGGTCTCCTTCGAGGAGATCGCCGCGGTCGTCGAGCGCAGCCCCGCCGCCGTCCGCCAGATCGCCACCCGGGCCCGCCGCCGGGTGCAGCAGGGCGGCGACGTCCGGGAGACGGACCCGGCCCGTCAACGACGGGTGGTGGAGGCGTTCCTCGCCGCCTCCCGGGAGGGCCGCTTCGACGACCTGGTCAACCTGCTCGACCCGCACGTCGTCATGCGTGCCGACCCGGTGGCGGCCGGGCTGGGCTCGGTCGCCGAGACGCGCGGCTCGGCCGCCATCGCTGGCTTCTTCAACGGCCGGGCGCAGGGCGCGCTGCCGGCGTACGTCGACGGGATGCCGGGGGCGGTCGTGGAAGTCGGCGGGGGCAGGCGGCTCGCGCTCAGCTTCATCGTCACCGACCGGATCATCGGCATCGAGGTGGTGGCCGACCCGGCGCAGCTCGCGTCACTCGACCTCGCCATCGGGGCACCGGAGTCCCGGTAACGGGCCGATCTTCGCCAGTTCCGCCTGACGACCGACCTATGTAGAGTTACGAGTATGGGGATGAAGATCACGGTCCCGGTGGCCAAGGTGCTCGCCGCGCTCCTCACCGAGCCGGACGGTGAGCACTACGGGTTGCACCTGATGCACCAGACGGGCCTGGCCAGCGGCACGCTCTATCCGGTGCTGGCCAGGCTCGAACAGGCCGGCTGGCTGTCCCGCCGGTGGGAGGATCTGGATCCGGCCGCGGCCGGCCGACCGGCCCGGCGCTACTACCAACTCACCGCCGAGGGCGCCACTCAGGCTCACACCGTCCTCGCCGAGTTGCGTGCCAGCACCACCGTCCCGGCCACGAAGACGTCGGCCCAGGCGAGGCCGGCGTGGTGACGGCGGTCCGGGCCCTGGCGCACTGGCTGTTGCGGCAGGCGACACACCGTTGGCCCATCGACCAGCGCGACGACCTCATGCGGGAATGGTCCGCCGAGATCGACGCCATCGCCCAGGACGAAACCGCCCGGCCCGTCGCCCGCCGGTGGCGGATGCTCACCTTCAGCGGAAGTCTCGCCGTCACCCCGAGCGGCGGCAACCGGTACGGGTCGTTCGGAGTGAAGCGAATCATCAGCGTGGTGGCCGCGCTGTCGGTATACCTGCTGGGCCTCACCGTGCTCCAGCGCGCCTGGTACGGGCTCTATCAGATCCAAAAGGAGGGTGCGCGACCGATCATCGACGACTCCAGCCTTGGCGCCCGCCTGGTCGTCGGGGCGGTCGCCCTGAGCCCCGTCGTCGTGGCCGCGCTGCTTGGATGGCTGATAGGCCGCCAGTTGACCCAGAGGGTACGGCCGATGGCACTGGGCCTGTGTCTGATCGCGGTGGTTGCCGCATGGGTGGGCACCGGCTTCCTGGCCGACGCCGTGAACGGGAGCTATGCCGTTCCCACCATGGGGTACCAGTTCGGCAGTCAGCCCTACGGCATGGTCACGAGTTGGGTGGTGTGGCTGCTCTGCTTCGCAGCGGTGGCCGGGGCGTTGCAACGAGGAGGGCGCCACCGGTTGGTGCGCGGTCTCCTGGCGACCGTGCTGGTTGCCGCCGTAGCGGTCACCGCCGGCACGTTCGTGCAATTCGACTCGTCCGCGGCCCCGCGTGCGGAGGCGTGGACCTGGTTCGCCCAGTGGCTGGTGCCTGCCGACCCGTTCACGACCCCTTTCGACGCTGGTGCGGGCAGCTTCCAATCGGCCCGAGGGCTGGTGTTCTTGGTCAGTTCGTACCCGCACGTCCTCCTCGCGGTGGCCGCCTTCGGCGTGGCGTTCCTGCTGGCTCCGAGAGCGACCACCGACGCGGAGGCCGCCCTCGCCCGCTGACGTCGCGCTCGTATCGGCGAACCGTTTGCCGCGCGGGCTCGGGGGTAGCCGGCGAAGGACCGTTCTGACCGGGGGGTAGTGGTGGGTCACCTGTATGACAGCTACGCCGAACTGGCCGCCGCCGAGGAGGAGGGTGTCGCCTACACGCGGACCGCGATCCAACTGCCCACCACCTCGTGGGCGTCCATCGCGATCCACGGCGGCGGCATAGAGGCGGGCAGCGGAGAGCTGGCGCTGGCGGTCGGCGACGGGCTCATGAGCACCTATGTCTTCGCCGGCATCAAGGCCAGCCACAACTCCGACCTGCACATCACGTCCACCGCCTTCGACGAGCCGCAGTGCCGGGCGCTGGTAGGAGCGGCGGACCGGACCCTCTCCTTCCACGGCTACGCGGGTGTCGCCGGCGAGGAGGAGACCGCGCTCGGCGGGCTGGACAGCGAACTCGCCGGGAGCATCTCGGCCGCCCTGACCGGTCAGGGGTTCACCGTCATCTCAGCCTCGCATGAGGTGGCCGGCGCCAAGCCCGCCAACATCTGCAACCGAAACCGGCGGGGTGCCGGCCTGCAGTTGGAACTGTCCCACGCGCTGCGCACGTCGTTCTTTCCCAACGGCGAGGTATCTCAGGCGATGCGCGACTCGGGGCAACGGACGCAGCGCTTCTACGACTACGTCGAGGCCGTCAGATCGGTGGTCGCCATCCCGCAGCCGGTGTCCTGATCACCGCAGCGCATTCGTGAACCGTCGCTGGCCGCTCAGTTGTCCGTCGGGGGCGGCAGCAGTTCGGCGTGCCGCACGAGGTAGCCGCCGTCGGTGACCGGGGCGAAGGGCGCCGGCGCCATGCAGGTGCCGACCGTGCCCTCGCGCCACTGGCCGTCGGGCCCCTGGTCGGCGTTGACCACCGCCCAGGAGAAGCCGACCCGGTCGCCGCCCGGTCCGTCGTACACACTGAAGCCCAGCCGGCGACCCACCAGGTCGGCCGCCAACACGTCGGCCTCGGTGACCACGGCGGTGAGCGTCGCGGTCCGCGCGGCCGTGACCAGGCAGTCGACG
This sequence comes from Micromonospora sp. GCM10011542, assembly GCF_042650685.1. NCBI lineage: Bacteria > Bacillati > Actinomycetota > Actinomycetes > Micromonosporales > Micromonosporaceae > Micromonospora > Micromonospora sp. GCM10011542. The sequence continues at coordinate 199,120 of NZ_JBHSBO010000061.1, forward strand.
CGGGCCGCGAAGCGGACGGTGACGCCGTCCGCCGCGATCCGGTGGGCGACGCGGACCGTGCCGGTCGCGTCGGTGGGCAGGCCGTGGGGCGCGCCGGGTATCGGCCGGCTGTACGGGATGGCGCGTGCCTCGAAGGTGAAGCTGCGCACGTCGCGGTCGGGCGCGAACGTCAACCGGACCTCGCCCGCACCGTCCACACTGGCCGCCCTCGGCGCCTGCCGCGTGGCGCCGGCGCTCGGCACGGCGACCAGCGCCACCCCGACCACGACCGCCGCCGCGCCCAGTCCTCGCAACGTGTTCCTCATCGGTCCTCCCTCGTGGCGACCGGTTGTCGCCGTCGGGTTCCAGGCTGCCGGCGCGCGGAAGCGGCCAACTCCCCCGGTGGCGCGAGCCAGCTCCGCCGCGCGGGGGAGCGCCGGCCGTTCCCCGGCGACGGCTGGACCGCCTTGGTGATCGTCGCGAGGGCGGCGGCGCGGGGAGCGGGTACGCAGGATGGCAGTGATCGACTCGACTTCCTGCGAACCGGGCCATCCGCGAGACCCGGACACCCCGACATCCAGGAAACCGAGTCGATCGAGGCCAGAGCGAGGCGATGCGTTGCGGCAAACCCACATCGAGCGGAACAGGGCCGTGGGCACGAACTCGCGGAGCGGCGGGATCTACAACCAGGGCGGCCCAGGTCACCCGGCGTTGACCAGAGCCGACCGCGATCGTGTGATCGCGAAAGCGCGCGGCGCCTATCATGGATGATCACTGATGGCCATCGACGGGCGGAGAAGGCGGCGGCATGCGGATACGGATCGGTGTGGACGACGCCGCGGCTTCGGGTGAGCTCTTCGACTGGCTACGCGCCGACGCCAGCCTGATCAGAGAAGCTGAGGTGCGGCCCGGTCCGGCAGAGCCGGGAAACCTCGGCGCACTGGAGATCATCGACGTGGTGCTCGGGCAGGCGACGGCAATCTCGAGTCTTGCGCTGGCCGTCGAGACCTGGCGCCGCTCCCGCCCACATCGCGAGAGCCTCACGATCACGCGCCCGGACGGCGCGACCCTGACCCTGCCGAGCGGCGACGCCGAAAACGCCGACGCGATCCGGCAATTTCTGGCTGAAGAGGACGGCGGATCGGATCAGGCCACGCAGTGACCAGGGCCGCCTACCTGCCCGATCCGGCGAGATCGCGGGCCGTGCTGATCGGTGTCTCGGCGTACACCCGGATGCCGGCCATCCCCGCCGCCGCGGCCAACGTAGCCGCCCTGTCCGCCGTGCTCACCGACGCCGACCGGTGGGGGTTGCCCGCGGAGAACTGCCGCCTGGTCGTGGACCCGGTCACCGCTCAGGACATCCTCGACCCGATCCACGAAGCGGCCGCGGCGGCCACCGATGCGCTGGTCGTGTACTTCGCGGGCCACGGGTTGCTCGACAACGGCGAGTTGGAGCTCGCGCTGGTCGGCGGTGCTGCGGACGCGCTGCATCATGCGGTGCACTTCGCCCAGGTACGTCGGGAGGTGGTCACGACCGCGCGGCGCTGCCGGGCAAAGGTGGTGATCATGGACTGCTGTTTCAGCGGACGGGCGATGTCGGGCTTCATGGCCGCGCCGGGGCCGCTGGCCGACCACGCCGTCATCGACGGCACGTACCTGATGACGGCCACCGCTGAGACGACACTGGCCCTGGCTCCACCGGGAGACAGGTACACCGCCTTCACCGCGGCGCTGCTGAGCGTCCTGGAGAACGGCGTACCCGGCGGCCCCGACCCGCTCGACATGGACACCCTGTTCCACCAGGTCGAATCCGAGCTGCGTAGCCGGGGTCAGCCCATTCCGCAGCGCCGCAGCCGCAACGACGGCAACCGGATCGCCCTGGTCCGCAACAGTGCCGCAGGCGCCCCGGGCGAGACCCCGACAAGGGCGTACGAGCAGCCTCGACGGCAGCGCCTTCTCCCGTGGTCGGTAGCCGCGGGCCTGGTGATCGCCGGCGCTGGGCTCGCGAGCACCCTCGCGCTCGACCTCGACCCGAGGACACCGCAGACGAGCGGCTCCACCCCGCCCGTCGTCTCAGGCGGCCCCACCCCGTCCGTCGTCTCGGGCGGCCCTTCCCCGAGCAGTCGCACCACCGAGGCGCCGACGATGACGAGCACCGCGCTTCCGAGTACACAGCGGGTAACCGCGAGCTGGCGCCGCGACGTCTCGACGTCCGACGGCTCCATCCAGATGAGACTGACCGGGGTCAACCAGGATGGCATCTTCTTCTACGTGGTGACCCCGGAGACCAGTTGCCGCGTCGAACGTTCTGAGATCGGCGAGTCGACCGTGATACCGCAACGCGACGGCGTCTGGGTCCGTCTCGTGCCGCTGCAGCAACTGTTCCCGAGCGCCGACGCCACCGACGACGACTTCGACACCCCGGTGGTGTTCGAGGTGCGGTGGGGCCGAGGCGACGCACCTCGCAGTAGCCGCCCCTGCCGGTAACACCAGCCACCCAGCCGTCGACACGAAAAAACTCTGGCCAGGTGGAGAACCACCAGGCCAGAGCCCCCTCATCACTGGCGCGCCGCCAGGTTCCTCGCTACGCCTTGGCGGCCTCGCGGATCATCTTGGCCACCTGCTGCGGATGGGAGATCATGACGACGTGCGACGCGCCGTCGACCGCGACGCTCTCCTTGGCGCCGGCGCGTTGTGCCATGAAGGCGTGGGTCTGGGCGGGAATGGTCTTGTCGAGGGTGCCGTAGATGAACCACGACGGCTTCGACTTCCATGCCGGCTCCGCCTGGAGCTTGTCCTTGAGCGCCGCCTCGGTGACCGGGCGCTGGGTCGCCGCCGAGACCTTGGCCTCTTCCTCGGGGAGGTCGGCGGCAAACTGCTTCCAGAACTTGTCCTGCTGGACGTAGAGGTCATTACCTCCGCCCGGCAGCGGCGCGGGTGGCGCCAGGGCATCCAGGAGGGTGCTGCCCGGGAACTTGGCTGACAGGGCCGCTGCGCTGTCGTCCTTCTCCGGCGCGAATCCGGCTACGTAGACCAGCGCTTTGACGTTCTGGTTGCCGGTGGCGGCAGCACTGATGACCATGCCGCCATAGGAGTGTCCGACCAGCACGATCGGACCCGGGATCGTCTTGAGCACGCTGGCGGTGTAGTCCGCGTCGCTCTTCAACCCCCGCAGGGGGTTCGCGACCGCGACGACCTGGTAGCCGTCATCCTTCAGTTGGCGGACGACTGGATTCCAGCTGGACGAGTCGGCGAAGGCCCCGTGCACCAGGACGACCGTGGGCTTGTCCTGCTGCCCTGCCGGCTGTACGGCGTTCGCCGACGCGGGCCCGATCCCCACCGTCGATGTCAGGGCCAGTACGGCCAGCGCCGCCCAGAGCAGCTGTCGAAAGGCGCGGCTCTGCTGCCTGCTTTACGCATGCGACCACTCCTGAATTTGGCACGACGGGCCGCCTCAGCCTTCCTGCTCCGCGTGCGGCTGTCGCTCGCACCGTGCTGTTGGCCCGGCGGGGCGACTGCCCCTGATTCACGTTACGCTCGCCAACCTCGCTACGGGCCGTGACGGCGCACCTCCCCGGCCGGCGCGGCACGGCGGCGCCGCGGGGTCGCCTGCGTCGACCTCCCGGAGCGCTCCCCGCTCCCGAGCCGAACAGCAGAAAGGCTCCGGCCAGGTGGAAAACCACCAGGCCGGAGCCTTCATCACTTGGTGCGCCGCCAGGGACTCGAACCCCGAACCCGCGGATTAAGAGTCCGCTGCTCTGCCAGTTGAGCTAGCGGCGCTCGCCGGCAACGGGGAGAAACGGTAACACGCCGTCGAGTGCACCCCTCCCCGGGCAGCCACCTCCCGCCCAGGACCCGGCCCTCACGGCGTGATCACCGCCCGGCGCCCGCGGAGTTCGCCCTTTTCGATCATGCGGTGCGCCTCGGCGACCGCCGACAGCGGCAACGCAACGATCCCCCGGGGAGCCAGCCGCCCGGCGGCGAGCAGGTGGTTCACCATGCTGGCGGCCTCGGCCAGCTCGCTCGTCGTGGCGTGGGAGATGACGAAACCGATGATGCTGCGGTCGGACGTGTAGAGCGGGCCGACGGGCAGCACGGGCCGGGTGTGCGCCCCGGCCAACAGCACGATCCGCCCGCGCAGCGCGAGCAGGTCGACGACCGGCTCAAGCTCGTTGCGCCCCGCCGTGTCGAGGTAGACGTCGACGCCGTCGGGGCATGCCGTCCTCAGTTGGCCGATCAGGTCGGGGTGCCGGTAGTCGAGCACCTCGGCGGCCCCGAGCGTCCGGCAGAATTCGGCGTCGGCGGTCGACGCGGTGGCCACCACGCGGGCGCCGGCCGCCGCGGCGAACGCCACGAGCGCCGCGCCGACGTTGCCGCCGCCGCCGGCCACCACCACGGTCTCCCCCATCCGCAGCCGACCGTGCGTGAAGAGGCCCAGGCAGGCCGTCGCGGCGGGGTGGACCACGGCCACCGCGGTCGCCGGTTCGACCCCGGCCGGCAACCGGTAGAGCCGGTCGGCCGGCACGACGGCCTGTTCGGCGGCGCTGCCCTGTCGGCCGTCGTGCCCGAGGCTGTTGCACCACACCAGGTCGCCGACGCCGAAGCCGGTGACGCCGGGACCGGCCTCGGCGACCCGGCCGACCAGGTCACGGCCGACCACGAAGGGCAGTGGCAGGGGTGTGGGGAACGCCCCGGAGCGGACGAACGTGTCGACGTGGTTGACCGTGGTGGCGACGACGTCGACGAGGACGTCGGTCGGACCCGGGCGGGGTGCCGGCAGCTCGCCGTACCGGATGTCGGCGGCGGGCCCCGGACGCTCGATGTATGCGGCGCGCATGGCCATATCCTGGCGGGCCGCGCGGAGATTCCGAGGGGAAACGAAAAGGCTCTGACCCGGTGCGGAACACCCGGTCAGAGCCTTGATCATTTGTGCGCCGCCAGGGACTCGAACCCCGAACCCGCGGATTAAGAGTCCGCTGCTCTGCCAGTTGAGCTAGCGGCGCTCGTTCGGCAACGGAGAGAACATTAGCACCCCGTCGAGCGGGGCTCCAATCCGGTACCCGGCTCACCCCTTCGGTCGAGCTTAACGGGCAAAGCACCCAAATCCACCAGCGCAAACCCGACGGGACCGTGCTCTGCACCCGTGATGCGGCACGATGTCCGCCAGGTACGCGAGAACAGAGGTGGGGATGGCTGGGTTCACGCGGTCCAGGGCGATGGTCGGCGCTCTGACCCTGGTGTTGTCGCTGGCACTCGCCGGGTGCGGCGACGATGGGAAGAAGCCACAGTTCGTCGGTGGGGCGGCGCCGAGTTCGAGCGTCGACGCCGACTCCGGCACGGCCGAGCCGTCGACACCGGCCACGCCGAGCGGGCCGCCACTCGTGCTGAGCCCGGCCGACGGTACGAAGAACAAGCCAGTCAGCACCGAGATCAGCGCGAAGCTGCCGGACGGCAGCAAGGTGTCGGCCGTCACGCTGACCGCCGCGAGCGGCGGCACGGTCGAGGGCAAGCTGCGCACCGACGGCTCCTCCTGGGTGCCGTCCACCCCGCTCAAGTACGGCACCCGCTACACCGCGACGGTCACGGCAACCGGCTCGGACGGCACGACGAGCCAGGGCACCAGCAGCTTCACCACGATGGCCAAGCCGAAGTCGACCATCGGCTCCGGCCTGTACCTCTTCGACGACAAGACCTACGGCGTGGCCATGCCGGTGGTCACCGAGTTCCACCCGGGCATCCCGAAGAAGGACCGGGCGGCGGTGCAGAAGCGGATGTTCGTCCGCACCGACCCGCCGCAGCCGGGTGCCTGGCACTGGGTCGACAACGGCACGCAGGCGTACTACCGGGCGCCGGAGTACTGGAAGCCGGGCACCACGATCACCGTGCGCATCGCGCTGGCCGGGGTGCCGCTGAGCAACGGGCGCTACGGCGACATCGACCGCAAGGCCACCGCGAAGATCGGCCGGTCCTTCGTGATGAAGGTCGACAACGCCACCAAAAAGATGACGGTGTACGAAGACGGCGCGCTGGTCCGCACCCTGCCGGTCAGCCTGGGCAAGAAGAGCACGCCGTCCTCCAGCGGCACGATGGTGGTGATGGAGAAGAAGGAGTCCACCGTCTTCGACACCAGCGACGACCCGAACCCGGCCAACCGCTACGTCACCGACATCGACTTCGCCCAGCGACTGACCTGGGGCGGCGAGTACATCCACGCGGCGCCCTGGTCGGAGCACGTGCAGGGCCGGCAGAACGTCTCGCACGGCTGCGTCAACGTGTCTATGGCGAACGCCCGGTGGCTGTTCGACAAGACGCGGATCGGCGACCCGATCACGATCAAGGGCACCGAGCGCAGGCTCGCCGCCGGCAACGGCTGGACGGCGTGGAGCCTGAGCTGGTCGGAGTTCGTCAAGGGCAGTGCGCTGCCGGTCCCCGAGGGCGGGGCCGGCCCGGCGCTCTGAGCGCCCCCGGCACCCACGCCGGCCCGTCCGAACGGGCGGGTCGGCGCGTACCCTGGCACTGCCCGCGACGCGGCGGTGCCGGCGGCGACCCCTCGGTCCCGTCAACAGACGAGTCAGGCTCACGAATCGCCGGATCCTAGCAAGGTTCCGGCATCATGGTCGGCGTGTTTCGGTTCACCCACAGCAACCGGGACCGGTCCTGGCGCGTCTTTAGGAACGATGGGTGGGACCACGACTGTGAGGAAATCATGCGAGCTAGCCAGGACCAGCTGATCCGGCCCCGCGGACGGCGCCGCGTGTTGGCGGCGGGCCTGCTCGCCGTCGCGCTGGCCTTGACGTCCGCCTGCACCGACGGTGACGGCGGGAAGCCGTCCTCGTGGCAGGGCGGCGGCGAGAGCCCGGCGCCGAAGGCGGCGGCGACCATCAGCGAACCCGCGGTCGACGCGAAGGACGTACCGGCCTCCACGGCCATCGCCTTCAGCACGAAGGACGCGGTGGAGACGGCCGTCGAGCTCAAGGACGCGGCCGGCAAGGCGGTCGAGGGCACCCTCGCCGCGGACGGCAAGAGCTGGCTGCCGGCCGGCGCCCTGGAGTACGGCACCACCTACACCGCCTCGGTGACCGCCACCGGCGACGACGGCCGCCCGGCCACCGCCACCAGCACCTTCACCACCATGGCGAAGCCCGGCAAGCAGGTACGGGTCAGCAGCTTCCTCGGCGACAACCAGGTGGTGGGCGTCGGGATGCCGCTGATCGTCAAGTTCAGCCGGGCGATCCCGGAGGACTACCGCGACGACGTGCAGCGCCGGATGACGGTGACCTCCACCCCGGTCCAGGAGGGCATCTGGCACTGGGTCAGCCCCACCGAGGTCCGTTACCGGCCGAAGGTGTTCTGGAAGGCCGACAGCAAGGTCTCCTACCGGGTCCAGGCCGGTGGCCTGCCGCTCGGCGACGGCTGGTACGGCCGTGCCGACCTCAGCGTGGACGTCAAGATCGGTCCTTCGCTGATCATGACGGTGGACAACAAGACCAAGCGGATGACGGTTACCCGTAACGGCACGGTGATCAAGACGATTCCGGTCAGCCTGGGCAAGAAGAGCACCCCCTCGTCCAGCGGCACCATGGTCGTGATCGAGAAGCTGCGCAAGACGGTCTTCGACACGATGGAGGAGCTCGGCCCCGAGGAGGGCTACCGCACCAAGATCGATTTCGCCCAGCGGCTCACCTGGGGCGGCGAGTTCATCCACGCCGCGCCCTGGTCCGAGGGGCAGCAGGGCAGCGTGAACGTCTCGCACGGCTGCGTGAACGTGTCGATGGCCAACGGTGACTGGTTGTTCCGCAACACCCAGATCGGCGATCCGATCACGGTCAAGGGCACCGAGCGCAAGCTGCAGAACGGCAACGGCTGGACGGACTGGAACATGAGCTGGGAGGAGTACGTCAAGGGCAGCGCCGTGCCCTACGAGCCGCCGGCCGACCCGGACGCCTCGGCCGCCCCGGACGCCACGGCCGGGGCGGACACCCCCTCCCCCACGCCGACCGCCTGAGGCCCCGCAACGACGAAAGCCCCCCTCCGCGAGGAGGGGGGCTTTCCGTTGGGGTGACTGATGGGAATTGAACCCACGACAACCGGGACCACAACCCGGTGCTCTGCCAACTGAGCTACAGCCACCATGCCGCCGTCGCCCGGTCGATCGCCCCGGGCGGGGTGCGGACCAATAATAGCCACACCTCCGCTCGCCGCGTCCACCGGGTTACCCGGCAAGCGAGCGCCAGGGTTAGGAAGGGCCCCCTCCTATACGGAAGGAGTTAAGAAGGTGCCCCTCCTTACCGGCGGGTCAGAGTTCGGCGGCGATCGCCTTGGCGGTCTCCACGTCCGGGCCGGGCAGCGGGACGAACACGGTCCGCCGGTAGTACTCCAGCTCGCGGATGCTCTCCCGGATGTCGGCCAGCGCCCGGTGGGCCAGGCCCTTCTGCGGCTGACCGAAGTACACGCGGGGGTACCAGCGCCGGCACAGCTCCTTGATCGACGAGACGTCGATCATCCGGTAGTGCAGGTGCGCGTCGAGGCGGGGCATGTCGCGGGTGATGAAGCCCCGGTCGGTGGCGATCGAGTTGCCGCACAACGGCGCCGTCCGCGGGTCCTTCACGAAGCTGGTGACGTATTCCAGCACCCGGTCCTCGGCCTCGGCCAGGGTGACCGCGGAGCGGCGCACCTCCTCGGTCAGGCCGGACTTGGCGTGCATGGTCCGGACGATCTCCGGCATCGCCTCCAGCGCGGCCTCGTCGGCGTGGATCACCACGTCGACGCCGTCACCCAGCACGTTGAGGTCGGGATCGGTGACCAGGGCGGCAACCTCGATCAGCTTGTCCCTGCCGAGGTCCAACCCGGTCATTTCACAGTCGATCCAGACGAGGAGATCAGCCACCGGCACAGCCTACGCGCAGCCCACGACCGGCGGCTGCGCGCTCTCACCGCAGCAGACCGCTAGGGTTTCGGGGTGCCAGCAGAACCCGTCGCACCGCCCGCCGTCACCGACGACGATCCCGGCGGCCGTACGGTGCGTCGGCTGGTCACGGTGGTGGCGCTGGCCGCCGTGCTGCCGGCGCTCTACCTGCCGGGCCTGGTGCACAACTTCTTCGACCTGAAGATCTACATGTCGGCGATGGACTGGTGGACGGCCGGCAACCCGCTCTACGACTACGTCCAGCCCGACCGGGTGCAGGGCGAGCTGTACTTCACCTACCCGCCGTTCAGCGCCCTGCTGCTCTGGCCGTTCGCCCTGATCAAGCTCGGTGCCACCGTGGCGATCTTCACCGTGCTCACCCTGCTGGCCGTGGTGGTGACCACCCGGTGGCTGCTGACGCCGGTGCTCGCCCGACACGACCTGCCCCGGGGGTTCACCCTCACCGTCGCCGTGCTGCTGGTGCTGGCGGTGGAGAGCACCCGCGAGACGATCACCTTCGGGCAGATCAACATGCTGCTGGTGGTGCTGATCCTCGCCGACCTGCTCTTCGCCGTACCGCGGGCGCGGCGCTGGGCCGGGGTCGGCATCGGCCTGGCCACCGCGCTGAAGCTCTTTCCCGGCATCTTCATCGTCTACCTGCTGGCCACCCGGCGCTGGCGGGCGGCGGCGATGGCCAGCGCGACGGCCGCGGCGGCCACCCTGCTCGCGGCGGCGGTCGCGCCGGGTGACTCGTGGCGCTTCTGGACGCGGGAGTTGTGGGACAACGATCGGGTGGGCCGCACCGACTACACCGGCAACCAGTCGCTGTTCGGGCTGCTCAGCCGGTTCACCGTTCCCGAGAAGCCGGACCGGCTGCTCTGGCTGCTGGTGGTCGCGGTGGTGGCCGGCTACGGGTTGTGGAGGGCGGTGCGGGCGGCCCGGGCCGGTGACGCGCTGACCGGCCTCACCCTGACCGGGTTGGTCGGCGGCCTGGTCAGCCCGATCACCTGGACCCACCACATCTACTGGTTCATCCCCGCGGTGGTGGTGCTGGCCGACGCGGCGCTGGGCGCCGGCCGACCGGAGCAGCGCCGCCGGCGGCGCTGGCTGGTCGGGCTCGCGGTGGTCACCGCAGCCGTGATCATCTACGGGGTGGTGACGTTCCAGGACTGGGGCGTGGCCCCGGTCCGCACCGACGACCCGCTGAACTTCCTGTGGCGCAACGAGTACGTGCTGCTCAGCCTGCTGCTCCTGGCGGCGCTGCCGATCCGCGGTCGCAGTAGCGGCGACAGCACCCGGGAGAAGTTGCACCAAATGGACACGGCTCCCCACTAGCCGCTATCGGCGCTAATCTGGTCCCATCTACCTCAAGCGTCTCTCGGGTAGCACCGATCCCCCGGTGAAGGTGGCCCTCCGCGTCGGCAGCGCGGAGGGCCACTCGCCATGTCGACCGGCACCGGAGCCGCCGTCCGCTCCGGAGTCGACGGCGGCCAGGCCAGGCTCAACGCCACCTCCGGCGGGCGGGGCGCGCCGGCCGGCGTCGACGCCTCCAGGTCGGCCAGGGTCTCCGGGCGGGCCGCGCCGGCCGGGGTCGGCGGGTCCAGGTCGGTCAGGGTGGATGGGCGGGCCGCCTGGGCGCCGATCGCCGGCCGCAGCCGCTCACCCGAGCCGACCGACACGAGCTGCCGCCCGGCGGGCAGCGACCGGGCCGGGCCGTCGGGCTGCTCGCCCAACCCGCTGAGTGAACTCACCCCGAGCCGACCGGCCAGCACGGGCACCTGGTCCGGCTCCACCACGAAGACCACCTCCCGAGGCCGCGGCGGACGCAGCAGGAGCAGCACCGCGCACGCCACCAGCAGCACGCCGGCCGCGAGCAGGCCCCAGGCGGTCGGGGCGGTCCAGCCGGCCCGCAGCTCGGCGCGCAGGTCCAGGGCGAGGTCACCACCGCCGTCCGGGCGCATCAGCACCAGACTCATCGGCTCACCGGCCAGGTCGCGCGCGCTCCACTCCAGCGAGCCGATGCCCTCGCGTACCCAGAAGGGCCGGCCCAACGGGGTGGGGGTTCCGGCGGTCGGTGCACCGGCGGCCGGGCCGGCCGGATCGACCCGGACCGGCAGCGGACCCCGGGCCAGCGCCACCCGGTGGACCGTGGCGTGTGGCACGGGCTCCAACCAGCGCCGCACCTCGACGGTGGGCGCCAACCCGAGGAAGGCCGGGCCGTCCGGCGTCCGCGCGTCCAGTCGCAGCCGGGTCTGCCCGGTCCGGACGAACGGCGCATCCTGCCGCAGCAGCCGGTCGAGGTCGGTGACCACGACCGCGTGCCCGGGCGTGCGGACCGTCTCGAACCGGGCGGCGAAGGTGCCGCCCGGGTCGGCGTGCCGGGACACCAGCCAGAGTGCCCCGCCGGCGAGAACCGTCGGAATCCCGATGACCAACAGCAGCACTCCGGCGATCGCCCGCACGAACCGCATCCGCTCCGTCTCCTTCCGTAGCCAGGTACCCGGCCGACCTTACCGACGGACACCGGCTGATCAGCGGATATCCACGGCACGGCCGACATTGGCCCCGGAAAGCACCTGGCCCGCCGGAAACGTCCGGCGGGCCAGTGGCGGTGGCGGGTCAGGCGCGCGCGGCGGGCTCCCGGCGGCTGCGGGCGTACGCCAGGCCGCCCAGCACCAGGCCGCCCACGCCTGCGACCAGACCGGCGACGCCGAGGCCGACGGCCAGGCCGTTCTCCGCGTCGTCGTCATCGTCGTCGCTCGCCGCCGCGACGGCCGCGACGGCGGGGGCGGAGGGTGCGGCCGACGGCGACGCGCCGGTCAGGGTGAGCACCGGCGCGGGCTTCTCCGGCTCCTCGCCGCCCGTGGTCGGCTCGTCGATCCAGCGCACCACGGTGCCGTCCGAGTAGGTCTGCAGGGTCTTGAAGACCATCGTGTCGACCGACGGCAGCGGCCCCATCGAGACCGGGAACTCCTGGAACTGGCCCGGCTTGATCGCGGCGTCGCCGGTGGCCGTCCAGGTCAGCTTGGACACCGCCTCGGTGAGCGGGCTGCCGTGCACCTCGATCGGCGGGTCGACCTTGCGCTTCTCCACCGCCACCGTCCAGCCCGGCACCGGCATGGTGGAGACCGAGCCCACCGGGGCGTTCTCCGGCAGTACCACCTCCAGCTTGGTGGTCGACGCGCTGTCGCTCTCGGTCGGCACCCGGAACGCGAACCGCCCGTAGCCGCCCTGGGTCGCCTCCTGCGGGTTCACCGAGACATGGGCGGACGCGGGCCCGGCGAAACCGAGCACGGCGGTGGTGACGGCGGTGAACGCCAGGGCGGCAGCGGCGGTGGCGGTACGCCGGAGACGGGTCATGGAGTCGGGAACCTCTCTAACGGATGGGCACGGTGGCGGTCACCGTGGCCTGGTCGATGTCGGTCGTACGGGCGGTGATCTTGACTTGCCAGTCGCCCGCGGCGGGCAGGTTGATCTCCCCGGTGGCGTGGTTGTCGGTCAACGGCAGCAGCGGGACCTCGATCGGCTCGATCCCGGCCGAGGGCAGGGCGGCGGTGGCCCGCCACTCCACCACCGGCTGCGGCCGGTTGTCCTTGGTGTACGCGTACAGGTGCACCGTGTTGTTGCCGTTCTGCGCCGGGTCGATCTCGACCTGCATGGAGTAGAGCGGGCTGGAGAGGGTGGTCGAGAAGAAGTTGACCTCGGCGCCGGCCGGCCCGGTGACGGCCGTCCGTGCCGGCGTGGTCTGCACCAGCGTGGCGGAGAGCCCCAGCACCACCGCGGTGACCGCCAGCTCGACCCAGACGGCGCGGCGCACCGGCACGGGCCGCGCGGCCGCGGTGCGCCGGCGCACCAACTGCCGGGAGTACGCGGCCACCGCGATCACCAGCACGAACAACCCCATCTTGGCCAGCAGCAGCCGCCCGTACGTGGTGTTGAACAGCGCGTCCGGGGTGGCGACCTCGATCAACGCCTGCACGGTGCCGGCCAGCAGCAGCGCCGAGACGGCGAGCGCGGCCCAGCGCGACCAGATCGGCAGGATCGCGCTCAGCTCCCGCTCGTCGGCCCGGCGCAGCAGGAAACCGGCGAGCATGAGCAGGCCACCCAGCCAGACCGCCATGCTGCCCAGGTGCACCGCGTCCACCAGCACGGAGACCGCGGGGGCCGGCGAGGCCGCCGGGTGCCCGGCCAGCGGCCAGGTGAGCAGGCCGGCCCCGCCCAGCACGGCTAGGATGATCGCGTCCGCGCGACCGGCGGGCCGGCTCAGCAGTGGCCGGAGCAGGAACGCCGCGGCGGCCAGCAGGCCCAGCCGGACCAGGTGCGCGGCGCCGAACGTGCTGCCCAGCACGCTGCTCAGCCCCTCGCCGGTGACGTCGAAGAGCCCGCCGCCGGCGGTGTAGGGCACCTGCAACCACAGGTCGGCGAGGGTGGCGAAGGCCACCAGGGCAACCCCGGCCCAGGCCAGCCGGGCCGGGCCGCGCCGGGACAACCGCCGCGGCCACAGCGCGGCGAGCACCAGCACCGGGCCGACCAGCAGCACCAGGCCGGCGTAGCCGAGGAACCGGGCCACCTTCACCCCGGCGCCCACGACCGGGTCGGCCCGACTGTCGGCACCGGAATCGACCGGCGGCGTCGAGGGGGCGCCGACCGAGTAGGTGAACGCACCGGAGACCGGGTGGCTGTCGGCGGAGATCACCCGGTAGCTGACCAGGTAGGTGCCGCGCGCGCCGGCCGGGTCGACCGGAACGGTCACCGCGCCGCCGTCGAAGCGCGGCTCACCCCGGTCGGCCCGGGAACCGTCCGGCGCGATCACCCGGATCTTGCCCGGAACCTGACGTACCGACTCGCTGAAGGTGAGCACCACCTCGGCCGGCCCGCTCGGCACCACCGCCGAGGCCGCGGGGCTGCTGCTCTCCAGCACCGCGTGGGCGCTGGCGGGCGATGCGGGTGCGATCAGCAGGGCGACGAGGGTGACCAGCAGGCCGGCGGTGGCAGCGAGCCGGGCGAGCCAGCGGCGGGGGGCGACAGTCATGCCGGCCATGCTCGCCGACCGGAGCGGATCTCGGCGACCCGAAAGACGTGTGAATTCACCCGCGCCCCGCCGCCAGCACCGGCGCGAGCGGCCGGTCGTCCCGGCTGACCCGCCCGAGCGCCCACAGCAGCCCCGCCTGCACCACGGCGGCCAGGTGGCCGACCTCGTGCACCAGCGCGGTGGTGGAGTTGGCGATGTCCACCGCGCTCGTGCCGGCCAGGCAGACCGCCAGCACCAGCGCCACCGGCAGGAACGCCCGTGCCCGCTCCGGGCGCCAGGCAGCCAGCGCGAACCCGACGGCCAGCGCCACGTCGAACGAGGCCATCTCCCGGCCGGTGTGCGGGTCCACCGAGACGCCCAACCCGGCGAGCAGGATCGGCAGCGCGATGGCGAGCTGGGCCACGGCGGCCACCGCCACCGCGATCCGCAGCACCTGCTGGCGGGCCCGCCGAAGCGTGGCGGGACTGCGCTGGGCCTCGTCGGCCGCCACCGCGGCGAGCACCGACGCGGTCAGGTCGGGCACCCGCACCGGCTGCACCCGGGCCAGCCGGGTCACCTGCTCGGCGCGGGCCAGCCAGGTGCGGCAGGCGGCACAGCCGGCGATGTGCGCGTCCAGGACCGCCGGCAACGCCTGCGGATCCTCCCCGTCCAGGCGTGCCGACAGCGCCGCGCGTACGTGGTCGCATGTCATGACCAGGTAGTCGGCGGGCAGCGCGGAAAAGTTCCCGACGTGGCCCAGGCCATGCGCGCGACGAAGGGCCCCGCCCGGCGTTCGCCCGACGCGTACTCTGGTCTGTCGTGATCCCCGCCCCGCGCGACACCGCTGCCGTCGGCCCGGCCGACGCGGCCGGTGGCGTGGCCCGGGATCCGGCGACCGAATGGGCGCTGACCGCCCGCGGTGGTGACCCGGCGGCGCAGGCGGCTCTCGTCCGGCTGACCCAGGTGGAGGTCTGGCGATTCACCGCCGCCCTGGTCGATCCGGAAAGCGCCGACGATCTCACGCAGGAGACGTACCTGCGGGCGTTCCGGGCGCTGCCGGGGTTCGAGGGGCGGTCCAGCGCCCGCACCTGGCTGCTCGGCATCGCCCGCCGGACCTGCGCCGACCACCTGCGCGCGGTGGTACGCCGCCGGCGGCTCGACGAGCGGCTCACCGCGAACGCGCACACCGACCGCCCGCACCCGGACCCGGCCGGGCAGCTCGGCGCCGCCGACCTGGTCCGTCGGCTCTCCCCCGAGCGGCGCGGCGCGTTCGTGCTCACCCAACTACTCGGCCTCTCCTACGCCGAGGCCGCCGCCGTGGAGGGGGTGCCGGTGGGCACCATCCGGTCCCGGGTGGCGCGGGCCCGCGACGACCTGGTCGAGGCGGTCGGCGACGCCCTGGCCGGCTGAGCGCGGAACTTCCGGCGCAGACGGGACGACCAATGACCGTGACCGCACCTCCCACCGGGGCCAGCCGCTGGCCCGCCGTCCGGCCCTGGATCGGCACCGCCGCCCGGCTCGGCCTGGCCGCCGTCTGGCTGGTCGCCGGCGCGTCCAAGGTCAGCGACCTGGCCGCGTCCGGCCGGGCCGTCAACGCCTACCAGGTCATGCCGTACGACGTGGCGACCGTCATCGGCGCCGCGCTGCCCTTCGTCGAGTTGGCCCTGGGGCTGCTGCTGCTCGGCCTGGCGACCCGGCTCGGGGCGGCGGTCTCCACGGCGCTGCTGCTGGTCTTCATCGTCGGGATAGCCTCCGCCTGGGGCCGCGGGCTGGCCATCGACTGCGGCTGCTTCGGCAGCGGCGGGCAGCTGGCCGCGGGGCAGGCACCCAGTTACCTCCCGGAGATCCTGCGCGACCTGGGATTCTTGATTATGGCCGGGTTTCTGCTGATCTGGCCCCGTACGCCCGTGTCGGTGGACGGGTGGCTGTCCGGTGAACCCGCCGTGGAGGACGAGGATGAGTAGTCGCAAGGGGCAGAAGGGCTCGGCCCGGGTGGTCCGCGAGCAGCTCGCCCGCGAACGGCGCCGCCGGCGCACCATCTGGGTCTCCGCCGCCGCCGTGGCCGTCCTGGTCATCGCCGGCCTGATCGGCTGGAGCGTCTGGTCGAGCCAGCGCGCCGACGACTTCACCACGCCGCCCGGAGCCAACGCGGCCGGCACCGGCATCGTCACCGGCGGCGGTCCGGTCACCGTCGACGTCTACGAGGACTTCCTCTGCCCGGCCTGCCGGCAGTTCGAGCAGACCACCGGGGCGACCCTGGAGCAGCTCGTGGCCGAGAACAAGGCGAAGGTGGTCTACCACCCGGTGGCGTACCTCAACCGCTTCTCCACCACCGAGTACTCCACCCGCTCCTCGGCCGCCTCCGGCTGCGCGGCGGCCGGCGGCAGGTTCCGCGAGTACGCCAAGGCGCTCTTCGAAAGGCAGCCGCCCGAGGGCAGCGCCGGGCTCACCGACGACCAGCTGATCGACATCGGGGCCGGCGTCGGGCTGGACCGGGGCTCGTTCGGCGACTGCGTCCGGGACGACACCTACCGGACGTGGACCGAGCACGTCACCGAGGAGGCCAGCCGGGCCGGGGTCACCGGCACCCCGACCATCCTGGTCAACGGTCAGCCGCTGGCCGACCGCAGCCCGCAGGGCCTCACCTCGGCCGTAGCGGCGGCCGGCAAGTGATCCGTACCGTGCTGGCCCGAGCCGGCCTGATCGCCACCGCCGCCTGCGCCGTCACCCTGCTGACGGCCGCGCCAGCCGCCGCGCACGGCGCGGACGCCCCGGACGGCACCGACTACCGCACCCGGGCCACCGGAGTCAGCCCCGCCCGTCCGGGCCTGGAGGTCCGGGTGATCGAGGCGGGCGCCCGGCTGGAGCTGACCAACCACACCGACCGCCCGGTCGAGGTGATCGGGTACTCCGGCGAGCCGTACCTGCGGATCGGCCCGGACGGCGTGTTCGAGAACACCCACTCCCCCGCCGCCTACCTCAACCGCACCATCGCGGGGGACACCACGCTGCCGGCCGAGGCCGACCCGGCGGCCGCACCGTCGTGGCGCCGCATCGACGACGGGCCGACGGCGCGCTGGCACGACCAGCGCGCGCTGTGGCGGGAAGCCACGCCGCCGGACGCGGTCCGCGCCGCACCGGACCGGGAGCACCGGGTACGGGACTGGGCGGTCCCGCTGCGCGACGGCACCGACCCCGTCGAGATCCGCGGCACGCTGGACTGGGTGCCGCCGCCGGACGCGTACACCTGGTGGGCGGTGACCATCGTGGGCGTGCTCGCGGTGGGCGCGCTCGGCCTGCTTACCGCCACCGCACCGGCCGGCGCCCGGGCACTCTCCGCGCTGGGGGCGCTGCTGATCGCCGGCGGCGCGGTCGCCATGGTGTACCCGGTGGGCCGCGAACTGGACGCCGGCGCCGACGGGGTGGGCGGGGTGCTGGTCGGGCTGCTGTCCGGGCAGATCTGGTCGCTGCTCACCGGGCTCGGCGCGATCGCGGCCGGGGGTTACGCGCTGGCCCGCCGGCCGGCCGCCGACTTCGCGCTGGCGCTCGCGGGCGCCTGCCTGGCGCTCTTCGCCGGGGTCGGCAATGCGGCGGTGTTCGCCCGGTCGGTCGCCCCGGTGCCGTGGTCGGCGCAGGCCGCCCGGGTCATGGTCGCGCTGGTGCTCGTCGCCGGCGCCGGCGCCACCGCCGCGGGCGTCCTGCGCCTGCACGCCGCCACCCGCACCCCCACGCCACGTCCCGACCCGGTCCCGGCGGGCCTGCGCCAGGACTGACGGCGGCGCGTCAGCGCGCCTGTCGAGCTGCCCCAGATATGGGGCGCACGTGATGCCAGCGGGATCGCGGTCGCCGACGACGATCCGCTGTAGCGTGCTGGAACCTCCCGCCAGGTGGTGCGGGGTCAGCGGGTGCGGTGCGGGGTGAATCCGTAGGGAAGCTCGAGGCGGTGACGGGCCAGCAGGGCCTCGTCGGCCAGCAGGTCGAGGGTGGGGGCGTCGGCGACGATCCGGCCGGCGTCGAGGATCACCGAGCGCTGGCACAGCTCCGCCGCGTACGGCAGGTCGTGGGTCACCATCAGCAGGGTCACCGGCAGGCCGCGCAGGATCTCGGCCAGCTCCCGTCGGGCCGCCGGATCCAGGTTCGACGAGGGCTCGTCCAGCACCAGGATCTCCGGGTGCATGGCCAGCACGGTGGCCACCGCCACGCGCCGGCGCTGCCCGAAGGAGAGGTGCTGCGGGGCCCGGTCGCGATGCTCGCTCATCCCCACCGCGGCGAGGGCCTCGTCCACCCGGGCGGTCAGCTCCGCCCCGCGCAGCCCCAGGTTGGCCGGCCCGAACGCGACGTCCTCCGCCACCGTCGGCAGGAAGAGCTGATCGTCCGGGTCCTGGAAGACGATGCCCACCCGGCGACGCACCTCGGCAAGGGTGGCCCGGTCCGGGGTGACCGCGAGCCCGCCTACGCTGACGCTGCCCTGCGTGGGGGTCAGGATGCCGTTGAGGTGCAGCACCAGGGTGGTCTTGCCGGCGCCGTTCGGGCCGAGCAGCGCCACCCGCTCGCCGCGCGGCACGGTCAGGTCCACCCCGTGCAGGGCGACGTGCCCGTCCGGGTACGCGTACCGGACGTCACGAACGTCCAGCGAGACAGCGGTCTGCACGACACCGATCATGTCAGCACGACGGCGGTGGCGGCGATGGTGGCCGCCAGCACCGGCACGACGGCCGCGACCGCCCACTGCCCCGCCGTCGCCGCCCCGGTGCCCTGCCACACCGCCGGCATCCGCCCCGAGTAGCCGCGGGACAGCATCGCCAGGTAGACCCGCTCACCACGCTCGAAGGCGCGCAGGAACAGCGCCCCGATGCCGGCGGCGAAGCCGCGCAGTTGCCAGAGGAAGCGGGGGTCGTCCCCCCGGGAGATCCGGGCCACCCGCATCCGCCGCGCCTCGCCGACCAGCACGTCCAGGTACCGCAGCATGAACGTGGCGATCTGGGTGAGCACCTGCGGGCAGTGCAACCGGTCCAGACCGACGATCAGGTCCCGGGTGCTGGTGGTCGCGGCCAGCAGCAGCGACGCCAGCACCCCCAGGGTGCCCTTGGCCAGGATGTTCCAGGCGCCGTGCAGCCCGTCCTCGGACAGCCGCAGGCCGAGCACGTCGACTCGTTCGCCGGCGCCGAGGAACGGCAGCGCCACCGCGAAGAGCACGAACGGCAGCTCGATCAGCGCCCGGGTGAGCAGCCAGCGCGGCCCCACCCGGGCCAGCGCCGCGACCGCCGCCACCAGCACGGCGTACCCGCCGAAGGCCCAGAACGCCGCCCGCGGGGTGGCCACCACGGCGATGGTGAAGACCACCATCGCCGCGATCTTGACCTCGGGTGGAAGCCGGTGCACCGGCGAGTCCGTGTCCCGGTACAACACGTGCGCGTGACCCGCGCCCATCCGCGTACCCCCTCAGCCCGCCGCGCCGGCGTGCCGCCGGTCGCCGGCGTCACCCGCGACGGGCGTGGCCTCGGCGTCGTCGGTCCCGCCGGTCGAGCCGCGGCGCCTCAGCAGCCAGAAGCCGCCCGCGCCGATCGCGAAGGTGAGCAGCACCCCCAGCACGCCGGACAGGCCGGTGGAGAGGAAACCGTTGTCCACGCCGCGCACCGCGTAGTCGGCGAGCGGACTGTCGGCCAGCTCGTGCTCGCGGGACCGCTGGGCGGGGCAGCTGCCGCCGACGATGTTGTCGTCGGCGTCGACGGTGCAGCCCTTGAGCAACGACGAGTCCAGCCCGTCCGGGTGCGACGAGGCGTAGTTGCTGACGACGCCGGCCAGCAGCAGCGCGACGAGCAGGCCACCCACCAGGAAACCCCAGGAGCGGTTCTTCACCGGACACCTCCGACGGCCGGGGCGGTGGACGCGGGCGCGGTGCGACGCAGGCCGCGCAGCGCGTAGACGAGGTCGGGACGTACCTTCGCGACCGTCACCACGGTGGTCGCGGTGATCAGGCCCTCGCCGATGCCGATCAGCAGGTGCACTCCCGCCATCGTGCCGGCCAGGCCGACCAGGTTGCCGCCGAGGTCGGTGGTGCCGCCCAGCCAGTACTGCAACACGAAGCCCTGGGACGCGACGACCACGCTGAGCAGCGCGGAGACGAACGCGGTCACGGCCAGGCCGGCCGGGGTGCGGGGCAGCACCCGCAGCAGCAGGGCGATCAGCAGGTACGCCGCAGCGGTGCCGAGCAGCGCCATGTTGGTGATGTTGAGACCGAGCATGGCCACGCCGCCGTCGCCGAAGACCAGCGCCTGCACGATGAGCACCACCGCCACACAGAGCGCGCCGACCCAGGGGCCGACCAGCATCGCGGCGAGCGCGCCACCGAGCAGGTGACCGCTGACCCCGGCCGTGAAGATCGGGAAGTTGAGCATCTGCACGGCGAAGATGAACGCCGCGACCAGGCCGGCCATCGGCGCGAGCCGGTCGTCCAGCTCCTGCCGGCCCCGAAGGACGCAGCCGGTCAGCGCGGCCAGGGCGAGCGCCGCGAAGACCGCCGCGACGGGACCGTTGATGATCCCGTTCGAGATGTGCATCGCCAGGGTCTCCACGCGACCTCCCCACGCGTCGGCGGGCTCGTCCGCGCCGGCGCTCATGAGCCTATTTCCCACGGCTCTTTGTTGCCAATGTCTGGCAACAACGCATGGTTTTGATCACCATCGGAGCCGGCCGGCACATCCCGGTCAGCGCGTCGGCGGCGGCAGCGACGACGGGCGCGACGGTAGGGTCGAGGCCATGACCGCGCCCGACCGCCTGTCCCCCGGTGACCCCGCGCCCGAGTGGACCCTGCCAACCGACACCGGCGACCAGCTCTCCCTGGCCGACCTGCGCGGCCGCAAGGTCGTCCTGTACGCCTACCCGGCGGCGATGACCCCCGGCTGCACCAAGCAGGCCTGCGACTTCCGCGACTCGCTCGCCTCGCTCCAGGCCGCCGGCTACGAGGTGGTGGGCCTCTCCCCGGACAAGCCGGAGAAGCTGGCCAAGTTCCGCGACCGGGACGCCATCACCTTCCCGCTGGTCTCGGACACCGACAAGGCGGTGCTGAGCGCGTACGGCGCCTACGGCGAGAAGCAGATGTACGGCAAGACGGTGACCGGCGTGATCCGTTCGACCTTCGTCATCGACGAGGACGGAAAGATCGAGCGGGCGCTCTACAACGTCAAGGCCACCGGCCACGTGGCGAAGCTCCGCCGCGACCTCGGCCTGGACTGAGTTCGTCGTACCGGGCCACTACGTTGCGTTGGTGGCCCGCTACAAGTACACGCCCGAGGCGCTCGCCGAGGCGGCCGCCGCCGCCCGCACCATCACCCCCACCGCAACTGGCGGCACGGTCGAAAATTCTTGAGCTGTTCCGTCTGATCGACGCGCAGCAGCTCACGGCGACGGAGGCGGCGCGACAGCTCGGCTACGACCGTGCCCACCTGCGCAAGGTCCGGCAACGACTGGAGCAGGAGGGCGTGCTGGCACCGCGTTCCGGTCGGCGTTGGCGTGCGGCGGCCCACCGGGACATCGTCGTCGAGCAGGCGTTGGCGCATCCGAGCCTCGGAGCGAAACGGCTCGCGGCTGTGCTCCGCGAGCTGCCGCAGGGCGGGTGCAAGGTGAGTCACGGCACGATCTCGATCATTCTGCGGGAGGCCGGCCTCAACACCGTCGCGTCCAGACGCTCTAGACTCTCCAGCGCTAGCGGGAGTGGCGGAACGGCAGACGCGGTAGGTTTAGGTCCTATTGTCCGAAAGGACGTGGGGGTTCGAATCCCCTCTCCCGCACCAGCAGCACCGGCGACGCAGGCCGCCACGTCGGAGTGTCGTCCGCGTCACGAGGACGCGCGGCGCGCACGGGTGACAGGTCAGGATGAGCGTCGTGAGCCTGCGCTTCGTCCTCGATCCTGAGCTGACCCCGCAGTTGCGGGCCCGGATCGTCGCCCTCTGGGTGGATGTCACCAACGCTGGCGGCGCGGTCGGCTTCGTCCCGCCGGTCACCGCCGCCGACGTCCGCACGATCGCCGACCCCACCTTCGCCGGGATCGCCGACGGGCCGGACCGGCTGCTGCTCGGGTACGCCGACGACCGGCTGGTCGCGGCGCTGATCTTCTGCGACAACCGGTTCGACCTCAAGGCGCACTGGTGCGTGCTGAAGCGGGTCATGGTGCACCCGGACACCCAGGGCACCGGGTACGGGTCGGCGCTGATGCGGGAGGCCGCGCGACTCGGCCGGGAGATGGGCCGCGAGGCGCTGCACGTGACCGTTCGCGACGGGCTGGGGCTGGACGCCTTCTACCGGCGCCTCGGCTACCGGGAGATCGGCCGGCTGCCGGCCGCGCTACGGGTGGCGCCCGGCGACGACCGGGACGAGATCCTGATGTGGCTCGACCTGCCACCGAACGCGGACTGACCCGCCGGGTACGGCTGAGCCACGCGATCGCGGCGACCATCCGGCCAGCGCAGCCCGACCGACCGGCGTACCGGACCGGTCAGCCCGCGCACCAGCGGGCCGCCGCTCCGGCCGGCCGACTGGCCGCCGCCTCGACCGGCGCGCCGGCCGGCGCCGCCTCCCGGGCGCGGCTGGGCGGGACCCTCGTGGGCGTACCGGCGGGACGGGCCGCGGGCGAGCGCGCCGGTGTGGACGGACGGGGGGCGGCCGTCGCCGTGGTGCGCTCGTACATGCGCACGACGCTGGTCTGCACCTGACCGGGGGCCATCCGTACGCCGCCCACGGTGACCCGGTGGCCGTACACGTCGCTGACCCGCACGCTGTACGGTCCGGGGCCGGCCCCGGAGGCGATCAGCCAGTAGTTGTAGTCCTGCCGAACCGCCGGTCGCCATCCGCCGGAGTCACGCTGCCGGACCTCGACGGCGCGCAGCGGGTTGCCGTGGTTGCCGACCCGCACGGCGAACCACCACTGGGATGCCCCCTCCTTGATCCGGAAGGTGAGCGGGCCGGGCAGCGGCGGGTTCACCACCGCGCGGTAGCGGACCGGAACGACGCCGCGGACGGGGTCGGCGATCCGGGCGAACGCCTCCCGGGACAGGTCGAGGTGGCCGGGGACGCACTCCGGGCACTGGTCCGTGATCAGTACGCGGACCGTGCCCTTCGGGCCGGTGACGTCGAGGAATCCGCCGCAGGCGGCGCCGGCGGCGTACTCGTCGGGGCCCAGCGCGACGTAGAGCCGGTTGGCGGGGGCGGCCGGGTTGGAGCAGTTTCCGCCGGCGCCGTTGGAGTCGTAGAAGGTGGCCTTGCCGTCGTGCGTGGCGGTGCCGGTGGGCGGCGCGGCCGCGAGCGGAAGGCCGGCGGCGCAGGCCGGGGTGGATCCGGAGCGCAGGGTGAGGGTCAGCCCGAGTACCGCCGCGAGGACGGTGACGCCGGTGGCGACCAGCCAGGGCGCCGGGCCGGTTCGGGGCGCGGGCGGCTCGTCGGGGGTCCGGTGCAGGTCGAGGTCGATGTCGATGCCGCCGGGAGCGCTTCCGTCCGTCACGCCGGTCGATGCTGCCGGACCCGTGCTCGGCCGGACAAGGCCACTAAGCCAAAGCTAAGACACCGTCCACGGACGGTGACCGGCGCGCTGCGGCACCAGCTCTCAGGACTCGACGACCAGTGGGGCACCCACGGCCAGCGGGCCGGTGTCGAGCGGAACGAGGTGTAGTCCGAAGAGGAGTTTCCGCGCCACGTTGCGGTGTCGGCCCAGGGTGCGCAGCGGCTCCTTCCCGCGTACCCCGGTCTCCTGGTCGATGGTGGTCACCACACAGCGGTCACACGGCCCGGCGGCGCGGAACCGCTGCTCGCCGAGGCGCAGTGTCCGGCCGGCCCAGTCGTCCTCGGCCCAGGCTGGCGCGCCGTCCACGACCAGGTTGGGCCGGAACCGGGTCATCGGGACCGGCTTCTCGTCGGCCTCGGCGAGCCAGTCGTTGACGGCGTCCAGCGAGGCGCTGTTGGCCAGCAGCAGCGGGTAGGCGTCGGCGAAGCTGACCTGGTCGCCGGTGTCGTAGGGTCGGTCGTCGGCGGCCAGGTGACGGGTGGGTCGGGCCAGCCAGACCAGCCGCACCGATCGGCCGAGCAGCGCGCCCAGCCACTCGTCGGCGGCCGGGCCGGCGGGCAGCGCCGGGACCGGCAGTTTGCGGTTGCCGAAGGTGCGGACGGGCACCGGGTCGGCACCCTCCGGCTCGGGGACGTGCAGGTCGGGGCGGCCGTCGGCGCGCAGCAGCAGGCCAGCGTCGCGGGTCACCGCGCGCACCCCGACGAGACCGGTCGCCTCCCGCTGGGTGACGCCGACACCGGCGTCGTCGACCACCATCCAGCGCCGGTCGCCGGCCAGGCCCCACGGCCGCACCAGCGTGGCGTCGTGGTCGACGCGGTGGCAGCCCTTCAGGGGGTACGTGTGGATCGAGGCAAGCCGCACCCGGTCACCATGCCACGCCGATGCCGTCCCCGGGGTACCAGTGGTTGGCGGGGCTCTCCCGGTACGCGAGGAACCGTCGGCCGGTGCGCTCGGCGTGCTCGGCCAGGACGTTGGTGGCCGTGACGTTGTCGGTGAGCAGGATCGCGCCCGGGGCGAGCTTGGCCTGCACCGCCTCGAACTCGCGCCGCTCGTGGGCGCGGCTGTGGTCGCTGTCGTGCAGGAAGAGGTCGACCGGTCGGTCCAGCGCCCCGATGGAGGCGATGGAGTCGCCGATCACCAGGTCGACCACCTCGGACCAGGGGGTGCTGCGGGCCAGGTAGCCGGCCTCCGGGTTGATGTCCAGCGAGGTGAGCCGGCCCGGGTGTCCCTCCTGCGCGTTGCGCAGCAGAGCGGCGGCCAGGACGCAGCTGCCGAGTCCCTTGTCGGCACCCGTTTCCACGACGTGGGCCGGCCGGGCGGCCCGGACGAAGGCGTACCAGCCGATGCGGCGGGCGTAGCGGACCTGCCGGTCGGCCAGCCCGCGCCGGGCGGAGCCCGCGGTGGCCTGCTCGATGTGCTGCCGCAGCGGCTGGTCGGACTCGATCTCGTCGAACCATGCGCGGACCTGGCTGACCGGGCGGTCGCAGACCACGCTCACGAACCAGGCCAGGTGGTGGCGGCTGAGCGTGGTCAGGTCGTAGGTGTAGTTGTGGTGTTCCCGCGAGGTGACCAGCCACCGGACCGAGGTCCGCAGCACCTTAGCGTCGTGGCGGGCGACCCGGGCCAGTCGTTTGGGAAAGGCAGCGACGGGTGCGAGTGGGGTGCGCGCGATGGCCCGTCGGAGCGTGACTCTATCCACGGATGACGTTGTACCAGGCGCGGGGTTCCCGTGGTGGAGACCTCATCGTTTCTCCTCCTTCGATCCGTCCGGCGGGGCCGGGCGTCGTGACGGTCAGCCCTCGGGGACCGTTCGGAGGAGGGTCCCCGCGCTGTGCGGGTGGTCAGTAGCATCCCGCCCATGGCAGGCGCGCAGCAGAACCTTGATCCGATGCCGGGCATGTTCGGTCCTGGGCACGACAGCGGGTCGCCGGCCGAGGGGCAACGACCGCCGCGGAAGCGCCGTTGGCGTCGAGTGGCGCTGATCAGTTTCCTGGTGGTGGCGCTGCTGGGCGGGGCCGGCCTGGTGGCTGGGGGCCTCTACGTCCGGTCGGTCGAGTCCGGAATCGAGCGGGTGGACGCGTTCGAGGACGTGCCGGCGGCCGAGCGCCCACAGGTGACCGAGAAGGCCAAGGGTGCGATGAACATCCTCATCCTCGGCAGCGACACTCGTGACCCGGAGAACACCGGCGGCTCCCGCACGGACACCATCATCCTGGCGCACCTGCCGAAGGACCGCTCCAGCGCGCAACTCATCTCCATTCCCCGAGACACCTGGGTGCCCGTGCCGCGGTCCAAGGACGGCACGCGGGGCGGGCGGGACGCGAAGATCAACGCCGCGTACGCCTGGGGTGGCGTTCCGCTGATGGTGCAGACGCTGGAGAAGTTCACCGGTGTGCGGATCGACCACGTGACGATGGTGGACTTTGCCGGCTTCAAGGAGATCGTGGACGCCCTCGGAGGCATCGACGTCACGGTCGAGAAGGGGTTCACCTCGACGCACTCGCTGAACCCGGACAGCCGACGGACCTTCCAGGCCGGCCGCCAGACCTTCGACGGGGCCACCGCGCTGGACTACGCCCGGGAGCGGTATGCCTTCGCCGACGGCGACTTCGCCCGGATCCGGCACCAGCAGCAGGTGATCAAGGCGATCCTGGACAAGGCCTCCTCCGGCGGGACCCTGGCCAACCCGGGCAAGCTCAACGCCTTCATCAAGGCCACCGCCGACTCGGTGTCGGTCGACCGGTCCCTGTCCATCCTCGACCTCGCCACGGAGCTGCGGCAATTGCGCAGCGGCAATCTCGGCTTCTACACCTGCCCGACGAAGGGCACGGGCCGCATCGGCACCGAGAGCGTGGTGCTCGCGGACACCGCGAAGGCACGTACACTCTTCGATGCGGTGCGGCGCGACTCGGTCGACGAGATCACCGCGTTCCAGCCCACCTCCTGATCCACAGGTTCACGTCGGAATCATCCTTACGGCCCTGGTGACCGGGTCGGCGCGGCCATATTCTGCGATCGCCCGGCAGGCATTCGTGCCACCGTGGCATCACGGGGAGGAACACCAATTGATGTCGAGCGATTCGACATCGACGAGAGTCGTCGCTGATGCGCCTGACGGCGCGTTCGCGCCGCGCCACGTCGATCAGCATCAGAACGCACCGATCGTCGACGACCACCAGAATCTGGGCACCACCACGGTCCTGCCGTACGCCAGTTCTCGCGCTTCCAAGCGGACCAACCCGCTGCGGGCCTGGATGCTCGCCGTGCCGGTGGACGTGGCCGCCCTCATGGTGCCGCTGCTGCTCACCGAGCGCTACTGGCGCGGCACCCTGGCCATGACCGGCCTGACCGTGGCGATCTTCGCCGTCGGCGGCCTCTACCGGCCGCGGCGGCACCTGAGCATCCTCGACGAGCTGCCCAGTCTGACCGGACGGCTGCTGGCCGCCGCCTCCATCGTCGCCATCATCGCGGCGACCCGGCACGACTCGGCCTCGTACCTGACCGACTTCATGCGCGGCGTACTCGTCTCCGCCGCGCTGGTCATCCTGGGCCGGGCACTGACCCGCACCCTCGTCATGACGGCCCGCCGGCGGCGGTGGGTGGAGCACAACGCGATCGTGATCGGGGGCGGCCCGATCGGGGTGGAGCTGGCGCGGCTGCTGCGCCGTTACCCGCAGTACGGGCTGCGCTTCGTCGGCTGTGTGGACACCGTGCCGCGGGGCGCGGGGCTCCAGTTGGCCGGCAGCCTGGACGACCTGGAGTACCTCGTCCGGCTGCAACGGTGCGACGTGCTGATCCTCGCCGATCCGGCCAGCTCCGAGTCGACCGTGATGGAGGTCCTCCGCCAGCCGCGCAGCGCGGCCTGCGACCTGTGGGCCGTTCCTCGGTTGTGGGGGTCCCGTTCGGCCGCCGGCAACCCGGACCACATCGGCGCCATCCCGGTCGTGAAGATCGGTGACACCACCCTGTCCGGGCCGCGTTGGGCGCTGAAGCGGGCGTTCGACGTGGCGTTCGCGACGGTGTCCCTGCTCCTGCTGAGTCCGGTGATGCTGCTGTGCGCCGTCGCGGTGCTGCTGGAGAGCGGCGGCCGTGGTGGCATCTTCTTCCACCAGGAGCGGATCGGCCGGGACGGCAAGCCCTTCCAGGTCATCAAGTTCCGGTCGATGCGCCCGGTGAACGAGCACGAGTCGCAGACGAACTGGTCCATCGCCCACGACAAGCGGGTCGGCCCGGTCGGCCGGCTGCTCCGACGTACCTCCCTGGATGAGCTCCCCCAGTTGTGGAACATCGTGCGCGGCGACATGAGCGTGGTGGGCCCCCGGCCCGAGCGTCCGTACTTCGTGGAGAAGTTCTCGGCAGAGTACCCGACGTACGCGATGCGGCACCGGGTACCGGTGGGCCTCACCGGGCTCGCCCAGGTCAGCGGCCTGCGCGGGGACACTCCGATCTCCGACCGCGCTCGGTTCGACAACTACTACATCGAGAACTGGTCACCCTGGTTGGACATCAAGGTGCTGCTCCGGACGGTCGCGGAGGTCTTCCGGGCCGGCGGTCGCTGACGGCGTACCCGTCCGACCGCGGCACCGGCTGTCCAGGCGGTGGCGCGGCGTGGGATCATCGTCCGTCCACCGTGTCACTGGGAGGGGACCCATGGCCCACGAGGGCAGCGCGGCACGACCGGACGGTCGGGTCGTCAGCCGCCGATCCGCGTTGTTCCGGGGTGGGGCGGTCGCGGCGGGTGTGGGAACCGCGGCGCTGGGCGGCGCCGCGGCGGCGAACGGTCTCTCGTCCCCGGGCGACGGCCGGGTCGTCAACGTCCGCGACCACGGGGCGACGGGCGACGGCGCGACCGACGACACCAAGGCCCTCCAGGCGGCGATGGACGCCGTACGCCCGACCGGCGGGATCGTCCACCTGCCGCCCGGCGTCTACCTGACCCGGCGCCTGACCCTGCGGTCCCGGGTGCACCTGCGTGGCTCCGGTGGGGACACGACGGTCCTGCGGCTCCGGGCCGGAGCGAATTCGGCGATCCTGGAGTCCGAGGGGTTCGGCGGTTTGACCGGCACCCGCTCCGAGGGCGGGATCACGCTGTTCAGCCTCCGCGACCTCACCCTCGACGGCAACAAGGAGCAGAACCCGGACGGCGGTTACGGGCTGCGGGTGTACGGGTACGGCTACGAGATCACCGAGGTGATCGTCTTCAACTGCCGCAACGACGGCGTCGTCAGCGAGTGGGGCCCGACGGCCGCCCTGGCCGCTCCCTCGCACCAGATGGAGGCCCGCCTCACCGCCCTGCGCTCCCACGACAACGACGGGCACGGCATCGCCTTCCAGGGCCCGCACGACTCGATGTTCCTCAACTGCGTGGCCTTCGAGAACGCGGGTGCGGGGTTCCGCGTCGCCGGAGACTCGACGGGTACGCAGATGGTCAACTGCCACGCGTGGGGCATCCGGCAGAACGTGGCGTTCGACCTGGCCGCGACCAGCGTCGGGTGCGTCAACTGTTACGCCGACCTCAACGGCGGGGTGGGCGTACGCATCTCGCGCAGCGACTGCCGCTGGATCGGCGGGTTCGTGCTGGGCTACAACGAGGCGCATCCGAACCCGGAGATCGGGGTGCAGTTCGCGCCGGGGACGCAGCCGGAGGAGCCGTCCGGCTGCGTCGTCGACAGCAGAATCGTCAACTGCGGGACCGCGGCTGTCGACTTCGGCGCCGACCGGGGCCTGTCGAATGTCCGGGTCAGCATGTTCCAGCCCGGCGCCCTCGCGGAGGGCGGCCGGCGCATCGCGGGTACGGGGCGCGGCTGGATCGGGCAGCCGGCGCCGTCGACCCAGGTGGAGATCGTCCAGGGGCTCGGCGACCCGGACCACAACCTCGTCGTACGCCCCGCCTTCGACCTGCGGTCGCAGCCGACTCCCGACCGGCCGTCGGGTGGGAGCGTCCGCGTCTTCGCCCGCGAGGTCGGTGGCCGGACCCAACTGTGCGCGCTCTTCCCGAGCGGCGCCGTCCAGGTGATGGCCACCGAACCCTGACGGTCTCGGCGGTGTGCCGGAGGCGGCCCGCCGGTGCGTGCCCCGGCGGGCCGCGCTGCCGCGACGGTCAGACGCGGGTCGCGGACGCCCCCGCCGCCCGGTGTACGCCGACGTGCCCGTCCGGCCGCGCCTCCAGGGGTGCCTGCTCAGTGGGCGTGCCCCGCATCCTCGCCAGGAACCACGCCGTTACCAGCACCTCGCAGAGCAGCAGTAGGAACACGAGGTCGGACACCCCGGCGGCCCAGCCGAGCGCCACCGCGACCCCACCGAACGCGATGAGTCGGGACCCGATGGCGGACACCAGGTATCGGCGCGGACGGGCCTGGATCATGTGGCGGACGGACAGCCAGGTGGAGAACGTGAGCAGCAGCTTGTAAGCGCAGTATCCGGCGACCACGGCGATGCCCACGGCGGCGAGGTCGGCGGCGAGCAGCCGGCGCAGCTGTTCGCTGGCGAGGACCACCCCCGACACGCCGAGCCACGCCACGAGCGTCAGCCCTCGGGTGAGGGTGCGCCAGCGAACGTCCCGGCCCGCCACGATGTCCTCCCGGGTGCTGGCGGAGAGCACCACGTGGAACGGACCGAAGACGAGGTCCAGGGCCCGCAGGACCACCACCGCGGTCTGCCCCGCCGCCGCGCCGGCCACCGACGGCAACGCGATCGTGTACGCGAGGTCGGCCAGCGCGGCCAGGCAGTACACCGAGCCGACCGACAGGCTTTCCCGGGCTTTCGGCCGGACCCGACCGGCGGAGGCCGCCCGGGGCCGCAGGGCCACCCAGGCCAGCACGGCGAGCTGCGCCGGCACGGCGGCGATGTCGACGCGGACGTCGGCGGCGAGGAGGACCACGCCGCTCACCAGGGTGCCGAGGGCGGTGAGCTGGGGGATGAGGTTGGCTCCACCCGGTGAGCGGGTTCGTGCGCAGGCCCAGAACATCGCCTCCACCGGCAGTTGGAGAAGAACCGGGGCGATCACGCACAACCGGTCGGTGAGACTGCTGTGCGGCAGCGCCACGGAGACCGACAGGAACGCCACGGCGGCGACCGGCAGCGCCACGAGCGCGGAGACCCGCCGCGCCCAGCTCTCCAGGTTCCAGTCTTCCGGGACGACTCCCGCCGACAGCGGCCGGCCGACCAGTGCCTCCATCAGCGTGTAGGGGATGGCAAGCAGAGTGCCCAGCAGCGCGACCAGAGCCAGTCGCTCGTGGTCCGCCCAGGAGGCGTAGAGGAACAGCGCCACGCTCGACAGCCGGGTGAGCGCCTGCACGGAGATCTGTGACCGTTGCAGCCGCAGCAGCGCGGTGGAGAGGACGGGCACGATCATCTCCCGTGGTGGTCGGAGGGCCGGCGGGTCGGCCGGACCGGCGGGATGAAGGCGGTGCTCTCGTCGTCTGCGGACCGGTGCCGCGAGTAGGGCGGCGGTGGCGGCGGCAGCGGCGGCGGCGGTGGTGGCGGTGGCGGTGGCGGTGGCGGCGTGCGCCGAGCCGGGGACGGCGTCCACGGGGGTTGCGGCGGTTGGGGAGGTGGAGGCGCCGGTGGTGTGTCGCGTCGCCGGGCCGGACGCTGCGGCGGGAGCATGACCGTGTCCGCGTCGACACGCCGCAGCACCACCGTCTCCGCATCGACCCGCGGGAGCACCACGGTGTCGGCGTCGACCGGCCGCCGCTGTGGTGGCCGTACCGGCGGGTGGACGACGGGCGGGACCGCGGGCGCCGGTCGCGCCGCCGCACCCGTGTCGATCTGCCGCAGTGGCAGCGGATCCAGGTGGACGGCGTACGCGACGAAGACCGCGAGGCACATCGTCGCGCCCGTGTACTCCCAGGCCTCGATCACCAGGAACGCACCGGCCAAGCCGGTCAGGACGGCGAGCTGCGGCACGGCGGAGGGACGCGTGGACGCGCGCTGCCAGAGCCGGAGCATCAGGTATCCGATCCCGCCGAGGAGTGCCACCATCATCGGCAGTCCGTACTGCAGGGCCACGCTGACGAAGTAGTTGTCGACGAAGATCTGTTCGCCCTGGGCGACCCGCGACACGGTCGCCGCTCCGGCGGCACCGATGCCCCGGCCCCAGAGCGGAAGGTCGCCGTCGAGCAGCACCGACCAGACCTCGAAGCGTTGGAAGAGGCTGCGCGCCCCGGTCGCACCGACGGCCACGAAGCCGGCCGCCACGCACACCACGACGCCGAGTCCGACCAGGCGGGCCCTGCGGCGGGCGGCCGCGCCACCGGACCGGTTGCCCACGGCGGCGGCGATCACCCCGCCGACCACGAGCAGGGCACCGGAACGGGAGGTACTGAGCGCGAGGCAGACGACGGCCGCGACCGCACCGACGTGCCACGACCAGCGCGTGGGCCGGCCGCCGGACGTCAGCCAGAGCGCCACGTACCCGAGCAGGTACGCGCCGGCGAGGATCCCCAGCTCGGCATTGAACTCGGTGAGGCCGGGCGCCCGGAAGGTGTCACCGATGTAGCGGACCGCTCGCCCCTCCTCGAACCCCCACTGCACCAGTTGGGCCGGCCCGATGATCAGCTCGGCGATGGTGGCCACGCCGTTGGCCATCAGCAGCCACGCCGCCACGGTGACGACCCGGGTCACCCCGGACCCGCGCAGACCCACGAGAGCGAGGAGGAGCAGGAGCGGCAGCAGGGTCAGCCGGAGCCCGGCCACGGTCTGCGCCGGCCCATGGTGAGCTACCCCGATCAGGCTCCACACGCCCAGCACGACCACTGCCGCCACACCACCGGCGACCTGTCTGCGGCTCCAGCCGCCGCGCAGCACGCAACGGAGGGCGTGCACGCCCGCCACCGCCGCTGCGGAGAGCCCGAGGGCGTACTCGCGCCCTCCGAAGGCATCCCCGACGACCCCCTCCACGCCGGCGTGACGCAACCCGAGCGGGGCGTTCAGCACGACGAACACGTAGGCGAGGCCCGGCACGGGAAACACGGCGAGCGCCACGAGCGCGACGACGAAGACCGGCAGGAGCGGCGGGAGACCGGCGAGCCCGCACACCACGGCGGCCACCGGCACGGCGGCGATGGCAACGAGCAGGAACTTCACGGTGCGCCACCGGATCGGGCCCGGCGACCGCGCCGCTCGCCGGCCGGCGGTCATCGTCGGGGTGCCGGGACGCGTCGGCGTCGCACCGCGTCCCCCGCGCGCAGCGCGGTGTAGGCGCCGACGACCGCGTCGACGTGCCGGTCCCAGTCCAGCTCGCGCCCGTCCCGGTCGGCGGCCGCCGCGATCGTCGCGTAGTCGGCGCGGGACGTGTTGGCGGCCCGCCGCAGCGTGTCGGTCAGCTCCGACCGGGTCCGGAAGATCAGCACAGACTCCTCCGACGCCATCGGTGGCCGGGCCACCTCGCTGGAGATGATCGGACGACCGGCCCGCAGCGCCTCGACACACGAGATCGGAAAGTTCTCGGCCCACTGGCTGGGAAAGACGAGCCACCCCGCCCGCGCCATCGCGGCCTCCTTGCCCTCGGCGTCGAGGAAGCCCAGGTATTCGAGGCCGGGCAACTCCCGCGCCGCTGCCTCGACGTCGGCCCGGCGCGGGCCGTCCCCGCCCACGAGCAGCGTCGCACCGTTCACCCCGGCCACGTCCCGCCACGCGTCGAGCAGCAGGCCGATGCCCTTGTGGTCGCTGAGCGCGCCGAGGAACAGGAACACCGCCGGGTCACCGGCCGGCCAGGACACCGGGGCGTCGGTGGCCGGCACGGCGAGCGGCACGACCGTCCCGCTCAGCGTGGACCCGGACGGGAGGTGACGCTGCGCGATGTCCCGGGTGCGCGCGGCCGGCCACAGCATCGACACCTCGCGCATCTGCCGAACCAGCCAGGCGGACCGCGCGCGCAAAAGGCGGTCGGTCAGGTCCGAACGGCCCTGGTTGGCGAGGCTGTTGTTCGGGTCGCAGACGGCGTAGTCGTGGACGGTGTGGCAGGTCGGCCAGGTTCGGGCCAACCGTGCCACGGGCAGGACACCGAGGCCCTGCCAGTTGTGCACGTGCACCACGTCGGGCGCGAAGTCGCGCAGGGCGCTGAGCCGGAGCCCGGTCGGGTCGGCCAGGTCGCCGAGGTGGGTGAGGACCTTGCCCAGCCGCGGGTCGACACCACCCAGGCGGGCCGAGACGCGGGTCTCGACCGGCGCGTCGGTGGGCAGGCTGTGCGGCGACGGGCGGCTGAAGACCCGCACCTCGTGGCCGCGCTCGGCGAGGGCCCCGGACAGGTCCCGCACGTACTGCTCGGCGCCGCCGCGGATCGCGAACGACGAGTGCACCATGGCGATCCGCACTGGTCAGGCCTGCTTTCCGGGCTGGGACGCCACGCGAGCGTCGGCATCGAGGTCGGTGGCGAGCAACTCGGCCAGGTGGGCAGTCGCTTCCCGCCAGGAGCGGCCGGCCGCACCCGCCGCCGGCCGGGTGCCGCCGATGGCCTCGCGTACCGCCCGGACCAAAGCGGACGCCGTCCACGTGGTCATCCGGACCGCTCGGCCATCGGTCGCCTCGAGCAGGGCGGGGTCGGGCGAGATGACGGTGGGGGTGCCCAGCCGCAGTGCCTCGGCGGCCGGCAGGCCGTACCCCTCGAAGTGGCTCGGCATCAGGAAGGCCGCGGCGCCGGCGACGGTGGCAGCGTAGTCGGCGTCGGAGAGCCGATCGAGCAGGAGCACCCGGTCGGCCGCCGGGGACGCCGCCACGGCGTCGGCGAACCGCGTGATCCGCTGGCCGCCGGTGAGCACCGCGAGCACGTGGTCGGGAAGGTCGGCCAGGGCCTCGACGGCGAGCTCGACGCCCTTGTGGGCCGCATGCCCGGCGACGAGCAGGTACGGGAGCACCCCGCCGGTGCGGGCCGAGAGCTCCGGCGGCAGCGCGCCGGGTGCGACGTGCACGTCGCTACCCGGGTACCAGACCGTGCTGCGCTCCTCGGGCACACCGTAGAGCCCGAGGAGGTCGTGACGGGTGCGGGCGCTGACGCAGAGCAGATGCCGGGACCGGTTGATCGCCGTCGCGTAGCTGGCCCGACGGTACTGCCGCACCGACGTCGACAGGTCGTGCGGCCAGAGCCGGAAGGCGAGATCGTGGACGACGGTGGTGACCGGCAGTTGGCTGCCGACCAGGGCCACCGACGGGCTCAGTGAGAGCACCTGGGCGCCGGCCGCCTCCTGCCGGGCCTCGCCGGTCACCCGCCGTAGCGCAGTGGTGGCGGACGCGACGGCACGAGCGCGATCCGGGGCCTGTCGGCTGACCACCGTCACCTCGGCACCGGACCCGGTCGGCGGCTCCCAGGACGGAGGCACGGCGACGAGGCGGAGCCGCTGCCCGGCCGGCCAGTGCCGCACGACCTCGCTGAGGACGCGGGTGATTCCGCCCGGGCCGACCCCGCTGCAGTCGACGATCGTGTCAGCGGGTCTCATCGGCGATCCACTCGCTCATCCGGGTGCGGAACCACTGCGGCGAGAACGCCGTCGCGTGCTCCCGGATGCGCGCCGGGTCCAGTTCGTCGACACGGCGGACGGCGGCGGCATGGTCACCGGGCCGCATCGAGCCGAGCAGGAAGCCCGTCTCGCCGTCGACCACCGTCTCCAGCAGGCCACCGCTGTTCAGGCCGATCACCGGGGTCCCGCAGGCCTGAGCCTCCACCGGGATGATGCCGAAGTCCTCGTGCGCCGGGAACAACAGCGCCCGGGCACCGGCGTAGAGCTCACGCAGGCGCTCCCGCGAGGGCCGTACCTCGAAGGTCACCGGCACCCGGACGGCGGCCGCGAGTCGACGCAGGCGGGCCTCCTCCGGCCCGGAACCGGCCACCACCAAGGGTAGCCCGGCCTCCGCGGCCACCTCGATCATCAGGTCGAAGTTCTTGTACGGGATCCAGCGCCCCACGCCCAGCAGGTAGTCGCGAGCCGCCTGGGGCGGTGCCGCGGCGAAGTACTCGACGTCGACGGGCGGGTGGATCACGACCGCGTCGCGCTTCCAGAACCGCCGGATCCGCTCCTGCACCTCGCGGGAGTTGGCGGCGTAGGCGTGCACGTGCCGGCTGAACCGGCGGTCCATCGACTGGAGCGCCCGGCGCGGGCCGCTGAGCAGCGCCCCGGAGCCCCGGCCGTCGAAGTTCGGGCTCCAGACGTAGCGCGCGGGCGAGTGCACGTAGCTCAGGTGCCGGGTCCGTTCCGGCGGACCGAGCCGGACGGTGTGGGCGAAGGCGTGGCTGGAGGAGATGACCACGTCGTACTGCTCCTCACCGACGGTCCGCCAGGCCAGGGGCATGACGGGGAGCGCGAGGGCCTTGCTGCGGCGCAGCGGTGTGCGGGCCAGCCAGGTCTCGTGCAGGCCGAGACGCTCGACCTCGACGTCCCGGTCCGCCCAGAGCACGATGCGCCGCGCGTGCGGGACGAGGTCCGCGATGGCGAGGAACACGTTCTCCGATCCGCCCGTGGCACCGAACCACTCGTGCACGACCGCGACGGAGCGGTCAGCGAGCAGCGGCGCTGATGCCGACGGCGGTACGGCCGGCCGGACATCGTCCAACGAAGTCAATGTTCCTCGCTCACGTCGACATTCGACGTCCCGGACGTACGGCCGTCCCAGGACATGGTCAGCTGTTGCGGCGCCACAGGTCCCGCATCGCGTCCCAGTTGCCCGCGATACCGGCCTCGCACAGGGTCTCCAGGTAGAAGGCGCCGTCGACGTCGTCGCGGTCCCACCACACGCCACAGACCGTCCGTTCGTCCCCGCCCTTGAAGGCGTACTCGACGTAGCTGCCGGGGGCGCCGGTCACTCCACCGACCGTCCGGGTCGCCTCGCGCAGGCCCGGCGCCAGCGCGCCGCCAGCGAGGTTGAGCTGCTGGCGGTAGGCGCGCGCCGCGTCCTTCTCCGCCTTGCCCTGGTAGAGCGCGAAGTGCAGGGAAGCGCCACCGTAGCGACAGAAGACGTGCCGCTTTTCGTCCGCCGGCAGCTTCGGCCCCCCGACCTCGGTGTCGACGGCGCAGCCTCCCGCCTCGGCCAGCCAGGGCTCCGCCAGCGCAGTGAGGCTGCCGTCGAACTTGGTCTTGTTGATGGAGAACTGCGTCGCCTCGTACGGCGAGAGGGAGGCGCTGGCCGAGGGCGAGGCCGAGGGCGCGTCGTCGCCGCCGGCGCTACCGATGAAGTACCCCGCGGTGCCGGCGACCAGGGCGAGCACCAGTGCGGCGACCGGCCAGACCCAGCCCGGCCGTTTCGGCTCGCGTTGCACCGGGGCGATCCGCCGGCCCGTGCCGCTCAGCGGATCGTACGCGGCCTGGGACGACGGCACCGGGGCGCTGGCGATCGCGGGCGGCTGGCCCTGCGCCGCCACGGGTGGGGTCGGCGCGGCGGAGACCGGCTGCGGTGAGGCGGACACCGGCTGCCCGGAGACCGGGTCGGTGTGCACCGCCCAGGGCAACTGTGGCATGTGGTTCACCAGCTCGGGCGCACCGGAGACCGATTTCGGCGGTCCGCTGACCTGCTGCGGGACGCCGGACACCGGCGGCGCCGACGAGGGAGGGGCCGACGAGGGAGGGGCAGACGAGGGCGGGGCCGAGACAGGCAGGTCGGGCACCGGCTGGTAGTCCAGGCCGAGGCTCTGGAAGAGCCGCTGCGGCGCGTTCCCCTGGTCTGCGCGGTAGGCCACCCAGGGGTGGGCGGCCGACAGGTCGACGGCCGCGTACTGGTGACCGCCGTTGGCCTGCGCCAGCGCGTGGGCCGCGTTACCGAAAGCCTCGCGCCAGCGCTGGTCGGAAGCGGCGACCCCGTCCAACACGGCCACGGTGGCGAAGTGCCCCTGCCCGTCCACTGCGGCCCAGGCCTTTCCCACCTGACACGCGCCCAACATGTGGGTGTACCTGTACGGGCTCTCCGGCTGCATGCCACTCCTCCGCTCAACCGCCGTGCGGATCCTACAGAGCCGGCGCTGTGTGGGCCGCCCGCCGGTCGGCCGACGACAGTTGGGCGGGACGGGTGCGTCGACGCGACCTATTGCCGACTGAAAGTTTTCATGCATAGAGTCACGGCGTGAATGAAGGAGCCAACGGGGCGTCGGTCGAACGGGTGCTGGACCTGTTCGACGGGGTCCGGCTCACTCCGACCCAACGCCGGATCGCGCACTGCCTCGTGCAGCACGCCCCGGCCGTCGCGTATCTCTCCGCGGCCGAGGTGGCCGAGTTGGCCGGCGTCAGCCAGCCGTCGGTCACCCGGTTCGCCGTCGCGCTCGGCCACGACGGCTACCCGGCGCTGCGCCGCCGGCTGCGCGACCTCACCACCGCCGTACCCGGCGGTCCGTCGGGCGCCGGCAACGAGCTCCAGCAGGCGGTACGCGGGGAGATGAGCAACCTGGACCGGCTCGCCGGTCAGCTCGCCGACCGGGACCGGATCGCCGAGACGGGTCGGCTGCTCGCCGCCAGCCGGCCGCTGCCGGTGCTCGGCCTGCGGGCCGCCGCGCCGTTGGCCGCGTACTTCGCCTACTTCGCCGCCAAGGTGCACCCGGACGTTCGGGTGCTCGACGACAGCGGCAGCCTGCTCACCGACCGCCTGGAGCAGGCCGCCGAGGCCGGCGCGTCCGCGGTGCTGGCCTTCGTGCTCCCCCGCTACCCCCGGGAGACGCTGGACGCGCTGCGCGAGGCACGCGCCGCCGGGCTGGCCGTGGTGGCGATCACCGACTCGCCGGTCAGCCCGGCCACCGAGCACGCCGACGTGGTGCTGCCCGCCGCGGTCGGCGCCCAGCTCGTCTTCGACCTGCACACCGCCCCGATGGCCCTGGCCATGGTGCTGTTGCAGGCCATCTGCGACGCCACGCCGGCCGACACCCA
The DNA here is from genome assembly GCF_042650685.1 of Micromonospora sp. GCM10011542. NCBI lineage: Bacteria > Bacillati > Actinomycetota > Actinomycetes > Micromonosporales > Micromonosporaceae > Micromonospora > Micromonospora sp. GCM10011542. The sequence continues at coordinate 237,411 of NZ_JBHSBO010000061.1, forward strand.
ACGCCGACTGGAGGCCTTCGAAGCCTCCGCGGCCCGCCGACAGTTGTTCCTCAGTTGACCCGGAGGAGATCAGAGATGACCCAGCCCGTCCGTGCCGCACGGGGCAGCCAGCTCACCGCCCGCGGGTGGCAGCAGGAGGCCGCCCTGCGGATGCTGATGAACAACCTCGACCCGGAGGTCGCCGAGCGCCCCGAGGACCTGGTCGTCTACGGCGGCACCGGCAAGGCCGCGCGGGACTGGCCGTCGTACCACGCGCTGGTCCGGACGCTCACCGACCTGCGCGAGGACGAGACCATGCTGGTGCAGTCCGGCCGCCCGGTCGGGGTGCTGCGGACCCACGAGTGGGCGCCCCGCGTGCTGCTGGCCAACTCCAACCTGGTCGGTGACTGGGCCACCTGGCCGGAGTTCCGCCGGCTGGAGCAGCTCGGCCTGACCATGTACGGGCAGATGACCGCCGGGTCGTGGATCTACATCGGAACCCAGGGCATCCTCCAGGGCACCTACGAGACGTTCTCGGCGGTCGCCGCGAAGAGGTTCGGCGGCACCCTCGCGGGCACCCTCACGCTGACCGCCGGATGCGGCGGAATGGGCGGCGCGCAGCCGCTCGCGGTCACCATGAACGGCGGCGCCTGCCTGATCGTCGACGTTGACCGCAGCCGGCTGGAGCGCCGGGCCCGCGATCGCTACCTCGACGAGGTGGCCGACTCGCTGGACGACGCCGTCGAGCGGGTGCTCGCCGCCAAGCGGGACCGCCGGGCGCTGAGCGTCGGCGTGGTCGGAAACGCCGCGGTCGTCTTCCCCGAGCTGCTCGTGCGCGGCATCGAGATCGACATCGTCACCGACCAGACCAGCGCGCACGACCCGCTGTCGTACCTGCCGGTGGGGGTGGAGCTGGACGACGCGCGGGACTACGCGGCGGCGAAGCCGGCCGAGTTCACCGACCGGGCCCGCTCGTCGATGGCCCGGCACGTGGCCGCGATGGTCGGTTTCCAGGACGCGGGCGCGGAGGTCTTCGACTACGGCAACTCGATCCGGGGCGAGGCTCAGCTCGCCGGGTACGAGCGCGCGTTCGACTTCCCCGGCTTCGTGCCGGCGTACATCCGGCCGCTGTTCAGCGAGGGCAAGGGCCCGTTCCGCTGGGCGGCCCTCTCCGGCGACCCGAAGGACATCGCCGCCACCGACCGGGCCATCCTGGAGCTGTTCCCGGAGAACGAGTCCCTGGCCCGGTGGATGCGGATGGCCGGCGAGCGGGTCGCGTTCCAGGGCCTGCCGGCGCGGATCTGCTGGCTCGGCTACGGCGAGCGGGACAAGGCCGGTGTGCGGTTCAACGAGATGGTCGCCTCTGGTGAGCTGTCCGCGCCGCTGGTCATCGGCCGCGACCACCTGGACTGCGGCAGCGTGGCCAGCCCGTACCGGGAGACCGAGGCGATGGCCGACGGCTCCGACGCGATCGCCGACTGGCCGCTGCTCAACGCGCTGGTCAACACCGCCAGCGGCGCCTCCTGGGTGTCCATCCACCACGGCGGCGGGGTGGGCATCGGCCGGTCGATCCACGCCGGGCAGGTGTGCGTGGCCGACGGCACAGCCCTGGCCGGCCAGAAGATCGAGCGGGTGCTCACCAACGACCCGGCGATGGGCGTGATCCGACACGTGGACGCCGGCTACCAGGACGCCCGCGACGTCGCGGAGCGTACCGGCGTCCGCATCCCGATGGCAGAGTAAGGAAGGGCCCCTTGTTAACGCCTGATGTAGGGGAAGGGTCCCTTCCTAACAGGTTCCGGACGCTGTGGGACGAGATCTCGCCGGTCGGGCGGGACGCCGGCAGCGGCGGCTACCTGCGTTACGCGCTGACCGGACCCGAGCTGGAGCTGCGCGACTGGTTCCGGGCCCAGGCCGACCGGCGCGGCATGCCGGTCGTCGAGGACGGCAACGGCAACCTCTTCGCCGTCTGGGGCGACCCGGCGGCCGGCGACGCGGTGCTGACCGGGAGCCACTTCGACTCGGTGCCGCACGGCGGGGCGTACGACGGGCCGCTCGGCATCGTCAGCGCGTTCCTCGCCGTGGACGAGCTGCGCGCCGCGGGCGTCACGCCGACCCGGCCGGTGCTCGTCGCCGCGTTCGTCGAGGAGGAGGGGGCTCGTTTTGGCGTACCGTGCCTGGGGTCGCGGCTGCTCACCGGGGCGATCGCGCCGGAGCGCGCGGCCGAACTGCGCGACGCCGCGGGGGTGAGCTTCGCCGAGGCGTTGGGCGACCGGCCGGCGGGCGCCCGGCCGGACCTGCTGGGCCGCCTCGGCGCCTTCGTCGAGCTGCACGTCGAGCAGGGCCGGGCACTGGTCGACGTGGACGCGCCGGTCGCGGTGGCCAGCGCGATCTGGCCGCACGGCCGCTGGCGCTTCGACGTCACCGGCGAGGGCAACCACGCCGGTACCACCCGGATGGCCGACCGCCGCGATCCGATGCTGACCTACGCGTTCACGGTGCTCGCGGCGAACAAGGAGGCCCGGCTGCGCGGGGCGCACGCCACCGTCGGCCGGGTCGCCGTCGAACCGAACGCCACCAACGCGATCCCGTCGAGGGTGACCGGCTGGTTGGACGCCCGGGCGGCCGAGCCCGAGACGCTGACCGGGCTGGTCGACGCGGTGCACGCCAAGGTCGCCGAGCGGGCCCGCCGGGACGGGACCGAGGTGACACTGACCGAGGAGTCGGCCACCCCGCTGGTGGCCTTCGACGGTGGGCTGGCCCGACGGCTGGCCACGCTGCTCGACGCGCCGGTGCTGCCCACCGGCGCCGGGCACGACGCCGGCGTGCTCGCGGCGCACCTGCCCACCGCGATGCTCTTCGTTCGCAACCCGACCGGGGTGTCGCACTCGCCCGCCGAGACGGCCGCCGACGAGGACTGCGCCGCCGGGGTACGGGCGCTGGCCCGGGTGCTCACAGAGCTGGCCTGCCGATGACCACCGCCCGGTGGCTCGCCGAGTACGCCTGGCTGCCTGCGCACGCCGAGCCGACGCCCGACGTGCTGATCGAGGTCGAGGACGGGCGGATCAGCGTCGTCACGCCACTGGTGGGCGGCGGCAGCCCGACCGCCGGGGTCGAGGTGCTGCGCGACGCCACCCGGCTGCCGGGGCTGACCCTGCCCGGGCTCGCCAACGCGCATTCGCACGCCTTCCACCGGGCGCTGCGGGGACGCACCCACGACGGCCGGGGCGACTTCTGGAGCTGGCGGGACCGGATGTACGCGGTCGCGGCACGCCTCGACCCGGACGCCTACCTGGCGCTGGCCCGGGCGGTCTACGCCGAGATGGCGTTGGCCGGGATCACCTGCGTCGGCGAGTTCCACTATCTGCACCACCGGCCGGACGGCGGCCGCTACGACGATCCGAACGCGATGGGCGCGGCGCTGGTCGAGGCCGCCGCGCACGCCGGGATCCGGCTCACCCTGCTGGACACCTGCTACCTGACCGCGGGTGTGGACGGGCGCCCCCTGGCCGGGCCGCAGCGGCGCTTCGGCGACGGCGACGCCACCCGGTGGGCCGAGCGGGCGACCGCGTTCCGGCCGGAGGACGGGCACGTCCTTCTCGGCGCGGCGGTGCACTCGGTGCGCGCGGTGCCCGCCGGGCAGCTCGGCACGGTCGCCGACTGGGCCCGCGAGCGCGGTGCACCGCTGCACGTGCACCTCTCCGAGCAGCCGGCCGAGAACGACGAGTGCCGGGCGGTGCACGGGCGTACCCCCACCGCGCTGCTCGCCGAGCACGGCGTGCTCGGCCCGGCCACCACCGCGGTGCACGCGACCCACCCGACCAGCGGCGACCTGGCGCTGCTCGGGGAGAGCCGCAGCGGGGTGTGCCTCTGTCCCACCACGGAACGCGACCTCGCCGACGGGCTCGGCCCGGCCCGGCGGATGGCCGACGTGGGGATCCCGCTCAGCCTGGGCAGCGACAGCCACGCCGTGATCGACCTCTTCGAGGAGGCCCGCGCGGTGGAGCTGGACGAGCGGCTGCGCACCCGGCGGCGCGGCCACTTCACCCCCGACGAGCTGCTGGCCGCCGCCAGCGCCGCCGGGCACGCCGCGCTGGGCTGGCACGACGCCGGCCGGATCGCCGTCGGTGCCCGCGCCGACCTGGTCACGGTACGGCTGGACAGCGCCCGCACCGCCGGGGTGCCGCCGGTGGGCGCGATCTTCGCGGCCGGTGCGGCCGACGTCGACCAGGTGCTGGTGGACGGCCGGGTGGTGGTGGCCGACGGCCGGCACCTGACCGTGGACGTACCCGCCGAGCTGGCGGCCTCCATCGAGGCGGTGACATCCGCGTGAGCGCGAGGAGTGAGCCGGGTTTGCGAGCCCCGCAGTCGCGAACGAAAGAGAGCACCGCGTGAGCGCGAGCAGTCTGCTGGTCGACAACATCGGGGAGCTGGTCACCAACGGCCCCGGCGAGGGACCGCTGGGCATCCGCCGGGACGCCGCGGTGCTCGTCGAGGAGGGGCGGGTGGCGTGGGTGGGCCCGGCGGCGTACGCGCCGGCCGCCGACCGGCGGATCGACGCCGGAGGGGCCGCCGTACTGCCGGGCTTCGTGGACAGCCACGCCCACCTGGTCTTCGCAGGTGACCGGGCCGCCGAGTTCGCCGCCCGGATGGCCGGCGAGCCCTACACCGGCGGCGGCATCCGGACCACGGTCGGCGCCACCCGGGCCGCCTCCGACGACGAGCTGCGGGCCACCGTGCGCCGGCTGCGCGGCGAGGCGCTGCGCCAGGGCACCACCACCATGGAGATCAAGAGTGGGTACGGGCTGACTGTCGCCGACGAGGCCCGGTCGCTGCGGATCGCCGCCGAGACCAGCTCCGAGACCACCTTCCTCGGCGCGCACGTGGTGCCCGCCGAGTACGCCGATCGCCCGGACGACTACGTGGGGCTGGTCTGCGGTCCGATGCTGGCCGCCGCCGCGCCGTACGCCAGATGGGTCGACGTGTTCTGCGAACGGGGCGCCTTCGACGTCGACCACGCCCGGGCCATCCTGGCCTGCGGTCAGGCGGCGGGGCTGGGCGTGCGGGTGCACGCCAACCAGCTCGGCCCCGGCCCGGGTGTCCAGCTCGGGGTGGAGCTGGGCGCGGCCAGTGTCGACCACTGCACGCACCTGAGCGACGCCGACGTGGACGCCCTGGCCGGCACCGCGAGCACCGACGGCTCGGGTACGCACACCGTGGCCACTCTGCTGCCCGGTGCCGAGTTCTCCACCCGCTCGCCGTACCCGGACGCCCGCCGGCTGCTCGACGCCGGCGTCACCGTGGCGCTGGCGACCGACTGCAACCCGGGCTCGTCGTACACCTCGTCGATGCCGTTCTGCCTCGCCCTCGCCGTCCGTGAGATGCGGATGACCCCGGCGGAGGCGCTGTGGGCGGCGACCGCCGGCGGGGCGCGGGCGCTGCGCCGCGACGACATCGGCGTGCTCACCCCCGGCGCGCGGGCCGACCTGGTCGTCCTCGACGCGCCGTCGTACCTGCATCTGGCCTACCGGCCCGGTGTTCCACTGATCCGCCAGGTTCTGCACAACGGAGTTTCGCAATGACGATCGTGACCATCCAACCCACCGGAATCTCCGCCGCAGACGTGCTCGCCGTGGCCCGCGACAGCGCCACGGTCGCCCTCGACCCGGCCACCGTCGACGCGATGGCGACCAGCCGCGCGATCGTGGACGGCATCGAGGCGGCCGGCCGACCCGTGTACGGCGTGTCGACCGGGTTCGGGGCGCTGGCGAACACCTTCGTCGCGCCGGAGCGCCGGGCCGAGCTGCAGCACGCGCTGATCCGCTCGCACGCCGCCGGCGTGGGCGCCCCGATGCCGCGCGAGGTGGTCCGGGCGATGATGCTCCTGCGCGTACGCTCCCTCGCGCTCGGCCGCTCCGGGGTCCGCCCGCTGGTCGCCGAGGCGCTTGTCGACCTGCTCAACCACGACATCACGCCGTGGGTGCCGGAGCACGGTTCGCTGGGCGCCTCGGGTGACCTGGCGCCGCTGGCGCACTGCGCGCTGGTACTGCTGGGTGAGGGTTGGGTGCTCGGCCCGGCCGGCGAGCGGGTGGACGCGGCCGACGCGCTGCGCGCCGCCGGGCTCAAGCCGATCGAGCTGGCCGCCAAGGAGGGGCTGGCGCTGATCAACGGCACCGACGGCATGCTCGGCATGCTGCTGCTGGCCATCCACGACGCGGCGCACCTGTTCGCGATGGCCGACGTGACCGCCGCGCTCTCCATCGAGGCGATGCTCGGCTCGGAGCGGCCGTTCCTGCCGGAACTGCACGCGATCCGGCCGCACCCCGGTCAGTCGGCGTCGGCGGCGAACATCCACCGTCTGCTGCAGGACTCCCGGGTGATGGACTCGCACCGCGACGACCTGGCGCACGCGGTGCAGGACGCGTACTCGATGCGGTGCGCCCCGCAGGTTGCCGGCGCGGCCCGGGACACCCTGGACTTCGTCCGCACGGTCGCCGGCCGGGAGCTGGTGTCCGTGGTGGACAACCCGGTGGTGCTGCCCGACGGGCGGGTCGAGTCGACCGGCAACTTCCACGGCGCGCCGCTGGGCTTCGCCGCGGACTTCCTGGCCATCGCCGCCGCTGAGGTGGGCGCGATCGCCGAGCGCCGGGTGGACCGGCTGCTCGACGTGGCCCGCAACCGGGAGCTGCCGGCGTTCCTCTCCCCCGACGCCGGGGTGAACTCCGGGCTGATGATCGCCCAGTACACGGCGGCCGGCATCGTCGCGGAGAACCGCCGGCTGGCCGCGCCGGCGTCGGTGGACTCGCTGCCCACCAGCGGCATGCAGGAGGACCACGTCTCGATGGGCTGGGCGGCGGCCAAGAAGCTGCGGACCGTGCTGGACAACCTGACCAGCCTGCTCGCCGTGGAGCTGCTCGCCGGCGTACGTGGGTTGCAGCTGCGGGCCCCGCTGGAGCCCTCGCCGGCCGGCCGGGCCGCCGTGGCCGCGCTGGGCGGGTTCGCTGGCGAGCCGGGCCCGGACGTGTTCCTGGCCCCGGTGATGGAGGCGGCGCGCGCCGTCCTGGCCGGACCGGAGCTGCGCGCCGCCATCGAACGTGAGGTCGGCCCGCTGGGCTGACCTCCGCGGGGTAGCTGCCGTCCGCCGCGGGTCAGGCGGCGGGCGGCAGCACCTTCGTCGGCGCTGTCGGCGGGTGCTGCTAGCGTTCGCCGCCGTGGAACCCGAGGAGCAGGAGCTCGACGAGCAGATCCGGAACTTCGTCCGCCGCCAGGTGGCGCTGGCCGAGCTGCCGGCCGCCGCCATCGCCGGTGAGACGGTGGCGTACCTGAAGGACGAGGCGTCGCCGGCGGAGATTGAGGCCCGCGCCTGGCCGGTGGTGATCGAGGAGCTGACCCGGCACCTCGCGGAACAGGCGCACTGGCCGGAGGTGACCGACAGCGACCGGCTCACCGCGGCGTTCCGGGCGCTCACCGCCGCCGGTGTGGTCGCCCGGGAGGACTTCACCTGCTGCCAGAACTGCGGCGTGCACGAGATCGGCGCGGACGTGCCGCGCACGATCGAACCGCGCGGCTACGCCTTCTACCACCGGCAGGACGCCGAACGCGTGGCGGCCGGCTCGCCCGTCTTCGTCAACTACGGGGCGTTCGACGGCGCGACGGCAGCGGAGATCGGTGCGGAGGTGGCGAACGCGCTGCGCGCCGAGGGGCTGACCGTCCACTGGAACGGCGACACCGCCAGCCGGATCCAGGTCCCGATGGCGTGGCGCCGGCGCCGGGTGGGCCGGCTCGCCGCCGTGCCACCCACGCCGGACGACGACGTCGAGGTCGACGTGGAGCTGCTCGGCGGCTGGGCCGGGCCACACTCCCCGGGCGACGGGCCGGCATCCGCCGGCCGGCTCACCGCGCTGCACCTGCCCTGGTTGCCGGCCGCCGTCCGGGTGCGGCTGAGCTGGGCGGGCCGGTCGGTAGAGGTCCGACGCGAGGGCGACACGCTGGTGGGTACGTACGCCGAACCGGGTGGGCCCGAGCTGACCGTGGGCCGGTACGACGGCACGAACCTCGTCCGGCGGCTGCGCGGCCTGCCACCGGGCGCCGTGCCGGACCGCACCCCCGCGGGGTTCGTGGAGGTGAACGCCGACCACGTCGGGGGCGCCGACCGGGGCGTGCCGATGGACCTGGCGGAGGTGCTGGTCCTGCTGCGCGGGATGCGTCCGCTGAGCTACGACTTCCTCACCTGCGTCGGCCGGTCCGGCGGGTGCGTGCAGACCACCTGGGAGCCGAAGGGGCTGTGGGTGGAGGAGCTGGACACGACGGCGGTCGTCTCGGTGGGCCGATTCGCGACCCTGACCGAAGTCGAACAGGTGCTCACCACGCTGGCGATGGAGGACCGGGTGGCCGTCCGGGAACTCGGCGGCCACCTGACCACCTTGCACCTGGGTTGACCGGCGGGCCGGCCCGGCGGGGCAGGGACGGTCAGGCCGGCGGCAGCACCTTGGCCACCAGCTTGGCCAGCTCGCGCAGCGCCTTGCCGCGGTGGCTGATCGCGTCCTTCTCCGCCGGGGTCAGCTCGGCGTTGGTCCGGTCCTGCCCGTCGCCCAGGAAGATCGGGTCGTAGCCGAACCCGCCGTCGCCGCGCGGGGCACGCAGCAGCCGGCCGGACTGCCGGCCGTCGACGAGGTGCTCCTTGCCGCCCGGCAGCACCAGCGCCACCGTGCAGACGAAGGAGGCGGCCCGGTGCTCGTCGGACAGGTCGGCGATCTGGTCCAGCACCAGTTGGAAGTTGGCCTGGTCGTCGCCGTGCCGGCCCGCCCAGCGGGCGCTGAACACGCCTGGCATGCCGCTCAGCGCGTCCACGGCCAGCCCGGAGTCGTCGGCGATGGTGGGCAGGCCCGTCCGCCGGAAGCCCTCACGCGCCTTGATCAGGGCGTTCTCGCCGAAGGTCAGGCCGGTCTCCGGCAGCTCGGCGTACTCCTCGACGTCGTCCAGACCGAGCAGGGCGACCCGGTGCGCGCCGAGCGCGCCGTCCAGGATCCGCTGGAGCTCCACCAGCTTCTTACGGTTGCGGGTGGCGAGCAGGATCTTGTTCATGAGAGCGCCTTCCGCTGGGCTTCGGCCAACTCCGCGCAGCCGGCGACGGCCAGGTCGAGCAGGGCGTCGAGCTGGTCCCGGGCGAACACGCCCGCCTCACCGGTGCCCTGCACCTCGACGAAGTCCCCGGTGCCGGTGCAGACGACGTTCATGTCCACCTCGGCCGCCACGTCCTCGTCGTAGCAGAGGTCGAGGCGCGCCTCGCCGGCGATGACGCCGACGCTGACCGCGGCCACCGACCGGTGCATGACCTTCTCCGGCTTGCCCGCGAGGGCTTTGCGGGCGGCCAGCCAGCCGACCGCGTCGTGCAACGCCACGTACGCGCCGGTGATCGCGGCGGTCCGGGTGCCGCCGTCGGCCTGGAGCACGTCGCAGTCGAGCACGATCGAGTTCTCGCCGAGGGCCTTGAGGTCGATGCTGGCGCGCAGACTGCGACCGACCAGCCGGGAGATCTCGTGGGTCCGGCCGCCGACCCGGCCCTTGACGCTCTCCCGGTCGGAGCGGGTGTTGGTGGCCCGGGGCAGCATCGCGTACTCGGCGGTCACCCAGCCGAGCCCCGAACCCTTGCGCCAGCGGGGCACCCCCTCGGTGACGCTGGCCGTGCAGAGCACCCGGGTGCCGCCGAACTCGACGAGCACCGAGCCTTCCGGGTGGGTGCTCCATCCCCGGGTCAGTGTCACCGGTCGGAGTTGATCGGGCATTCGCCCGTCAGGTCGCGCCATGCCTGCACCCTATGCGGTGCCACGACCGGCCGGTTCCACCGGTGCCCCGACCGGCACGGCCGCAGCCCGGCGCAGGGCTGCTCCGCGCCCTGCCGTTGGGGCAAGGGCCAGCACGACTCCATCACGTGCCGCTGGCCGACCTGGCCACTCCCGCACCCAGGTCACACGTCGTAGCTGGCGCCGGCCCGGACCACCTCGACCGGCCCGCCGTACGCGGCGGCGGCGGCCTCCAGAGTGTCCGACTCGCTGCCCCAGGCCGCCACCAGGTGGGTCAGCAGCAGCCGGCCCACCGCGGCCTTGGTCGCCGCCTCACCGGCCTCGCGGCCGGTCAGGTGCAGGTCGGGTGGGTTGTCCACGCCGTCGAGGTAGCTGGCCTCGCAGAGGAACACGTCGGCGCTCTGGGCCAGCCGCAGCAGCGCGTCGCAGGGCGCGGTGTCCGACGAGTAGCAGAGCGACCGGCCGCCGTGCTCCAGCCGGACGCCGTACGTCTCGACCGGGTGGTTGACCCGGTCCACGGTGACCGTGAACGGGCCGATCGGGAAGGTGCCCGGCTGGAGGCCGTAGAACTGGTACACGTCCTCGACGGTGCCGTCGTCGCCGTACGCGGCGCTGAGCCGGTCCGGTGCGCCGGAGGGCGCGTACACCGGCAGCGCCGGGTAGGGGCCGTCCGGGGCGTACCGGCGGACCACCACGTACGACACGGCGTCGAGGATGTGGTCGCAGTGCAGGTGGGTCAGCAGGATCGCGTCCGGCGCGTGCAGGCCGGCGTAGCGCTGCAGGCTGGACAGCGAACCGGAGCCGAAGTCGACCAGGAGGCGGAAGCCCTCGGCCTCGACCAGGTAGGCCGAACACGGGGACTCGGGGCCGGGAAAACTGCCGGCGCAACCCAGAACGGTCAGTCGCATCGGGTCGTCTCGCCGTCACTGTCAGTAGCGCCTCGGTTGGCGAAGAATCGGCTCATGATCTCTACCGACGCGTACGCCACGCTGCGCAGCCTACGCTGGCGCACCCGGCGGCAAGAATCATCCGGTGGAAGTTGTCACCAACGTGACATCCACTCACACAGCCCCTGGCAGCACCCCGGGCCGCCGGCGCGCACGCCGACGGCCCGACGGGCCGAACCAGGCCGGTCAGGCCCAGAGCTGGCCCTCCAGAGCGTCCTCGGCATCGACCAGCGTGCCGCCGTACGCGCCCGTGGAGAGGTACTTCCAGCCGCCGTCGCAGACCACGAAGGCGACGTCCGCGCCGCGGCCGTCCCGGACCGCCTCGTGCGCCACCGCCAGCGCGGCGTGCAGGATGGCGCCGGTGGAGAAACCGGCGAAGATGCCCTCGACCTCGACGAGCTGCCGGGTACGCAGCACCGCGTCCCGTGTGCTGACGGAGAAGCGCCGGGAGAGCACCGAGGCGTCGTAGAGCTCCGGCACGTACCCCTCGTCGATGTTGCGCAGGCCGTAGACCACCTCGCCGTAACGCGGCTCGGCGGCGACGACCTGGATGCCCTCGACCTTCTCCCGCAGGTAGCGCCCGGTGCCCATCAGGGTGCCCGTGGTGCCCAGCCCGGCCACGAAGTGCGTGATGGTGGGCAGGTCGTGCAGCAGCTCCGGCCCGGTGGTCTCGTAGTGCGCCCGGGCGTTGGCCTCGTTGCCGTACTGGTAGAGCATCACCCAGTCCGGGTGCTCGGCCGAGATTTGCTTCGCGGTGGCGACGGCCTGGTTGGAACCACCGGCCGCCGGCGAAAAGATGATCTCCGCGCCGTACATCCGGAGCAGCTGGATCCGTTCGGTGGAGACGTTCTCCGGCATCACGCAGACCAGCCGGTAGCCGCGCAGCTTGGCGACCATGGCCAGCGAGATGCCGGTGTTGCCGCTGGTCGGCTCCAGGATGGTGTCCCCCGGCCGGAGCCGGCCGGACTCCTCCGCGGCGCGCACCATGAACAGCGCGGCCCGGTCCTTGATGCTGCCGGTGGGGTTGCGGTCCTCCAGCTTGGCCCAGAGCCGCACCGGCGGCGCCCCGGCGGGCACCGTCGGGGAGAGCCGGGGCAGACCCACGAGCGGGGTGCCGCCGCACGCGTCGAGCAGACTGTCGTACCGCGCCATGGCGACCGCCCTCAGCGACGGGCTACGGCGTGCGCGCTGATCGCCGCTGCCGCGGCGAAGCCGAACGCGCCACCGGCCACCGCGGGCAGGATGGTCACGCTGTCGCCGTCGGAGAGCTTCGCGTCCAGTGCGCCGAGAAAGCGGACGTCCTCGTCGTTGACGTAGACGTTGACGAAACGGTGCAGCGCGCCGGTCTCGGTGACCAGCCGGCCACGCAGGCCCGCGTGCCGCGAGTCCAAGTCGGCGAGCAGCTCACCCAGGGTGTCGCCGCTGCCGTCGACGACCTTCGCGCCGCCGGTGTAGCTGCGCAGGATGGTGGGGATGCGAACTTCGATGGCCATGATGCCGTACTCCTCGATCAGGTGTGCCTACGGGAACGGGACGGGAATGAACGGACGCTGACGGTTCAGCGGCCGGAACACTCGTAGTCGACCGTCGCCGGGCTCTGCCCGAACATGTACGACTGGACGGCGTGCGGGTCCACCACGGCGTCCACGACCCGGACCGGCTCCTCGGTCACCACGCCGTCGACGATCCGGAACGAACGGATCTCCTCCGTGTCCGACTCACGGGTGGAAACGAGCAGGTAGTGCGCGCCCGGCTCGCCGGCGAAGGAGATGTCCGTGCGGGACGGGTACGCCTCGGTCGCGGTGTGCGAGTGGTAGATGACCACGGGCTCCTCGTCCCGGTCGTCCATCTCCCGCCACACCCGCAACTGCTCCATCGAGTCGAACTCGTAGAACGTCATCGAACGCGCGGCGTTGTCCATCGGGATGTGCCGGGTCGGGGTGTCGCTGCCGACGGGACCGGCGACCACGCCGCACGCCTCGTCGGGGTGGTCCCGGCGCGCGTGGGCGACGATCGCGTCGATGATCGACCGGTCGATGCTCAGCACGTGCTCCAGCCTAACGCCTGCGCGGCGCGGGCTTGAAGTGGCGACGGTCACGACTAGTCGATCAAGGCGTTGAGCAGGGACTCCTGCAGATAGCCGAGATAGGCGTAGACCGACAGTTGGAACACCCGGCTGGAGCCCGGGTCCTCGGCGACCGCGTCGTCCAGTTCCTCGCCGAGGTCCGTGCCGTCCTTGATCTCCAACCGGACGCCCATCGCCAGCCGCGCGTCGTTGAGCGCGCGCAGCCACGCCTCCGCCGCCTCGGCGTCCAGCCGCACCTCGCCGCCGGCCTCCTCGGGCAGCGCCGCCAGGATGGCTCCGGCCTGGTCGATCTTCGCGGTCTTCAGGTCGCCCTCGGTGTAGCGGCGGAACTCGGCGGTGGTGGCCGCGTCGTCCGGGTAGACCGCCGGGAAGAGCCGGCCGACGACCGGGTCGGTGTGGTCGAAGCCGTCGGTGAGCAGGCCGACCACCTCGGAGGCCACCTTGCGCAGCACGCGGACCTCGTCCACGGCGAAGGTGGCGACGTACCGGCCGGCCTGACGATGGAACATGCTCACGACCTGTCCACCGTCGCCCAGAGCCCGTACGCGTGCAGCTGCGACGCGTCGTGTTCCATCCGCTCCCGGGCGCCGGTGGAGACCACGGCGCGGCCCTTGTGGTGCACGTCCAGCATGAGCTGCTCGGCCCTTTCCCGGCTGTAGCCGAACAACTTCTGGAAGACCCAGGTCACGTACGTCATCAGGTTGACCGGGTCGTCCCACACGATCGTCACCCACTGCCGGTCGGACGCCGGCACCTCGTCGGTGTCCGGCGTCTCGACCGGTGCAACCTGCGGAGCCGCCATGCCCCCCATCGTGCCACCGGTTTCCCGGAACCGAGGAACCGGAACGCCGGCCCGGCGCGGATCACCGGCACGGGCCGCCACCGACCGGCACCGGTCACCCCCGGCGAGGGCCCGGTGCGGCGCTGCCGGCCGGGCGCCGCCGACGCCGACGCCGACGCCGTCAGGCGAGCAGGATGCCGTGGTCGAGTGCATCGGAGAGCACCGCGTGCAGCGAGAGCCGGATCACCTCGAACCGCCGGGAGACCTCCCGGGACAGCTCCAGCTCGACCTCCCGCAGCGCCCGCTGGGCCCAGGCCCGGGCCGCGTTCGGATCGTCGTTGCCGGGGCTGCGCCATTGCTGCCAGCACCCACCGGAGAGCGCCACCGCGACCGGCGGGAGCACCTCGGCGCGGGCCGCCGCCGGATAGCCGGCCAGCGCGTCGATCGCCTCCGCGCGGGTCAGCCCGGCCACCCCGGCCGTACTGGTGATCAACAACACCCGGTCAAGGTCGCGCCCGGACCGGTGGTCGGTCAGCCCGTACTGCACCGCGTTGGCGATCCGACGCAGCACGCCCTCGGCCGGCGGCGCTCCCAGCACCCGCGCGGCGGCTTCCGACACGATGCCGCGTACCGCCTGGTCGCACTGGGCGGTGGCCAGCAGCGACAGCGCTGCCATCTCGCGGTCCAACAGCTCCGGCAGGCCGGCGCAGCCGACTCCGAAGACGATCTCCTGGACCACCCGCAGGTGGGTGTTCGCCAACTCCAGGGCGAGGTGCTGACGGATCCGCTGCGAGCAGGAGCGGGTCTGCCGGTCCAACCGCTCGGACCAGTCTCCCGGATCGGCGGCGACCGCCACCCGGTCGTGGTGGCCCGGCAGCACCGGCGGATCGGCGCTGGCCCGGTGCAGACCCTCACCGGCAGCCCAGCCCACCAGCGCCCGGCGCAGGTCGGCGGCGGAGCCGGCCTCGTCCATCGGGAACCAGCGGGCCACGGCGAGCGCCGGCACGGCGGCGAGCAGCGCGGCGCGGTGCGCCGCCACGGTCACCGCCACCGGGTCCACCGCGGGGCCTCCGACCGGCGGGACGGACGCCCCCGCGTCCTCGGTCGTCGCCGTGCCGTCGGTCCGCGGAGGCCAGCCGGCCGCGCCGGGGGTGACCGCGAAGACCACCTCGACCCGCGTGGCGGCGACCTCGGTGAGCAGATTGAGCTCCGCGGCGGTGAACGCCTGGTCGGCGGCGATCACGAAGAGCAGCGCGCCGGCCCGGCCGACCGCGTCGAGCACCACCCGACCGCCGGCCACGCCGAGCGCGCCGGTGTCGGGCGTGTCGATCAGGGTGAAGTGCCGCAGCAGTGGCTCGGGCACGCTCAGCTCGACCCGCCGGGGCGGACGGGCCAGCGCTGGACCGGCCGCGTCCCGGTCCGCGCCGTAGGAGTGCGGCTGGCGGTAGCCCGGCACGAACGCGGCCCGGGTCGGCACCTTGGCGTGCCGCACCACCAGCCAGCTGCCCGTCGGCACGGTGAGCATCACCGGGTCGAGCCCGAGCAGGGTGGCGAGCACCGCGCGCCGGTCGGCGCCGGCCGGCCCGACGGCGACCACGCCGAGCGGCTCGTCCGGCGCCGGGCGGGTCACCCCGACCCGGGTGGGCAACGGGCCGCAGTGCGGCAGGTCGGCTGGGCCGGCCATGTCGTCGGTGGCGTCGAACGAGGGGAGAGGACCCGGCTTCATCGCAGGCGGCCTCCCGTGGCAGGCGACCGGCGACGACCGGCCGCGTGGAATCATCCGGTGATGACACCCGGATGCCGGAAGAGTACGGGCGACCCGGGCCCCCGGCGGAACACTTCGGATACTCACCAGTAATGACGAGATTACTCAACTTCGCTGCGTAACGGTACACGCGCCGACAGGTTTCGATGGATATGCTGCCCGGATGAGTCGGTGGAAGTTCGTCGGCCGGTCGGACGAGCTCAACCGCCTGCTGTCGGCGGTGACCGGAGTGACCGGGCGGGGGCTCTTCTTCAGCGGCAGCGCGGGCATCGGCAAGAGCCGGCTGCTGCGCGAGGGCGTCGCCGCGCTGCCCACCGACCGGTACGCGATCTGGTCCATCGCGGCCAGCGCCACCACCGCGGCGCTGCCGTTCGGCGGCCTGGTGCAGGTCCTCCCCGCCGAACAGCCGCAGGGCCTCTCCCCCGCCGGCATCCTGCGCTGGGCTCTGGACGTGCTGCAACAGCAGGCGGCCGGCCGCCGGATCGTGCTCGCCATCGACGACGCCCACCTGCTCGACCCGCCCTCGGCGGCGCTGGTGCACCTCGTCGCCCGGGCGGAGAACGCCATCGTGGTCGGCACGCTGCGCGACGGTGAGCAGATCCCGCTGCCGATCCGCGCCCTGTGGACCGACGACCTGGTCGACCAGACGGAGCTGACCCCGATGCCGCCGGCGGAGACCGCCGGCCTGCTCGCCGCGATCCTGGACGGTCCCGTCGACGCCGGCAGCGCCGACCGGCTCGGCCAACTCTCGGCCGGCAACCCACTGCTGCTGCGCGAGCTGGTGCACGCCGCCAACGGCAGCGCCGAGCTGAAACGCACGTACGGGATCTGGAAGTGGACCGGGCGGTTGGAGCTGGCGCCCAACCTGACCGACCTGATCGACACCCGGGTCGGGCAGCTCACCGACGGTGTCCGGGCCGTCCTGGAGCTGGTCGCCTTCGGCGAGCCGCTCGGCCTGCACCTGCTCAACCAGGCCGCCGACCCGGTGGACGTGGAGACCGCCGAGGAACGCGGGCTGATCACCGTGGTGCCGCACGACCGCCGGACCAACGTCCGGCTCGCGCACCCGCTCTACGGCGAGGTGATGCGCCGCCGCTGCCCGGTCAGCCGTACCCGCCGGCTCCAGGCCCGCCTCGCCGAACTGATCGAGCAGGTTGGCAAGCGCCGCCGCGACGACCTGCTGCGGGTGGCGGTGTGGCGGCTCGACTCGGGCACCGCACAGGACCCGGCGCTGCTGCTCGACGCGGCGGTGCAGGCGTTCACCCGCTACGACGTGCCGTTGGCTACCCGGCTGGCCCGCGCCGCGCTGGACGCCGACGGTGGCTCCGACGCCGCGGAACTGCTGGCCACCATCCTGATGTTCGCCGACCGGCCGGAGGAGGCGCTCGACGTGCTCGACGCGGCCGCCCCCGACGCGGGCGACGAGCGGCGGCTGTGCCGGTGGCTGACCGTACGGGGCATGGTCAGCTACTGGGGGCTGAGCCGCGAGTCCACCGTGGAGGAGATCGCCGCCCGGGCCGAGCAGCTCAACGACTCCGCCGACCGGGCCCGGGTGCACGCCTTCGAGGCGATCATGCGGCTGCACCGGCTCGACACGTCCACCGCCCTGCGGTTGAGCCAGGCCGTGCTGGACCGGCCGGCGGCCAGCGTCGCCGCCCGCGAGCTGGCCCGCTGCACCATCGCGTACCTCCAGGCCGCCCGGGGTCAGCTGCGTCGCAGCGGCACGGCGATCGTCCAGGTGCAGGCCGAGGCAGCCCGTTGGCGCACCGACATGCCGTACCTGCAACTCGCCCTGGAGCTGGCCCGGGGCACCCGGCTCACGCTGACCGGCGACCTGACCGCGATCGACGCGATCGCCGCCGACGAGTTCGCCGACCTCGCCGGCGCCGGCGACTTCCGGCTCGGCACCGGCTACCTGGCCGTCCTCCAGGCGTACGCGGCGCGGATGCGCGGGTTGAGCGACGCCGCGCTGCGGACCAGCCTGGGCGCCTGCGCGGTGCTGGCCACCAGCCGGGTCTACGCCGGCCTCGCCCAGGCCGAACGCGCCCAGGCGGCGGCGCTGCGCGGCGACGCCGCGCAGGCGACCGAGGCGATGGCCGAGGCGGACCGCACCCACGCGCCGGGCATGGCGGTGCTCTACCCGTGGCTGGAGCAGGCCCGGGGCGCGGTGCTCGCCGCCGCCGGCGACCTGCCGGGCGCGGTCAAGCAGCTCGGCGAGCTGGTCGACCGGCTGCGCGCCGACGGTTTCCACGGGCACGAGGTGCACGTCCTGCACGACCTCGTCCGGCTGGACCAGGCCGGAGCGCCGGTCGGCCCCACCTGCTCCGACGGCAGCCGGCGCACCGTGGCGCAGCGCCTCGCCGAGCTCTCCGAGCAGGTCGACGGGGTGCTGCCACCGCTGCTGGCCCGGCACGCCCGGGCCGCGGTCACCGACTCCGCCGAGGAGCTGCTCGGGGTCGCCGACGCCTACGCCGCGCTGGAGCTGACCGTGTACGCCGCCGAGGCCACCGCGATGGCCCTGCACCGCTTACGTCGACAGCGGCCCGCGGCGGCCGGCGCGGCCCGGGAACGCCTCGCCGCGCTGCTCGGTCGCTGCGACCTGATCCGCACCCCGGCGCTGCACGTCGGCGCACCGGTGCTCACCGAGCGGGAGTGGCAGGTGGCCCGCCTCGCCGCGGACGGCGCGACCAGCAGGGCCATCGCCGAGCGACTCTTCCTCTCCGCCCGCACGGTGGAGAACCACCTCCAGCGCGTCTACGCGAAGCTCGGGGTGACCGGCCGGGCGGAACTGTGGGCCGCGCTGCGGACGATCCCGGGCCACGAGGGCGGCGAAGCGGGCTGAACCTTAGGCTGGGGCGGTGAGCACCCTTCGCCCCGCGCTGCTGACCGACCACTACGAGCTGACCATGGTCAGCGCCGCGCTGCGGGACGGCACCGCCGACCGCCGCTGCGTCTTCGAGGTGTTCAGCCGCCGGCTGCCGACGGGTCGCCGCTACGGGGTGGTCGCCGGCACTGGCCGCCTGATCGACCTGATCCGCGACTTCCGGTTCGACCCGGCCGAGATCGACTTCCTGCGCCGCACCGGCGTGGTCGACGACGCGGCCGCCGCCTGGCTCGCCGAATACCGCTTCACCGGCGACATCGACGGGTACGCCGAGGGCGAGCTCTTCTTCCCCGGCTCCCCGATCCTCACCGTCTCGGGTGGCTTCGCCGAGTGCGTGGTGCTGGAGACGCTGGTGCTCTCCGTGCTCAACTACGACAGCGCGGTGGCGGCCGCGGCGGCCCGCATGGTGACCGCGGCGCGCGGACGGGCGCTGATCGAGATGGGCTCGCGGCGGGCGCACGAGGAGGCCGCCGTCGCGGCGGCCCGGGCCGCGTACCTGGCCGGCTTCCGGTTCACCTCCAACCTCGCCGCCGGGGCGCGCTACGGCATCCCCACCGCCGGCACCGCGGCGCACGCGTTCACCCTGCTGCACGACGACGAGCGGGCCGCGTTCGCCTCGCAGGTCGCCACGCTGGGCAAGGACACGACGCTGCTGGTCGACACGTACGACATCACCCAGGGCATCCGCAACGCGATCGCGGTGGCCGGCCCGGATCTGCGCGCGATCCGGATCGACTCCGGTGACCTGGCCGTCATCGCCCAGCAGTCGCGAGAACTCCTGGACTCGCTGGGCGCCACCGAAACCAAGATCATCGTCTCCGGCGACCTGGACGAGTACTCGATCGCCGCGCTGGCCGCCGAGCCGGTGGACATGTACGGCGCGGGCACGTCCGTGGTCACCGGCTCCGGGGCACCCACCGTCGGGCTGGTCTACAAGCTGGTCGAGGTCGAGGGACGCCCGGTGGTGAAGCGCTCCGAGCACAAGGCGACCATCGGCGGCCGGAAGGTGGCGGTCCGCCGGCACAAGCCGACCGGCACCGCCACCGAGGAGATCATCGTCCCGCAGGGCGTACCGGACCGGCAGCCCAACGACCGGCTGCTCCAGCGCTCGTTCGTGGTCGAGGGCGAGCCGGTGCCGCTGCCCACCCTCGACGAGTCCCGGGAACACCTGCGCGAGTGCCTGATCTCCATCCCCTGGGAGGGCCTGAAGCTCTCCGCCGGCGACCCGGCCGTGCCGGTCACCGTCGTACCCGCCGACTGAGAACTGCCGGCGCGGACCCGACCCGAACGAGAGGAGCACCCGGTGAGCAGTGCGCTGATCATCGTCGACGTGCAGAACGACTTCTGCGAGGGCGGCTCGCTGGCCGTCGGGGGCGGTGCCGGGGTGGCCGCCGGTGTCTCCCGGCTGCTCGCCGCCGAGCCCGACCGGTGGGCGCACGTCGTCGCCACCAAGGACTACCACGTCGACCCGGGGGCCCACTTCGGTGATCCGCCCGACTTCGTGGAGTCCTGGCCCCGGCACTGTGTGGTCGGCACCAGCGGCTCCGAGTTCCACCCCGACCTGGACACCGGCCGGATCGAGGCGATCTTCCACAAGGGCGAGCACGCGGCGGCGTACTCGGGGTTCGAGGGGCACGCCGACGATGGTGAGTGCCTGGCCGACTGGCTGCGCCGGCACGGCGTGGACCGGGTGGAACTGGTCGGCATCGCCACCGACCACTGCGTCCGCGCCACCGCGCTGGACGCGGCCCGGGAGGGCTTCGCCACCACCGTGCTGCTGGACCTGACCGCCGGAGTCGCCGCGCCGACCACCGACGTGGCCCTGCGATCGATGGAGGGCGCCGGGGTGACCCTGCGGGGCGAGCCTGTGATCAGGGCCGCATGAGCCGTTAATTCGTTGGTGGTTGGCGTGCCGCCGGTCGAGGATGTCGCCGGAGGTACGGACCCACGTGAACATCAAGCCTTACCGGGAGGCGCTCGCCCTCCCCGGTCTCCGGTCGCTGCTACTGGTTGCCGTGCTCGCCCGCATCCCGCTCACCGCGACCGGGGTGGCACTGACCTTCCACGTGCTGCTCGATCTCGACGGGAACTACGCGGCGGCGGGTCTGGTGGGCGCGGCCATCACCGTGGGCGCGGCGATCGGTGGGCCGCTGCTCGGGCGGCTGGTCGACCGGCGTGGTCTGCGCCCGGTGCTGGTGCTCACCGCGATCGCCGAGGCGGTGTTCTGGGCCACCGCGCCCTCGCTGCCGTACACGCTGCTGCTGCCGGCCGCCTTCGTGGCCGGCTCGCTCGCCCTGCCCATCTTCTCGGTGGTCCGCCAGTCGATCGCCGCGCTGGTCCCGGCGGACCAACGCCGGCCGGCGTACGCGCTGGACTCGATGTCGGTGGAGCTCTCCTTCATCGTGGGTCCGGCGCTGGCAGTGGCCCTGGTCACGGCGATTTCCGCGCGGACCACCCTCTACCTGGTCGGTGGGGGGATCGTCGCCGCCGGAATCGCCCTCTGGGTGCTCAACCCGTCGGTCCGCAGCGCCGACGAGCCGACGGGACCGCAGCGGCGGGTGCCCCGCCGGGAGTGGCTGACGCCGCGGCTGCTCGCCGTGCTGGCCGTCAGCACCGCGGCCACGCTGGTCCTGGGCGGCACCGACGTGGCGGTGATCGCGGTCCTGCGGGCCAGCGGCGACATCGGCTGGACGGGCGCGGTGCTGGCCGGCTGGGCGGTCGCTTCACTGGCCGGCGGCTTCGCCTATGGCGCCGCCCACCGGTCCTTCTCGCCGTTGGCACTGATGGCCGCGCTCAGCCTCTGCACCATCCCGGTCGGGTTGGGCGGGGCGCACTGGTGGCTGCTCTGCCTCGCGTTGATCCCGGCCGGGGCGCTCTGCGCGCCGACCATCGCGGCCACTTCCGACGCGGTCAGCCGACTGGCCCCGGCCGAGGTACGCGGTGAGGCGATGGGCCTGCACGGCTCGGCGGTCACCGTCGGCATCGCGGTCGGCGCCCCGCTGTCCGGCGCGGTGATCGACGCCAGGACGCCGGCCTGGGGCTTCGTGGTGACCGGGGCGCTGGGTGCGCTGGTCGCCCTCGTCGTGCTCCCGATCGAGCTGCGCCGCCGTCGCTCGGCAGCGGCGGCCCTGTCGGCACCCGTCTCGCCGGCTCCCGAGACCGACCTCACGCCCGCCACCCACTGATCGCCGCCGGAGCCCGACACGCTGCGACCACGGCGATCCCCGTTCGCCCGGCCACGCGGGGCTGACTCGCGGCACGCCCGAACCTCCAGCACACCGGCTTGTCCCGCCCGGGCGCCCCGGCCATTACCGCCGCCACCGCACCACCACGCGCCGGTCGCCCTGGCGCCGGCAAGGACCGCCGCGAAGCAGCACATGCCCGCCATGCCAACCTCCCGGCACCCGCCTCCCCCGCCCGGTCACCTGTCGCCCCGGCCATTACCGACGCCACCGCACCACCACGCGCCGGTCGCGCCGCCGACGGCCAGGACCGGCGTGAAGCGGCGCATGCCGAAGTGAGCGTTATGACTGTCGGTCATATTTATGGGTCTTGTGTCGTATGTGTGGGTCTCTGGTGGTCATCTTCCGGGGAGTTGGG
>NZ_JBHSBO010000062.1:0-83904 GCF_042650685.1 Micromonospora sp. GCM10011542
GCGTTCCTCAAGGGCCTGCGCCAGGTTGACGGTTGGCAGGACATGCCGCTGACCGACGCCGCGCAGACCGTGCAGGTCTCGGCCTACCCGGACGCCTACGCCCAGTGGGAGCAGCAGGCCGCCGACCTCGTCGCCAAGCACTGGAACTGACCCACCAGAGCACGACACGACCGCACGACATGATCGCTGGCCGGCACCCCCAACACCGGGGTGCCGGCCAGCGGCACATCCACACCCGCCCGCATTGTGAGCGCCGAAAGGCGCGCGGGGAACAAGGTGGGGTGGGGGCTGGTTGTGGACAGTGTCGGTGTGACTCAGTGTCCCCGGGCCTCACCTAATATTGCCGTCGCGGAATACCGTTCGGCTGGAGCCGCGTCGCGCCACTCGCCGAGAGGCGACCTGCACACCGACACCCAGCGCCGCCCCCGACCCAGCCGGGCCGGGGGCGGCGCTGTGCGTACCCACCGGCGCCGGACGGGCTGGCACAATGCGCGGATGAGCGCGGCGCTGTCGTGGTCTGAGCAGCCGGGTGTGGTCGTACTGCCCAGCGGAGCGGCGGTGCGCGGACGTCGTATCGGCGACGCGGCCTCGCCGGCCGACTTCGCGCTACTGTTGGCGCCCGGCCCTGGGCCGGACTGGCCGCACCGGCGGATCCGGTGGCCCGACTTCTGGATTCCGCTGGACCGGGCGGACGCCCTGGACGCCCTGCGGGCGGCGCTGCGGCGGGCCCGCGACGGAGAACGCGTCGAGGTGGCCTGCCGGGGCGGGATGGGGCGTACCGGGACGGCGCTGGCCGCGTTGGCGATCCTGGACGGCCTGCCGGCCGAGCGGGCGGTGGCGTGGGTACGGGCGGGCTATCACCCGCGCGCGGTAGAGACACCCTGGCAGCGACGCTGGCTGCGCCGGCTCACCTGACCCGGCACGCAGCCAGGCGAGCGAGGGTTGTCGACACGCACCGAGACGGCGGCGCATCCAGGTGAGCGAGGGGTGCCGTAACCGACCGAGGCGAGGGTGCGGGACCGTTGTCCGGGGCCGGTCGTGGGGGAGCGGTCAGCGTTGCTGGAAGGCGGCCAGGCCGCCGAGCGACTCGTCGGCGATGAAGACCGAGGAGACCTGGAGGATGACCTCCTCGGCGTGGTCGGGGCAGGCCCAGGCCGAGTCGCCCCACGAGTCGGCGACCTTCAGCTCGGCCGGCCTGGCGCAGGACTGCCGGCCGCCGAGCTGGCACCGGTCCGGGTGCTCGCGGTCGCGGACCGCGGCCATCGCGGCGCGCAGCCGGGCGGCGAGCTGGTCGCTGCGGGCCGCGCGGAGGTCGGCGACGTCGCGCAGTCGCCGTTCGGCGGCGACGGTACGCGCGGCGGACAGCCGCAGTTCGAGGTGGTCGGCGACGAGGCCGGCCAGTTCCGTCAGCGTCTCGGTCTGCGCCGCGGTCACCTCGCGCGGGACCCGGTCGATGACGTTGACCGTGCCGAGCCGGAACCCGTCGGGGGTGACGATCGGAGCCGCGGCGTAGAACCGCAGCCCCAACTCCCCGCGGACCAGCGGGTGGTGCAGCGCCCGCGGATCGACGGCGGCGTCGTTGATGACGTACGGGCCGTCGTGCAGCACCGCGGAGGCGCAGAGACCGGGCTCGGTGCCAACGTGTTCCACACCGTCGAGCCCCCGGGTGGCGGCGAACCACACCCGGTCGGCGTCGACGATGGTGACCGTGGCGATCGGGGTGCCGAAGACGCTGGCCGCAATCCGGGTGACCCGGTCGAACGCGGCGTCGCGGGGCGCGCCCAGCACCTCGTAGCGGTGCACGGCCGCGAGCCGATCCGGCGCGCCCAACCCGGCATCCGTCGACCCGGCGGCATCCGTCGACCCGCCGGCGACCGACGGGCCCTCGGCCGGGCCGGTTTCGGCGCCGGAATGGTCGGCGGCGCGGGTCTGCTGCATCGGACGTCCCTACCGGTCTGCGGTGCCGCCGGGTGCGGCGCTGCGACTCTACCGTCGCGTGATCACTCAGCGGTGAACGGCGGCTGACCGGTCGACGTACTCGCGCAGGTGCCGCGCGGTCAGCGTGTCACCCTGGGCGACCAGTTCGGCCGGGGTGCCGGTGAACACGATCCGCCCGCCGTCGTGCCCGGCTCCCGGCCCCAGGTCGATGAGCCAGTCGGCGTGCGCCATCACCGCCTGGTGGTGCTCGATGACGATCACCGTGTTACCGGCGTCGACGAGGCGGTCCAGCAGGGCCAGCAACTGGTCGACGTCGGCCAGGTGCAGGCCGGTGGTCGGCTCGTCGAGGACGTACGTGCTGGTCTTCTCGGCCATGTGGATGGCCAGCTTCAGGCGCTGCCGCTCCCCGCCGGAGAGGGTGGTCAACGGTTGGCCGAGGCTGAGGTAGCCGAGCCCGACGTCGACCAGCCGGCCGAGGATGACGTGCGCCGCCCCGCTGGGAAAGAACTGATGTGCCTCGGTGACCGACATGGCGAGCACCTCGCTGATGTTCTTTCCGCGCAGCGTGTAGGTGAGCACCTCCGGGGTGAACCGGCGGCCCTCGCACCGCTCGCAGACGGTGGCCACGCCGGCCATCATCGCCAGGTCGGTGTAGATCAGGCCGATGCCCTTGCAGGCCGGGCAGGCACCCTCGGAGTTGGCGCTGAACAGCGCGGCCTTGACCCCGTTGGCCTTGGCGAACGCGGTACGGATCGGGTCGAGCAGCCCGCTGTAGGTGGCCGGGTTGCTGCGCCGAGACCCCCGGATCGGGGCCTGGTCCACGATGACGACCCCGTCGCGGCGCTGCAGCGATCCGTGGATCAGGGAACTCTTGCCCGATCCGGCGACGCCGGTGACCACGGTGAGCACGCCGAGCGGGATGTCCACGTCCACGTCGCGCAGGTTGTGCAGGTCGGCGCGGCGGATGGGCAACTGGCCGGTCGGCTGGCGGACCTGGTTGCGCAGGTGCACCCGGTGGTCGAGGTGCCGGCCGGTGAGGGTGCCGGATCGGCGCAGCCCGTCGACGTCGCCGGTGTAGCAGATCCGGCCGCCGGTGGTGCCCGCGCCGGGCCCGAGGTCGACCACGTGGTCGGCGATGGCGATGGTCTCCGGTTTGTGCTCCACCACGAGCACGGTGTTGCCCTTGTCGCGTAGCCGCAGCAGCAGGTCGTTCATCCGGGCGATGTCGTGCGGGTGCAGGCCGACGGTCGGCTCGTCGAAGACGTAGGTGACGTCGGAGAGGCTGGAGCCGAGGTGCCGGACCATCTTCACCCGCTGCGCCTCCCCGCCGGAGAGGGTGGCGGACTCTCGGTCCAGGCTGAGGTAGCCCAGCCCGATCTCGACCAGCGAGTCGAGGGTCTCGCGCAGGTTGCCGATCAGCGGCGCCACGGCCGGCGCGTCGATGCTGCGGACGAACTCGGCCAGGTCGCTGATCTGCATGGCGGAGCAGTCGGCGATGTTACGGCCGGCGATGCGCGAGGACAGGGCCGCGGCGTTGAGCCGGGTGCCGCCGCACGCGGCGCAGGTGGTGAAGGTGACCGCCCGGTCGACGAAGGCGCGGATGTGCGGCTGCATCGATTCCCGGTCCTTGGCCAGGTAGAGCCGCTTGACCTTCACCGCGAGGCCCTCGTACGTCCAGTTGTTGCTCCCCATTTTGATCTTCGTGGCCGGCTTGTGGAGAAAGTCCTCCCACTGCTCCGGGGTGTAGTCCTGGAGCTTGACGTCCGGGTCGAACAGACCGGAGCCGACGATGGTCTGCCAGTACCAGGAGTCGACCGCGAAGTTGGGCACCGTGATGGCGCCGTCGTTGAGCGACCGCTCGACGTCCACCAGTTCGTGCAGGTCGAGGTCGGAGACCCGGCCCAGCCCCTCGCAGGTGGGGCACATCCCCTCGGCCAGGTTGAAGCTGAACGCCCCCGCCCCGCCCACCGACGGCTCGCCGAGCCGGCTGAAGACGATGCGCAGCATCGCGTACGCGTCGGTGGCGGTGCCGACGGTGGAGCGGGAGTTGACGCCCATCCGCTCCTGGTCGACCACGATGGCCGCGCTGAGGTTGCGCAGCGAGTCCACGTCCGGGCGGCTCAGGTTGGGCATGAACGACTGGAGGAAGGCGCTGTACGTCTCGTTGATCATGCGCTGCGACTCGGCGGCGATGGTGCCGAACACCAGTGACGACTTGCCGGAGCCGGAGACCCCGGTGAAGACCGTCAACCGGCGCTTGGGGATGTCGACCGAGACGCCGGTGAGGTTGTTCTCCCGGGCCCCGCGTACCTCGATCATGTCGTGGCTGTCGGCGGCGGACAGTGCTGGCTGCGGCATGCGATCCCTCTACGCGATGGTGGACGCCACCCCCGCACGAACTCCCGGGGCGACCTGGCGGATTACATTGTCTCATTCATCCTCCTGTGGAGGGTTTCAGTGAATAGTGACCGGACGAGGCGGCGCAACGTCCGGGAAAGTCTCAAATCACGTCGTAACCGGTACGGTGGTCGGCGTGGACGCGGTGGTGGAGGAGCGGGGTCGCCTGCGGGCAGTCGACGTGGCGGCCAGCGTCGGCATCTCGGTGCAGCAGGTGCGCAACTACGTCGACCTCGGGGTGCTGCCGCCGGTCCAGCGCGCCGCGAGCGGCTACCGGATCTTCACCGGCGAGCACACCCGGGCGTTGAGCGTGGCACGGCGGATGGCCGAGGGGCACGGCTGGGCGCGTACCCGGGAGATCATGGCGGCGGTGCACCGCGGCGACCTGCCGGCGGCGCTGGCGGCGCTCGACGGCGGTCACGCCGAACTGGACCGGGAGCGGGCCGACATCCGGCGGGCGCTCGGCGCCTTCGAGACCGTGCTGGCCGCGCCGTCGGCGGGCGGGCCGGTGCCGCGCCGAGGCGTCCGGATCGGGGAGGTCGCGGCCCTGGTCGGGGTCCGCAGCTCGCAGCTGCGGCTGTGGGAGCAGCGCGGCCTGCTGCGCCCCGGTCGCACGCCGGGCACCAGCTACCGGGTGTACGACGAGGCCGAGGTGCGCGCCGCGCAGGTCGTCGCGCTGCTGCGGCGCGGCGCCTACCCGTTCGAGATCATCGAGGCCGTGCTGGGTGAGCTGCGTACCACCGGCAGCGCCCAGCGGGTGCGCGCCGAGCTGGGCCGGCGCGAGCAGGACCTGCACGCGCGCAGCCTGCGGCGGCTACGTGCCTCGGCGGCCCTGCACGACTACCTGCGCTGGCGGGAGTCGACCGGGCGTTGACCCGCGCGCCCGTCATGCATCGGTCGACGGTTCGATTCCGTCAGGCAGCTCAGGGTGAGGCCCTGACCAGGGGAAGCGCTGCTCAGGCCTCATGTTTGTCTATGTCGTTCTGGATCGTCGTAGGCTGCGGAGATGATCCGGGATGAGCTGCTGCGGCTGCGGGCGAGCGCGGAGGCCGAGGCGGCGACGCTGGCTCGGGGCCTGGAGGCGCTGTTCGCGGCATCGCGGGATTCGAACGCCGACGACGAGCACGACCCTGAGGGCGCCACCATCGGCTTCGAACGCGCCCAGCTGACCGCGCTGCTGGCCGGCGCGCGGGAGCGGATCGCCGCATTGGACGACGCGCTGCGCCGGGTGGACGCGGCGACCTACGGCGTCTGCGAACGATGCGGGCAGCCGATCGCCGAGGAACGGCTCGCCGCGCTGCCGTTCGCTCGCTGCTGCATGGCGTGCGCATAGAGACCGCACCGGGCAACCCGGCCGCTGTGGTCAGTTTCCTCTGACGCGGAACTCGTTGCCGTCGGGATCGGCCAGCACGACGGCGCCGTCCGCGCCGACCTCGAGCCGGGCGGCCCCGAGGGAGACCAGCCGGTCGACCTCCGCTTGCTGATCGCCACCGGCTGGGGTGAGGTCGAAGCGCTGCCGGTTCCTCGCCTCTTTCGGGTTCAACGGCGGGCCTCCCCACGCGACCTTCGTGCCGCCGTGCGGGGACTGGATCGCGGTCTGCTGGTCCTGGTCCCACACCAGCGGCCAGCCCAGCGCCTCGCTCCAGAAGAGGCCGACCTCCCGGGTGCCGTCGCAGGCCACTTCCCCGAGCAGACCGCACCCGGCGAGGAACGAGTTGCCCGGCGGGATCACGCAGAACTCGTTGCCCTCGGGGTCGGCCAGGACGACGTGCTCCTCCTCGGGGAGCTGTCCGACGTCGAGGTGGCCGCCGCCGAGATCCAGCGCCGTCGCCACCGTGTGCTGCTGGTCGGCGTGGCTGGTGCTGGTCAGGTGCAGGTGCATGAGGTTGGGCCCCACCTTCTTCGCGCGGCTCGGGACGAACCGGAGGCTGGGCTGAGTGTCATCGCCAGGCAGGAGCGCATTACCGGCGTCCTCGACGACCTCCCGGCCGAGCATTCCGGCCCAGAACTGCGCCAGGCGAGCCGGGTCGTGCGCATCGAAGGTCACCGTCAACAATCGCGAGAGCATCACCGCACCGTAGATACGGGCCAGCAGGACAGCAAGGCGGTTTCGGAGAGGTCGGTGCGGCAGGTGAGTCACAGCGACGTGCGCGCTGTCATCCTCGGCAGGCGCGCACGGCGGCCCGGATCGGCGCCGAACGAACGCCGCAACGCGATCTTGTTGGCTAGGGTGGCGGCCATGGAAGCTCCGATCCTGGCGGCGGTGGCGGCCGTCGCCGTCCTGCTCGGTCCGGCTCCGGTAGCGGCGCGACCGGCAGCGGCCCGACCGCTCGCCGCGCGACCGGCGAGCGCCGCCGTGCCCGCGCCGCCGTGCCCACGGGTGCCGGCGCCGAAGGTCTCCCGACCGCCCCGGCCCGTGCCCCCGCCCGCCGTGCCCGAGCAGCGGGTCGTCGGCGGGGCGGGACTGGACACCGCCGGCCTGGTCGTCCCGGCCGGCGTGGCGCGGCCGCCGGCGCTGACCGCCACGTCGTGGCTGGTCGCCGACCTGGACACCGGGCAGGTGCTCGGCGGCTGCGGCCCGCACGAGTACGGCACCCCGGCCAGCGTGCAGAAGCTGCTGCTGGCGGCCACCATGCTGCCCCGGCTGGACCCGAAGCAGGTGGTCACCGTGACCGCCGAGGACATGGACATCGAACCCGGTTCCTCCGCGGTCGGCCTGGTCGAGGGCGGCCGGTACACCATCGAGACGATCTGGTTGGGCCTGCTGCTCAACTCGGGCAACGAGGCGGCGAACGCGCTGGCCCGGCTGGGTGCCGGCGAGGGCGGAGCGGCCGCCGGGGTGCGCGCCATGAACGAGCGGGCGCAGCAGCTCGGCGCGCTGCAGACCCACGCGGTCACCCCCTCCGGTCTGGACGGGAAGGGCCAGTTCACCAGCGCGTACGATCTGGCGCTGATCGCCCGCGCCTGCTTCGCCGAACCGGCCTTCCGCCGGTACGCCCTCACCCGGCAGGCGCAGATCCCGGCTCAGCGCACCCTGCGCACCAAGGGTTTCCAGATCCAGAACGAGAACCAGCTCATCTACCGCTACCCGGGCGCGCTGGGCGGCAAGACCGGCTTCACCGACCTGGCCCGGCACACCTACGTCGGGGCGGCCGAACGCGACGGGCGGCGGCTGGTGGTGACCCTGCTGGGTGCCGAGCCGGCGCCGATGCGGGGCTGGGAGCAGGGCGCCGCCCTGCTGGACTGGGGCTTCACCCTGCCCCGGGACGCCAGCGTCGGCCGGCTGGTCGAGCCGGGGGAGCTGGACGCCACGCCGTCGGCCGTACCGTCCGAACCGGCCGCGCCCGGCACCCCACGGCCGGCAGCCGCCAGCGGACCGGTCGAGCCGGGGACGCTCCGGATCTGGTCGGTGGCCGCGCTGGTCGGCGCGGGCGGTCTGCTGCTGGCCGGGCTGCTGTGGCGCCGCCGCGCCCGCCGCCCACTGTCCTGACCCGAGCGACCCGAGCGGATCGACAACTGGCGACGGGGTCCATAGACTCCGGCCTTTCTGGCACCACGAGTCCAGGAGGATCCCCGTGTCGAGTGAACCCCGACCGCTGCACGTGCTGACCCGCCTCGCGGGGGTGACGGCGCTCGCCGGGGCGCTGGTCGCCGGCGCGTCCGCCGCCGCCGTGGCCGCGCCCACCGCGTCCCCGGCCCGTGCGTCCGCCGCGTCCGCGCCGGCCGCCGCCAGCGGCGAGGCGACCCGTCCGCCGCGTACCACGCACGGCCCGTGCGCCTACACCGAGACTCCCGAGGAGCCGGCCGCCCGGCCGGTGCCGCTGCCGCCCGACCCGCGGCGGACGCCGGACCGGGGCACCGTCCGTGTGCAGTTGTGGACCAACCAGGGCCCGATCGGCCTGACCCTGGACCGAGAGGCCGCGCCGTGCACGGTGCAGAGCTTCCTGCACCTGGTCCGCAAGCGCTTCTACGACGGCACCCCGTGCCACCGGCTGACCGCGTACCCGACGCTGAGCGTGCTGCAGTGCGGTGACCCGTCCGGCACCGGCGAGGGCGGCCCGGGCTACCGGTACCGCGACGAGCTGCCGACCGACCTGCCGCCGGCGCCGACCGACCCGACCGGGGTACGCCGGCTCTACGCCCGGGGTGTGCTGGCCATGGCCAACGCCGGTCCGGACACCAACGGCAGCCAGTTCTTCCTGGTCTACGCCGATTCCGCGTTGCGCCCGAACTACACGATCTTCGGCGAGGTCGACGCGGCCGGGCTGGCCACCCTGGACCGGATCGCCGCCGGGGGAGTGGCGCCGACCGCCGAGGACCCGGCTCCGGTCGACGGTGCCCCGGCCCTGCCGGTGGAGATCCGCAAGGCCATCCGCCTGCACCACCACCACTGACGCTCGGGTGCGGTGAGCGGCCCCGTGGCCGCTCATCGCGCCACCGGGCCCGCCGGAGGCGGCGCTACCGAGACCGTGCGGGTGACATCCTCGGCCGAGCCCCGCCAACCGGCTGATAACTGCCGCCGGTCGGCGATCGCCGAAAGTTTCGGAGCCGCACCGGAAGCGGTGCAACGCTGTCCGACCCGGCTCCGACCGTCACGGCCGGCCCGGTGACCCGATCGGCGGGGCGGCGGAGCTGTCGCGGACGACCAACTCGGTGGCGAGCTCGACCCGGGGCGAGTCGACACCCTCGCCCTGGGCCAGTCGCAGCACGGTCCGTGCGGCCAGCCGGCCCATCTCCACCAGCGGCTGACGCACGGTGGTCAGCGGCGGTGACGCCCAGCGGGCCTCGGGCAGGTCGTCGAAGCCCACCACGCTGACGTCGTCCGGGACCCGCAGGCCCCGACGCCGGATGGCCTCGTAGACGCCGAAGGCCATCTGGTCGCTGGCCGCGAAGATGGCCGTCGGCGGATCCTCCAGGTCGAGCAGCGCCGCGCCGGCGGCGAACCCGGAGGCGTGGTAGAAGTCGCCGGGGCGCACCAGCGCGTCGTCCACCGGCACCCCGGCCGCCTCCAACCCGGCCCGGTAGCCGTCGAGCCGGGCCCGGCTGCACAGCAGGTGCGTCGGCCCGGCCACGAACCCGATGCGCCGGTGCCCGGTCGAGAGCAGGTGCTCGGTGGCGGCGAGCCCGCCGGCCCAGTTGGTGGCGCCGATTGTCGGTACGTCGAGGGCCGGCACGCCGGCCGGGTCGACGACCACCACCGGCACGTTCAGGCGGCGCAACTGCGCGTGCAGCGGCGGGGTCAGGTGCGAGGTCACGAAGATGACGCCGTCGGTGGCCCGGGTGCGCAGGTTCTGCAGCCACTGCCGGGCGGCGGTGGGCTGCCGGTGGATCGCGGAGACCACGGTGCCGACACCAGCGCCGTGCCCGACGTCCTCCACCCCCCGGATGATCTCCACGGCCCAGGGGCTGTCCAGGTCGTTGAAGACCAGGTCGACGAGGCCGGCGCGGTGGACGCTGCGGCTGTTGCGGCGTCGGTAGCCGTGGTGGCGCAGCAGTTCCTCGACCCGTTCCCGGGTGCCCGGAGCCACGTCGGAGCGACCGTTGAGCACCCGCGACACGGTGGGCACCGAAACTCCGGCCTCCCGCGCGATCGCGGTGATGGTCACCCTGCGTCCGTCGTCCGCGTCCACCCGCGTCTCCTTCACCGCTCGGGAAGTGCGACCGCCCGTCGTCGCCAACCCAGTGTTTCGGAACGGCGTGCCCGTTCCATGCGCCATCTTGCCCCACCGACGGGGGTTGACGACACGGCAGGTCGGTTCTAGCGTTCGCCACAGTTACGGAAATGTTCCGGAAGTTATCGGTCACCTTTCGCTGCCTTGTCGCGCCGGGAGTTCCAGCCCGGTCGCGTACCAGGCGGTGCGCGACACCCTGTCCGTCGCCGCCCGGCGACCGGCGTCCCCCACCACCTCCCCCACCACGAAAGGGCTCGATGATGACAGTTCGCACCCGGCTCGCCCGGGCCGTCGCGGTCGGCGCCGCCCTCGCCCTGGCGCTGCCCTTGGCCGCCTGCGGCGGCGGTGACTCCGCCGGTGACGCCGACGAGATCCACGTCCTGGTCTACGGCGACGCCACCAACAAGGTGGAGACGCAGCTGGTCGAGACGTTCAACAAGACCTCCAAGGTCAAGGCCGTGCTGGACACCATCCCCGGCGCCGACTACCAGACCAAGCTGCAGACCATCATCAACACAAACCAGGCGCCCGACATCTTCTTCAACTGGGGCGGCGGCAGCATCACGCCGTTCGTCAAGGCCGACCTGTTGATGCCGCTCGACGACATGATCGCCAAGGACCCCGGCCTGAAGGACAACTTCCTGCCCTCGGTCTTCCACACCGGCGTGGTGGACGGCAAGGCGTACGGGGTGCCGATGCGCGGCACCCAGCCGGTGCTGCTGTTCCACAACAAGAAGGTGCTCGCCGATGCCGGGATCACCCCGCCGCAGACCTGGGACGAGCTGCTCGCCGCGGTGCGCACCCTCAAGGGCAAGGGGAAGACCCCGATCGCCCTCGGCGGCGGCGACCAGTGGCCCACCCAGATGTGGTACCAGTACCTCTACGACCGGGTGGCGGGGCCGGAGCTGTTCGCCAAGGCCCTCGGCGGCGACAAGAGCGCCTGGGACAGCCCGGACAGCCGGCGGGCGCTGGAGCTGCTGCGCCAACTGGTCGACGCCGGCGCCTTCGGCACCAACTTCGACTCGGTGAAGTTCACCGACGGTGGCTCGCCCGCGCTGATCTCCAGCGGCAAGGCCGGCTTCGAGCTGATGGGCTCCTGGAACTACTCCACCCACAACGACGCCAACCCCGCCTTCGCGGCCAAGGATCTCGGCTGGACCGCCTTCCCGAGCGTCCCCGGTGGCAAGGGCGACCCCCGCAACGTGGTCGGCAACACCAACAACTTCTACTCGGTGCTGAAGAAGACCAAGCACCCGGAGGCGGTGGCGGAGTTCCTGAAGCTGCAGTACTCCGACGAGTTCGTCAAGGCGCAGCTGGCCATCGGCAACCTGCCCACCACCACCAACACCGAGAAGTTCCTCGACACCGCCACCAACCCGGCGTACTCGAAGTTCCAGTTCGACCTGGTCAAGCAGGCGCCGTCGTTCCAGCTCTCCTGGGACCAGGCCTACCCGCCGGCCGCGACCACCACCATCCACCAGGCGGTGCAGCAGTACCTCAACGGCCGGCTGGACGCGAAGGGCTTCATCACGTCCATGCAGTCCCTGCAGGCCGGCTGACGGCGGAGCACCCATGGCCACCACCACCGTTGCTCCCCGCCTGGTGGCGGGGGAGCGCCGGTCCGGACGACGCTCGGGCGGCGCCACCCACGGCCGCCCGGGCTTCGCCTGGGCCCTGCCCGCCACCCTCTTCTTCGGCTTCTTCGCCATCGTGCCGCTGGTGCTCGTCGTGGCCCTCTCCTTCATGAGCTGGAGCGGGATCGGGTCGGCCGAGTACGTCGGCCTGGCGAACTGGCGGCGCCTCGCCGCCGACCCCACGATGATCCAGAGTCTCTGGCTGAGCGTGCTGCTCACCGCGCTGGGCGTCGCCGTGCAGACCCCGATGAGTCTGCTCATCGGGGTCTGGGCGGCCGGGCGCCAGCGCAACCGGGCGGTGCTGTCCGCTATCTACTTCCTGCCGCTGCTGCTGTCCGCCACCGCCGTCTCGGTGCTCTGGCGGGCGTTGCTGGACCCGAACTTCGGGGTGCCGGGGCAGGCCCGCTGGCTGTTCGGTGACGGCAACCTCTTCGGCAGCCGGACCGGGGCGATCGCCGTGCTGGTCTTCGTCGGCAGTTGGCAGTTCATCCCGTTCCACGCGCTGATCTACCAGGGCGCGGCCCGGGCCGTCCCGGCGGTGCTCTACCAGGCGGCCGAGGTCGACGGGGCTGGGCGGTGGGGTCAGTTCCGGCACGTGACCCTGCCGCAGTTGCGCAACGCCATGATCACCTCGGTGGTGCTCATGGTGGTCGGCGGGCTGACCACCTTCGACACCGTCCTGATCCTCACCCAGGGCGGGCCGGGCACCGACACCACGATCACCGCCTACTACATGTACGAGCAGGCGTTCCGAAGCTTCGACTTCGGCGCCGGCGCGGCCATCGCGCTGCTGCTCGTGCTGGTCGCCACGCTCATCTCGCTGGTCGTCGTGCGGGTCTCCGGATACGACAAGATGCGCAGCACGATGGAGGGCCTGTGACCCGGCACCGTCCCAACTGGATCGCCGGCATGGGCTCTGCGCTCTGGCTGCTGCTGGTGGGCCTGCCGATCCTCGTGATGGTCGCCATCACGGTGCAGACCCGCGCCGGCTACAGCCAGAACGGCCCACTCTCGCCGCCGGACACCTTCACCCTGGACAACTACACCGGCGCCTTCTCCGAGGGCTTCGGCCGGTACTTCCTCAACACCGTCGTCGTGACGGTCAGCGTGGTGGCGATCGTGCTGCTGCTCGTGCCGCCACTGGCGTACGCCATCGTCCGCAGCCGCAGCCGGCTCACCGGCGGCGTGTTCCGGCTCTTCCTGCTCGGCCTGGCCATCCCCGCGCAGGCGGTCGTCGTGCCGATCTTCTACCTGATCAGCAAGGCCGGCCTCTACGACAACCTGATCGGCGTCATCCTGCCCACCGCCGCGTTCTCCCTGCCGGTTTGCGCGCTGATCCTCAGCGGCGTGATGCGGGACATCACCCCCGACCTGTACGAGGCGATGGCCATCGACGGCGCCTCACCCGGGCGGGTGTTCCTGCGACTGGTGCTGCCGCTGTCGCGTGGTGGTGTCTCCACCATCGCGGTGTTCTCCGCGTTGCAGGCCTGGAACGGCTTCCTCTTCCCGCTGATCCTCACCCAGTCCGACTCCACCAAGGTCATCACGCTGGGCCTCTACAACTTCCAAACGGAGCACGGCATCAACATCCCCGGGCTGCTCGCCGCGGTGGTGCTGTCGATGGTGCCCGTCCTGCTCGTCTACCTGTTCGCGCGCCGGGCCCTCGTGCAGGGGCTGATGGGCGTCGGAGGAAAGTGACCGACAACGTGACCCTGGACATCGAACGAGGCAGCGCGATCTGGAAGGACCCGACCCGGGACCTCACCACCCGGGTCGACGCCCTGGTCGCCGCCATGACGCTGGCGGAGAAGGTGGCGCAGCTCTACGGCGTGTGGGTCGGTGCGTCCGCCGACGGGGGTGAGGTCGCCCCGTACCAGCACGACATGGAGGAACCGGTCGACCTCGACGCCCTGCTGGAGACCGGGCTCGGGCAGCTCACCCGGCCGTTCGGCACCGCGCCGGTCGACCCGGCGCTCGGCGCGCTGTCGCTGCTGCGTACCCAGCAGCGCATCACTGCCGCGAACCGCTTCGGCATCCCGGCGCTGGCCCACGAGGAGTGCCTGGCCGGCTTCGCCACCTGGGGCGCGACCGCGTACCCGGTGCCGCTGTCCTGGGGCGCCACCTTCGACCCGGAACTGATCCGGCGGATGGCCGCCACCATCGGCGCCGACCTGCGTCGCCTCGGCGTGCACCAGGGGCTGGCACCGGTGCTCGACGTGGTCCGCGACGCCCGCTGGGGCCGGGTCGAGGAGACCGTCGGCGAGGACCCCTACCTGGTGGGCACCGTCGCCACCGCGTACATCCAGGGGCTGGAGTCGGCGGGCGTGGTGGCCACCCTCAAGCACTTCGTCGGCTACTCCGCCTCGCGGGCCGGACGCAACCTGGCGCCGGTCGGCATGGGCCCGCGCGAGCGCGCCGACGTGATGCTGGTGCCGTTCGAGATGGCGGTCCGCGAGAGCGGTGCCCGGTCGGTGATGCACGCCTACACCGACACCGACGGGATGCCGTCGGCGGCCGACGAGCAACTGCTTACCGGCCTGCTCCGGGACACCTGGGGGTTCACCGGCACGGTGGTCGCCGACTACTTCGGCATCGCCTTCCTGCACACCCTGCACGGCGTGGCCGGCAGCTGGGGCGAGGCGGCTGGGACGGCGCTCGCCGCCGGGGTGGACGTCGAGCTGCCTACGGTGAAGACCTTCGGGCCGCCGCTGCACGCCGCGCTCGCGGCCGGGCAGGTACCGGAGGCGCTGGTGGACCGGGCGGTGCGCCGGGTGCTGCTGCAGAAGGCGCAGCTCGGGCTCCTCGACCCGGAGTGGAATCCGGTGCCGCCGGCACTGCGCGGCGCCGACCTCACCGACCCGGACGCGCTGCGCGGCACCGTCGACCTGGACCCACCGGTCAACCGGGCGCTCGCCCGCGAGGTGGCCGAGCGGGCCGTCGTGCTGCTGCGCAACGACGGCACCCTGCCGCTGGTCCGGCCGGCGCGGATCGCGGTGATCGGCCCGCAGGGCGCAAGCCCGACGGCGGCGCTCGGCTGCTACTCGTTCCCGGTGCACGTCGGCTCCCGCCACCCGCGGGAGCCGGTCGGGATCGAGCTGCCCACCCTGGCGCAGGCGCTGGCCGGCGAGTTCCCGGCCAGCGAGGTGGTCGTCGAGGTGGGCGTGGGGATCGACAGCCCGGACACCGCCGGGCTCGCCGCTGCCGTCGCGGCGGCCCGGGAAGCGGACGTGGTGATCGCGGCCCTCGGTGACCGGGCCGGGCTCTTCGGCCGGGGCACCAGCGGCGAGGGCTGTGACGCCGAGTCGCTGGCCCTGCCCGGCGCGCAGCAGCGGTTGCTCGATGCCCTGCTGGACACCGGCACGCCGGTGGTGGTCACGCTGATCGCCGGCCGGCCGTACGCGCTGGGCCGGGCGGTCGACGAGGCGGCGGCCATCGTGCAGTCCTTCTTCCCTGGCGAGGAGGGCCCCTCGGCGCTCGCCGGGCTGCTCAGCGGGCGGGTCGAGCCGCAGGGGCGGCTGCCGGTGAGCGTGCCCCGCAGCCCCGGCGGCCAGCCCACCACGTACCTCGCTGCCCGGCTCGGTCAGGCCAGCGACGTCTCCAACCTCGACCCCACCCCGGCGTACGGCTTCGGGCACGGGCTCAGCTACACCCGCTTCGACTGGTCCGAGCTGATCGTGGAGCGGGCGGTGACGCAGACCGACGGCGAGCTGCGGCTGGCCTTCACGCTGTGCAACGCCGGCACCCGGTGGGGCAGCGAGGTGGTGCAGCTCTACGCGCACGACCCGGTGGCCTCGGTGGTGCAACCGGTGCAGCGACTGATCGGCTACCTGCGGGTACCGCTGGATCCCGGCGCGTCCTGCCGGATCGAGGCGACCGTACCGGCCGACGTGTTCTCGTTCACCGGGCGCGACGGGCGGCGGGTGGTGGAGCCGGGCGAGTTGGAGCTGCGCCTGGCCTCGTCCAGCACCGAACCCCGGTTGGTGGCGACCGTCGCGCTGACCGGGCCGGTGCGCCGGGTCGACCACACCCGGCGGATGCATCCGCTGCTCAGCGTCGCCGGGCCGGCCTGATCCGACGCGGAGGCCCGGCCGGGGCTGATAGACAGGACGCGTGCGCAGGTCAGGGCAAGTGGGCGGCGCCGCCGTGCTCGCGCTCGTCGCGCTGCTCGGCGGCTGTTCGCAGCCGGAACCCCGACCGGCGCCGGTCGGCTCGCAGCCGGCGTCGGCCGTCTCCCGGCCGGCGCCGGTGAGCCCGAGCCCGAGCCCCAGTCCGAGCCCGAGCCCGCGCGCCTCCGGCGCCGCCAGGTTGCCGGGGTTCGTGGTGCTCACCGAGTTCGACCCGCGCATCCAGGCCGACATCCGGTACGCCACTGCGCACAACTTCGTCGGCCGCCCGATCACCGGGTATGCCGAACCGCTCTGCCTGCTCACCCGGAAGGCGGCGCAGGCGCTGCGCCGGGTGCAGGACGCCGCGCTGGCCGGCGGGCACAGCCTCAAGGTGTACGACTGCTACCGCCCGCAGCCGGCCGTGGACGACTTCGTGGCCTGGGCGAAGCGCCCCGGCGAGCAGCAGACGAAGGCGGAGTTCTATCCGGACGTGGCCAAGAGCCGGCTCTTCGCCGAGGGCTACATCGGTGCGCCCACCTCGCACAGCCGGGGTGGCACCGTCGACCTGACCCTGGTCGACCAACCCGCCGCCAGCCAACCCCCGTACGTCGCCGGGCAGCCGCTGGTCGCCTGCACCGCGCCACGCGGGCAGCGCTTCCCCGACAACAGCATCGACATGGGCACCGGCTTCGACTGCTTCGACGCGCGGGCGCACACCGACGACCCGCGGATCACCGGGGCGGCCCGGGACAACCGGCATCTGCTGCGACGGTTGATGGCCGACGCCGGGTTCGTCAACTACGACCGCGAGTGGTGGCACTACAAGTTGCGCGACGAGACGTACCCGGACACCTACTTCGCCGCGCCGGTGGCCCGCTCCTCGATCGGCTGACGCCCCGGTCGGTGGCGCCCCGGCGTCAGGCATGATCAGGTCGGCGGACGACCGGTGCCGCCGAGGCGGAGGGGGAGTGCGGTGACCACCGAACGGATCGGCCCACCGGTGACGGGCGACGAGCGGGAGACGCTGCGCGCCTTCCTCGACTTCCACCGCGCGACGTTGGCCCTCAAGTGCGAGGGCCTCTCCGACGAGGAGCTGCGCCGGCAGTCGATGCCGCCCTCGACGCTGTCCCTGCTCGGCCTGGTCCGGCACCTGGCCGAGGTGGAACGCGCCTGGTTCCGCCGGGTGATCGACGGCGAGGACATCGGACTGGTCTGGTCGGACAGCGGCGACTTCCAGCGGGCGTACGACGCCAGTTCGGCCACGCGCGCCGAGGCGTTCGACGCCTGGCAGCGCGAGGTCGAGCATGCCCGCCGGATCGAGCGGGCGGCGCCGTCGTTGGACGTGACCGGCCACAACGCCCGCTCCGGCGAGGACGTGTCGCTGCGGCTGGTGATGCTGCACCTGATCCACGAGTACGCCCGGCACAACGGCCACGCCGACTTCCTGCGCGAGGGCATCGACGGCACCGTCGGCGTCTGAGGCCACCGGTGGGGGACGTCAGGTCCAGTAGAGGATCCGGCAGGCCGGCACCCGGGCCGCCAGTTCGGCCTCGAACCAGCCGCGCAGCTGGGCCATGGTGTCGCGCGGGTAGACGTACTTGACCGCCCCGAACTTGCCGTACTTGCGGCTGCGGGACTCCTCGTCCATCTCCAGCCGGGTCCGTGGGTACCAGCCGAGCAGCACCTCCTTGCTGCCCGGGGTGAACCGGTGGGTGATCAGCTCGGCGGTCAGGTCCAGCGCGGGCACCCCGTTGACCGCGGCGGCGACGAGGTCCAGCAGGTCGCCGTAGCGCTCCGGCCAGTCCGGCACCGCCATGATCGGCGCGATGGTCAGCCCGACCGGGTAGCCGTCCAGGGCGAGCCGGCGCAACGCGGCCAACCGGTCCGACACCCGGGCCGTGCCGCCCTCGAACCGCTCGGCCACCGGGGCGCAGTTGACGCTGAAGCGGACCCGGGTCCGCCCGGCGTGCGGCAGCCCCACGAAGCCCGCCACGTCGGCGTACTTGGTGGTCCAGCGCAGCTGTACCGGCGCGTCCCAGCCGGCGAAGTGCTCCACCGCCCGTCGCCAGCTCCCGGTCAGGTGCTCCAGCGCGAGGGGGTCGGTGTAGCAGGACGCCTCGAAGGTGGTGCCCTCGTCGGCGCGTCGCGCGTTGCGGCTGGTCACCGTGCCCCGTCCGGCGTACGCCGCCAGCCCGGCCAGGATGTCGTCGAGGTCCGCGTACACCCGGGTCACGGGCGGGCCGGACAGCGACCCGGCGAGGTAGCAGTACTGGCAGTGCGCTGGGCAGCCCTCGGCGAGATCGACCCGCCAGTCCGCGCTGGGCGCGATGGGTTGCAGGTCGCGCCGCGACGGCGGGCTCACCACGATCGCCATGGTCCCCTTCGCGCGCGCGTACGTCTCCCGGTCGGTGCGCCCCCGCACGCCGGTGAGTCGGTTGGCGCGCAGCCGCTCCACCTCGATGCCCAGCGCCTGCACGCGGTCGACGATCCGCTGGCCGTGCGGATGTTCCAGCGCGGCCGGGGTGGCGACCACCCGGCCCGGCGTCCAGCGGCGTGCGGGTCGGGCCGCCGGGGCCAGCCCGGCCAGGTCCCGGGTCGCGACCCATTCCCCGCTGGCGTCGTGCGGCGCCGCCGGCACGTCCACCGCGAGTGGCTGGTCGACGTCCACCGTGTCCGGGCTGGTCATCTCATCCGGGTACCCGCTGCTGCGCCGATCCCACCGCAGCCGTGGGCTCGTGATTGACGCGCACAGCCGAGGAACATAACCTTTCATCAATCTGTAAACCTTGTGAACAGAAGGTTTCGGGTCGACGTGCGTCCCCACGCCACCACCGAAGGGCGATCAGGTGATCACACAACTCTCCTCCCGTACCCGACGGATCATCTCGCTGCTGGTCGCCCTGGTCGTCGCGGTGACCGCCGGCCTCGCCGTCAACGCCACCCGCACGGCGCAGGCCGCTCCGACGTTCCGGGTCCTGGCCTTCTACAACGGCACCTACGACGCCGCGCACATCGACTTCGTCAAG
The DNA here is from genome assembly GCF_042650685.1 of Micromonospora sp. GCM10011542. NCBI lineage: Bacteria > Bacillati > Actinomycetota > Actinomycetes > Micromonosporales > Micromonosporaceae > Micromonospora > Micromonospora sp. GCM10011542. Next base: position 18,774 of record NZ_JBHSBO010000062.1, read on the forward strand.
GACGCCCGGGCGTGGTTCCCGAAGGCGGCCGCCCAGTACGGCTTCTCCTGGGAGTCGACCACCAACTGGAGCCTGCTCAACACCGCCAACCTGGCCCAGTACCAGGTCGTCATGTTCCTCGACGACGCGCCGCCCGCCGCGCAGCGTGCCGCGTTCCAGCAGTACGTGCAGAACGGCGGGGCGTGGCTGGGCTTCCACGTCACGGCGTTCAACACCGACCCGTCGAGCTGGAGCTGGTACTACAACACCTTCCTCGGCACCGGCGCCTTCCGGTCCAACACCTGGGGCCCCACCCGGGTCACGCTGCGCACCGACAACCGCACCCACCCGGCCACCCGCGCGCTGCCCGCGACGTTCGCCTCGTCGATCAGCGAGTGGTACTCCTGGAACAACGACCTGCGGCAGAACCCCGACATCGACATCCTCGCCTCGATCGACGCGTCCAGCTTCCCGGTCGGCACCGACCCCAACCAGTCCTGGTACGGCGGCTACTACCCGATCGTGTGGAGCAACAAGCGCTACAAGATGCTCTACGCCAACTTCGGCCACAACGCGATGGACTACGGCAGCAACACCGGGCTGTCGTCCACCTTCGACAGCGAGCAGCAGAACCGGCTGCTGATCGACGGGCTGCACTGGCTCGCCGGGGCCGGCGCCACCCCGACGCCCACGCCGACCGCCACCGGCGGCCCGATCTCGCCGACCGCCTGGCACACCGTCGTCAACCGGGGCAGCGGCAAGTGCGTGGACGCGCGGGCCGCGGGCAGCGCGAACGGCACCGTCATCCAGCAGTACGCCTGCAACAACAGCGCTGCCCAGCAGTACCAGTTCGCGCCGACCAGCGGCGGCTACCTGCGGATCAACAACCGCAACAACAGTGCCCAGGTGCTCGACGTGACGAACGTGTCGACCGCCGACTCCGCGCGCATCCAGCTCTGGTCCTACAGTGGCGGCGCCAACCAGCAGTGGCGGGCCGATGCGGAGGGCGGGGGCTACTACCGGCTGGTCAACCGGCACAGCGGCAAGTGCCTCGACGTGCCCGGGGCATCCACCGCCGACAGCGTCCAACTCATCCAGTACGCCTGCAACGGAACCGCGGCGCAGTCGTTCCGCCTGGTCCAGCAGCCCTAGGGTGTCGACCTGGCCGCCCGCGCGTAGCGGGCGGCCAGGTCACGCAGCAGCGCGCCCAGCTCGGGCGGGTCGAGCACGTCGAAGTCCACGTCCAGGGTGCCGAGGAAGCCGGCCAGGTTGGCCAGCGATTCCCCGCCGGTGTGCAGCAGACAGGTCCGCTCGTCGACCGCCTCCAGCAGGCCGGCGGTGGTGGGAATCCGTTCCGCCATCCGCGCGGCGGGGGCGTGCAGGCGTACCCGGGCGGGGTGCCGCCAGGCCGTCGAGCCGACGCCGCGCAGCACGTGCGCGACCGCGTCGCCACCCGGCGGCTCCCGGGGCGTGAAGCGGGGACCGGTCGGTACCCGGGGCCGGATCCGGTCGGCGCGGAAGGTACGCCAGTCGTCCCGGTCGGTGTCCCAGCCCAGCAGGTACCAGCGCCGTCCGGTGTACACCAGTCGGTACGGCTCGACGTCGCGGACGGTGGCCCTGCCGTCGTGTCCGGCGTAGTCGAAGCGCAGCCGCTCCCGGCGGTGCACCGCCGTGGAGACGGCGGTGAGCGTCCCGGCGTCCACGGTCGGCCCGCCGGCCGCGGCGGAGACGGTCGCCGTGCGCAGCGCGTCCACCCGGTGCCGCAGTCGGGCCGGCAGCGCCTGCTCCAGCTTGGCCAGCGCGCGCAGCGAGGTCTCCTCGATGCCACGCACCGAGCCGGACGCGGCCGCCCGCAGGCCGACGGCCACCGCCACGGCCTCGTCGTCGTCGAGCAGCAACGGCGGCAGCGCGGACCCGGCGCCGAGCCGGTAGCCGCCGGCGGCACCCGGCCGTGACTCGACCCGGTAGCCGAGGACGCGCAGCCGTTCGACGTCGGTGCGCACGGTGCGCGTGCTGACCGCCAGACGCTCGGCCAGGTCGGCGCCGGACCAGTCCTGGCGGCCCTGAAACAGGGCGAGCAGGCGCAGCAGTCGCACCGAGGTCTCCAGCATGCCGACAAGTCTGTCAGGCATTGCGGAAGCAAGCCTTCCGCAATCGCCCGTAGCGTTCCGTTCGACACCGACACCGACGAGGGGACGAGATCATGCAGTTGCGTGGAATGGCCACCGTCAGCTTCTGGGCCGCCGACCTGGATGCCGCGAAGAACTGGTACGCCGACCTGCTCGGCGTCGAGCCCTACTTCGTGGTCCGCGACGGCGAGGGCCGCCCGGCGTACTACGAGTTCCGCCTCGGCGACTACCAGCACGAGCTGGGCCTCATCGACCGTCGCTACGCTGGCGACGTGCCGGAGGCGCCGGGCGGCAGCATCCTCTACTGGCACGTGGACGACCTGGCCGCCGCCGTACGGGAGTTGCTGGCCGCCGGCGCCCGCGAGCACCAGCCGATCACCGAGCGCGGTTCGGGGACCGGCTTCGTCACCGCCTCGGTGATCGACCCGTTCGGCAACATCCTCGGCGTCATGTCGAACCCGCACTATCTGGACATCCTCCCCGAATCCCGGCGCCCGTCGTGATCAACCGCCGCTGGCGTGACCTCGGATCGCCGGGCATGGTCGCGGCCGGAGCGGGAATCGCAGAGCGGCCAGCAGGACCGACGGAGGGACGACGCGCCATGACGGAACCAGCGCGCAGCGGGTCGAGTGCCGGCTCGGCGGACGGCGGCTTCGCCGTCGTGGAGCTGTTCACCTCCCAGGGCTGCAACAGCTGCCCGCCCGCGGAGGAGGCGTTGACCGATATCGAGCAGGACGCCCGACAGCGGGGAGAACCGGTCTTCGCGCTCGGCTTCCACGTCGACTACTGGGACTACCTGGGCTGGCCGGACCGGTTCGCGGACGCTGCGTACAGCGCTCGGCAGGACGCGTACGCCCGCGCCTTCGGCCTGGGGGGCCTGTACACCCCGCAGATGGTCGTCAACGGCAGCGTGGAGTTCGTCGGTTCCGATCGTGGAAAGGCGACGAGCGCGATCGTGGCGGCCCTCGCGTCGGTGGCCACCACGCCGCTGGAACTGTCGCTCGACGCCGGCGCCGGTGCACACCGGGTGGCGGTTGACTATCGGACCGGTCCACCGCCGGAGAAGGCGGTGTTGAACGTGGCGGTGGTGCAACGCGGCCTGGTGAGCGAGATCGCCCGGGGTGAGAACGCCGGCCGGACGCTGCGTCAGGACAACGTGGTGCGCGCCTTCACGTCGGTGGGTCTGGACGCCGATCGTGGGCGGGTGGAGGTGGAGGTGCCGCCCGATCTTGATCATCGACAGGCCTCGGTGGTCGGCTACGTGCAGCACGACGGTGCCAGGGCCATCGTCGGCGCCGCAGCCGTCGACCTCCAGCCTGCCTGAGAGCCGCCGGCGGACGGCGCACGTGCGGCGCCTTTTCTGTTGACCGCGCGTAAGATGAGGACGTCGCTCGGGCCCCCGGTGGCTGACCGCCCGCCACCGCCGATCCGCCCTCGAGCCGATCAGATCCCCCTGAAGAGCCCATGGCCCTTCCCGCCGTGGGACTGCTCCATGAGCATCCGAAGGAATGTGAGCGCGATGGCCTACATCGCCAAGGACCACAACGGCACCATTCGCACCTCAGCGCCGAGCGCCGGGCTCGCACCGGACATCACCGGGCGCCACCTTCCGCGAGAGCCGGTCACGCCGACGGGCACCGCCACCCACCATGGATCGGCACCGACCGCCAGGACAGACGTTGGCCCACACCTGAGCGCGCCGGTGCGCTACCTGCTCGGGGGCATCCGGCTCGCGTTGGGCTGGATCTTCCTGTGGGCGTTTCTCGACAAGGCGTTCGGCCTGGGGCATGAGACGACCGCCGCGAAGTCCTGGATCAACGGTGGCAGCCCGACACAGGGGTTCCTGGGGTCCGCCACTGAGGGCCCGTTCGCGGGGTTCTACCACTCGATCGCCGGCACCGGCCTGACCGACCTGCTGTTCATGGGCGCTCTGCTCGCCATCGGCGGCGCGCTGATCCTGGGCGTCGCGATGCGGCTTGCGGCTGGCGGCGGCGCGCTGCTGACCCTCATGATGTGGACCGCGGTCCTTCCGCCGGCCAGCAATCCGTTCCTGGACGACCATCTCATCTATGCCGCCGTGCTGATCGTCCTGGCCCTGCTGGGTGCCGGCCGCACCCTCGGACTCGGCGCGGTCTGGGACCGGATCCCGTGGGTGCGACGCGCCGCCTGGCTCAGGTAGGACCGGCCAGGCTTTGGCAGAAGGCGGCCCCACCGGAGCCACAGGTGGGGCCGCGCCAGGTCGCGGGGGGCCGCACTGGATCCAGCAGCGTTGCCGGCGGTGAAATGCGGACGGCTCCATGCGCTCCGTGACCTGACCGGTGGCGTAGGGTGAGAGACGTAGCAGCCGCCCTGGTCCCCGGTGGTGCCCCGACCGCAGGCACACCACCAGGAGCATCGGATGCCTGTTCAGCCCATCTGCGTCGTGCCGGGCCCGGAATCCGTCGATGATCTCGTCACGCGGATCGCCGCCCGCGACCAGGCCGCTTTCCGGCGCTTCTACCGGCGTCTCGTTCGCGCTGTCTTCGCCCAGGTGAGTGCGAGCCTCGGCAGCCCGGCGCTCGCCGTGGCGGTGACCCGGGCGGTGTTCGTCGAGGTGTGGCGGCTCGCGCCGGTCTCCGGCTGCCGCCATCCCGACGGCATGGCCTGGGTGAGCGCGATCGCCGCCCGCCGGGCCGCGGAACGGCTCCGCGAGATCAACGGTCCCACGCCGAATCTTCACTGCACCTATGACGCTCACCTCGGTCACGAACTCGCCGTCGCGTTGGGAGCCGAGCCGCCGGTACAACTCGAGACGTTCTCCCGCACGGCGACCGACTGACCGACGCGGGGTCCCGCGCGGTCAGCGCACGGGCATCGGCGTGGCCCCGGGTTCGGGTTCGTCGGTGACGCGTCGGACGGCTGGCATCGTCACGGTCTCCACGACCGGGTGGGCACCGGTGCTGACTTCGTGGTGGCTCTGGTGAGCGCCACCTGACGCGGGGCTGCCGCCCTCGTTGTCCCACACCTCGTACACGTCGGAGCCGGTCGCCGTGGTCGGGCCCCGCGGGGCCGGTGCGGCGGTGCGTACGTCGGGTGCGTGCCTGAGGCCGGTCGGGTCGGCGGCGGTGGTCATGCCCCGATCGGCTGTCGCGGGTGCCGTGGCGGGCGGGGGAGCCGGGTCAGGGTGGTTCTCCGGTGGGGTCAGCACAGCCCGCCGCCTTCCAACAGCCGACATGCCTGGATGCCGTGGGGAGCCAGCGCAGGCATGGGCGATGGCAGGCGTGTGACGAGGTGCCGCGGCCCGGAACGTCGGTGCGACGGGAGGGGACCTCGGAGCGGTCGATGCGGGTCGACGGGCGATTGACCGGCGGCTCGGTCGGCGGGCTCGCCCGCACGTGGCGAAATGTCAGCCACCGGGGTCTCGAGCGACAACTGTCATCGTACGCCTCAGCCTGCCCTGGCGGCGATCGCGCCGGCCAAGGCCTTCGTGCTCCACGCCGGCGGGGGGAGACCGGGCCGGCCGGGAGTAGGGTCTGGGGTGTCGCCCGGGTTTCCGGTTGGCCGCAGAACGAATGTCCGCGCAGGACGGTCGGGTCGGAGCCAGCTGTGCACGAGCGCGGGACCGCGGCCGGTACGGCGGATCGATGAACTCCACCCGCAGGGCCCGGCTGTGGACGCTGGTCGTCGACGTGGCCCGTGGCGGGACGATCGAGGTCGACCACGTCTGCGCCGCGTCGGTCTCGGCCACCGGCGTCAACTCCGCAGCCGTCGCCGTGACGCTGCACGCCACTCCACGGGAGGTGCTGTGCGCCAGCGACCCGACCGCGTCGGAGTTGGAGGAGTTGACGCTCACCCTCGGTGAGGGTCCGTGCGTGGACGCGATCACCGGTGGCTGTGCGGATCTGGTGGTCGACCTGGCAGCACCAGAATGTCTGGCCCGCTGGCCCGTGTTCGCCCCGGCGGCGCTGCTCGCCGGAATCCACGCGGTGTTCGCACTGCCGCTCCAGGTCGGCGGGATCCGCCTCGGTGTGCTGGACCTCTACCGAACGCGCGCCGGCGGGCTCGACGACGATCAGTTGGCCGACGCGCTGGTGCTGGCGGACACGGCCTGCGCGGTACTGCTCGACGGAGGTCGGCGCCACCGGGCGACCCAGGGCGAGGGCCGGCCGGAGCGGGTCGGTCTGCAGCATCCCGAGGTGCACCAGGCCACCGGGATGATCACGGTCCAGCTGGGAGTGACCGCCGCGGTGGCGCTCATCCGGTTACGCGCCTTCGCCTACTCGCACGACCGGCGCCTGCGGGATGTGGCCGGGGACGTCGTCGCCCGTCGACTGCGTTTCGACTCGACGGACTTACGCTACGACGAGGGTGATTGACATGGCCGAGATTCAGTTGTCCGACGTCTTCGTGGAGATGGCCGACACACTCGTCGACGATTTCGACGTGATCGAGTTCCTGCATGTGCTGACCGAACGATGTGTCCAACTGCTGGGCGTCTCGGCGGTCGGGCTGCTGCTGACCGACCAGCAGAGGACCCTGCAGGTGGTGGCCGCCTCCTCCGAACGCACCCGGCTGCTGGAGTTGTTCCAGTTGCAGACCGACCAGGGGCCCTGTGTGGACTGCTTCCGCAGCGGTCAGCCTGTGTCGGTCGCCGACCTGCCTGCCGCCGGCCAGTGGCCCCGGTTCACGGCCGCCGCGGCCGAGGCGGGGTTCGCGTCGGTACACGCGCTGCCCATGCGCCTGAGATCCGAGGTGATCGGCGCACTGAACCTCTTCGACGTCCAGCCGGGTGCTCTCGACGAGGGCCGGCTCCGCATCGGTCAGGCCCTGGCCGACGTGGCCACCATCGGGCTGCTCCAGCAACGCGCCATCCACCGCCGCGACATCCTCACCGAACAGTTGCAGACCGCACTCAACAGCCGGGTCCTGATCGAGCAGGCCAAGGGTGTGCTCGCCGAGCGCCTCCAGGTTGACGTGGGGGAAGCCTTCGTGCTGCTGCGCGGCACCGCCCGCAGCCACAACCGGCGGCTGTCCGACGTGGCTCGTGCGATCGTCGATGGTTCCGAGCAGTTCGTGTCGGAAGCGTCAGCCAGGCGGCTCGGCTGACCGCCGGCTCAGGCCGGTGTCGACGCGTGCTCCTGCGGTGATCGGGCCCCGCCGGTCGACCGCTGGCGGTTCGCGCCCCGGGAAACAGGCGTACGGTGGGGTTGTCGCCCAAGCCCCCGGTGGCCGCCATCTCCGCCGCCGCCGGCCCTTGAGGGGCATTCACAATGGTCATCCCTGTCACGACCGCGACCACCTTTTCCCGTCTCCGCTCCCAGGGCGACGTATCGGCGACCCGCGAACAGCTGTTCCGTCGGCTCGCCACCCTGACTTGCAATGATCCCGGTCGTGCCACGCTGCGGGCCCGCATCATCGAGAACGACCTGCCGATGGCCGGCCGCTTGGCCGGGCGGTACGCCGGGCGCGGGGAGGCGTACGACGACCTGGCGCAGGTCGCGGCTCTCGCGCTCGTCAAGGCCGTGGACGGGTTCGACGTCGACCGAGGCGTGCCGTTCCACAGTTATGCGGTGCCGACCATTCTCGGTGCTCTCCGCAGGCACTTCCGCGACGCGGCCTGGGCGATGCGGGTGCCGCGCCGAGACCAGGAGTTGAACGGCAGGCTCCGTGCCGTGACCGGAGAGCTCGAGCAGCGGCAGGGTCACCACCCGAGCGTCGCGGAACTCGCCGATCACCTTGAGGTAGGCGTCGAAGAGATTCGGACCGCCGTCGCCGCCGCGCAGGTCTATCGTCTGGCGTCTCTCGACGCGCCGCGCCCCGGGGCCGACAACCTCGACACCTCCGAGCGCATCGGGTGGGTCGATCCTGGCTTCGACCAGGTGGACGATCGCCACGAGCTTCGAGCGCTCTTCGCTGCTCTGCCCCGGCGAGAGCGTCGAATCCTCGTGCTGCGCTTCTACGGCCACATGACGCAGAGGGGCATCGCCAACGAGGTCGGAATGTCGCAGATACATGTCTCCCGGCTGTTGAAGCGATCCCTGGACCAGCTCCGGACCGGGACACCGTGCTGACCGTCAGCCGTCCCGGCGGGCACATCGACGATCAGGAGAGGAACGCCATGGCCGTCGGCCCCGTCCCCGCTACCGAGTCCTCCGCGACCCATGCAGCAAGATCCAGGTCGTCCCGGCTCGGCGGCCCGGTGCGACGCGTGGTCGAACTGCGTGCGGGCCGCCTGAGAGTGCTGCTGCTGGTTTCCGCACTGCTCCTACCGTTGTTGCTCACTGTCCTCCTTGCCGGCCGCTGACGCTGACCGTCGCGTGGACCGCCGCGGCCGTACCGTTCACCGGGGGCGGACGAGGCACATCCCGCCGGCTGCCGGTCGGTCCATGGTGGCCAGGGCGTCGGGCACCTCGTCGAGGCCGATGCTGCGGGTGACCAGTTCGGCGGGGCGCAACACCCCGGCGGTGACCAGCCGGAGCAGCTCCGGGTAGGCGTGCGCCGCCATCCCGTGGCTGCCCCGCAGCTCCAGCTCGAACGCGATCACCCGCTCCATCGGCAGGGCCGGGTGGCCCTGGGCGGCGGGCAGGAGCCCGACCTGAACGTGCCGACCGCGCCGTCGCAGGCTCTCGATGGAAGCCGTGCAGGTGGCGGGGCTGCCCAACGCGTCGAGGGACAGGTGGGCCCCGCCGCCGGTCGCCTCCCGAACGGCCGCGGCCACCGTGCCGGGTTCGGTGCGGGTGCTGCCGTCCAGGCAGACCGTGGCTCCGAAGCGTGCGGCCAGGTCGAGCGCGCCGGGGGCGACGTCGATCGCCACCACCTGCGCGCCGCCCGCCGCTGCGATCATCACGGCGGAGAGCCCCACCCCACCGCAGCCGTGCACCGCCACCCACTCGCCCGCGGCGACCCGCCCCTGGCTGACCACGGCGCGGAACGCCGTGGCGAAGCGACAGCCGAGCGCCGCGGCGGCCGGGTGATCCAGCTCGTCGGGGAGCCGGACCAGGTTGACGTCGGCATTGCGCACCGCCACGTACTCGGCGAACGAGCCCCAGTGGGTGAACCCCGGCTGTGACTGCCGCTCGCACACCTGCTGGTCCCCCGTGAGACACGGCGGGCACTGCCCGCACGCGCAGACGAAGGGCGCGGTGACGCGGTCGCCGGGCCGCCAACCGCGCACACCGGCACCGACCGCCTCGACGACGCCGGCGAACTCGTGGCCCGGGACGTGCGGCAGGCGGATGTCCGGGTCGTGTCCCAACCAACCGTGCCAGTCGCTGCGGCACAATCCCGTCGCCTCGACGCGGATGACCGCACCTCCGGGCGGCGGCACCGGGTCGGGAACCTCCCGTACCTCGGGTGGGGCACCAAACTCGTCGACGATCACGGCTCGCATGCGCCGCATCGTCACACGCCACCGGGCCTGCGGTAAATCGGTTGCCGGCCCGCACGGCGGGTTGCTGAACTGCTCGAAACGACCCACGAGGCTTCAGGAGCGGCAATGCGCGCAACGTCGATGTCCGACCACGAGGGAGCTGTCATCAACCCGAAGGACACGACGCTGCGTGAAGACCTTGAACCTCAGCATCCTGGCCCACGTCGATGCCGGTAAGACCAGCCTGACCGAGCGGCTGCTCCACACCGTCGGCGTCACCGACGAGCTGGGCAGCGTCGACGCGGGCAGCACCCGCACCGACTCGCTGGCGCTGGAGCGCCAACGCGGGATCACCATCCGGTCCGCCGTCGTCTCCTTCGTGGTGGACGACGTGACGGTCAACCTGATCGACACACCCGGTCACCCGGACTTCATCGCCGAGGTGGAACGGGTGCTCGGCGTGCTCGACGGCGCGGTACTGGTGATCTCCGCGGTGGAGGGCGTCCAGCCGCAGAGCCGGGTGCTGATGCGTACGCTGCGGCGGTTGCGCATCCCCACCCTGATCTTCCTGAACAAGGTGGACCGCGCCGGCGCGGACCCCGAGCGGGTGCTCCGCGACGTCGCGGAGAAGCTGAGCCCGGCGGTGGTGGCGATGGGCGCGGTGCGAGCGCCCGACACCCGCGACGCCGTCTGCACGCCGTACGGCCGTGGGGACACCACGTTCACCGACCGGCTGCTCGACCTGCTCGCCGGGCGGGACGACGCGTTGCTCGCCGCCTGGGTGGCCGACGAATCGGCACTGCCGTACCCCCGGCTGCGCCGTGCGTTGGCCGCGCAGACCGCGCGAGCGCTGGTCCAGCCGGTGTTCGCCGGCTCCGCCATCACGGGCGCCGGCGTGCACGAACTGATCGGCGGGATCACCGGGCTGCTGCCCGCCGGCCGGGGCGACGCCGACGCTCCCGTCTCCGGCACCGTCTTCGCCATCGAGCGGGGCCCCGCCGGGGAGAAGATCGCCCTGGTCCGGCTCTTCGCCGGCACCATCCGCGTCCGCGATCGACTCCCCGTGGGCGCGCACCTGGCGCTGGTCACCGCCGTGCGCGTGGTCGCCAACGGGACGGACGTCGCCGTGCCGTCGGTCGGCGCGGGCCACATCGCCCGGCTGTGGGGGCTGTCGGATGCCCGGATCGGCGACCCGGTCGGTGTGCCGCCGCGACGGGCCGGTCTGGATCGCCAGTTCGCGCCGCCCACGCTGGAGACCGTCGTCGTGCCGACCCGGGCCGCCGACCGTGCCGCCGTGCACGCCGCGCTGAGCCAGCTCGCCGAGCAGGAACCGCTGATCAACCTGCGCCAGGACGACCGTCAGCAGCAGCTCACCGTCTCGCTCTACGGCGAGGTGCAGAAGGAGGTCATCGAGGCCACCCTGGCCGACGATTTCGGGCTGGCCGTCGGCTTCGAGGAGACCACGACGGTCTGTGTGGAGCGGCTGGCCGGCACCGGGGCGGCCGTCGAGCTGATCGGCGTACCGCCGAATCCGTTCCTGGCCACCGTCGGCCTGCGGGTGGCGCCGGCCCCGGCGGGCGCCGGGGTCCGGTTCCGCCTCGGTGTCGAGCTGGGGTCGATGCCGCCGGCTTTCTTCGCCGCCGTCGAGGAGACCGTGCACCGCACGCTGCGCCAGGGTCCACACGGCTGGCAGATCCCCGACTGCGAGGTGACCATGACCCACTCCGGGTACTGGGCCCGGCAGAGTCACTCCCACGGCACCTTCGACAAGAGCATGTCCAGCACCGCCGGGGACTTCCGCAACCTGACGCCGCTGGTGCTGATGGCCGCGCTCACCGAGGCGGGCACGCGGGTGCACGAGCCGGTGCACCGGTTCCGGCTGGAGGCGCCGGCCGACGTGCTCGGCGCGCTGCTGCCGGCGCTGGCCCGGCTGGACGCGGTGCCGGTCAGCACCACCGCGCACGGCGGGTCGTACCTGGTGCGGGGGGAGGTCCCGGCCGGTCGGGTGCACGCGCTGAAGCGCCGGCTACCGGGGCTGGCCCACGGCGAGGGCGTGTTGGAGACGGAGTTCGACAGGTACCGGCCGGTCCGGGGTCGGGCCCCGGTCCGGCCCCGCTGGGACCACAACCCGCTGGACCGCAAGGAATACCTGCTGGCCGTCGCCCGTCGGGTGACCGGCCGGTAGCCGGAGGCACCGGGCCGGTCGGCAATATCCATTGCGGACCGGCCCGAGCCCGCCTAGCGTCGTCGGCGCAAGATCGACCGATCCAGACCCCCGAGGAGTACGCCGTGCCGCAGCGCGACCGCACCGAAGCCACCTGGCGTACGCCAGGTGCGGGTGCCACGTCGCCCTCCGGCGCGCGGTACCGCCACCTCAATCGGCCAGTCCTCGGGCGGCGCCAACCCTGACGCCAACGCGCTCAGGTGCCGCCGCCCACTGCGTGAGGGTCGGCGGCCTCTTCGTATCCGGTCACCTCCGCGGCGCCGGCCCTCTGCGGCGGATCCGCGACGACTTTCCGGTCACCGTTCGGCGGTGAACCAGCCACCACAGCTAGGAGACGAACGATGTTCACCCCCCTCGCCGGCACCCGGGCACCGGTCCGGGTCTGGACCGACCCGTACGCCATCGAGCCGCAGGCCGCCCGGCAGCTGCGCAACATCGGCGCGCTGCCCTGGGTGCAGGGCGTCGCGGTGATGCCGGACGTGCACTTCGGCAAGGGCGCCACGGTCGGCTCGGTCATCGCCATGCGGCAGGCCGTCTCGCCGGCCGCGGTCGGCGTGGATATCGGCTGCGGCATGTCGGCGGTCCGCACCTCGCTGACCGCCGCGGACCTGCCCGACGACCTGGCCGGGCTGCGCTCGGCGATCGAGGCCACCATCCCGGTCGGATTCGCCCAGCGGGAGCGGGCGGTCGACCCGCGTCGGGTCCGGGGCCTGGAGCAGGCTGGCTGGGACGACTTCTGGGGCCGGTTCGCCGGGCTGGACCGGCGGGTGGCGCAGCTGGAGACCCGGGCCCAGCGGCAGTTGGGCACCCTCGGTGGGGGCAACCACTTCATCGAGGTCTGCCTGGAGCAGGGCGGTGACGACGAGGGACGGGTGTGGCTGATGCTGCACTCGGGGTCCCGCAACATCGGCAAGGAGCTGGCCGAGCGGCACATCGCGGTGGCCCGGAAGCTCCCGCACAACGTCGACCTGCCCGACCGGGACCTGGCGGTGTTCCTCGCCGGCACGCCGGAGATGGACGCCTACCGGCGCGACCTGTGGTGGGCGCAGGAGTACGCGCGGCGCAACCGGGCCGTGATGCTGGCCCTGCTCTGCAACGTGGTGCGCGAGCACCTGCCGCAGGTGCGCTACGACGAGCCGATCTCCTGCCACCACAACTACGTGGCGGAGGAGACCTACGACGGGGTGGAGGTGCTGGTCACCCGCAAGGGCGCGATCCGGGCCGGTCGAGGGGACCTGGGCATCATCCCCGGGTCGATGGGCACCGGGTCGTACATCGTGCGGGGCCGGGGCAACCCGGACGCGTACTGCTCGGCCTCGCACGGGGCCGGGCGGCGCATGTCGCGGGCGCAGGCCAAGCGGACGTACGGCACGGCCGACCTGGCCGCGCAGACCGCCGGGGTGGAGTGCCGCAAGGACGCCGGGGTGGTCGACGAGATCCCTGCCGCGTACAAGGACATCACCGAGGTGATGGCGCAGCAGGAGGACCTGGTCGAGGTGGTGGCGCACCTCAAGCAGGTGGTCTGCGTGAAGGGCTGAGGTGCCCCCGGTGCGCGCCGCCGCCGGAACGCGGCGGCGCACACCGGGGTACGACCTCAGGCGGTGGTGTCCAGCACGATCCGGAAGCGGGCCTCGCCCGCCATCATCCGGCCGTACGCCTTCGGCGCCTCGGACAGCGGCATGACCTCGGTCATCGAGCGGACACCCTGGTGCTGGCTGAACGCCAGGTTGTCCTCGTTCTCGATGGAGCTGCCGGTCAGGCTGCCGCTGACCGTCCGCGTCCCGAAGATCAGGTCGCTGGTCTGCAGCGAGATCGGGTCGGGCGCGGCGCCCAGGACGATCATCCGGCCGCGGGGCCCGAGGCCCCGGACCAGCGGTGACATCGACTCACCGCTGGCCGCGGTGGCCACGATCGCGGCCGCGCCACCGAGGCGCTGCAGCGCCGCACCGGGGTCCTCGCTGGTGCTGTCGATGTAGTGCTCGGCGCCCAACTGTGCCGCCAGCTCCGCCTTGCCCGTGCCCCGGGCGATCGCGGCGACCCGGAAACCGAGCCGGTTGGCGTACTGCACCCCGAGGTGACCGAGGCCGCCGATGCCCTGCACGGCCACCAGCGCGCCCGGGCGGGCGTCGATCTGCTGCAGCGCCTTGAACACGGTCAGCCCGGCGCAGAGCAGCGGTGCCGCGTCGACGGCGCTCATGCCGTCGGGGATGCGCACCAGCCCGCTGGCCCGGGCGTAGGCGACCTCGGCGTACCCGCCGTCCATGGTGGTGCCGGTGATCGGCTGGTCGGCGCAGTTGACGAAGTCGCCGCGACGGCACTGCTCGCAGGTGCCGCAGTGGCCGTTGAGGAAACCGACGCCGACCCGGTCACCGACCTGCCATGTCGTGACGCCGGCGCCGAGGGCGTCGATCACTCCGACGACCTCGTGCCCGGGCACGATCGGGGTCGACGGGTCCGGCCGCAGCACGCCGTTGGCGGCCAGGAAGTCGCTGTGGCAGACGCCGCAGGCCTCCACGCGCAGCCGTACCTGCCCGGCTGCGGGCTCGGTCAGCGTCCGCTCCACGAGGGCGAACTTCTCCGCCCCACTGACCTCGTACGCACGGTAGGTGGACATCTGTGTCAGGCTCCTGTCGAAAGGCTTCGCCGGTACGTAATGAGCGTATGGCGTTTGACCCTTACGACACTAGCAGTCGCCGTTGGCAAGTGTAATGGGTGTGAGAGTTTTACCCCTGCAACGTATGCTTGCGGAATGGCGACCAGCAGCGCACGCACCGGCGACGAGGGCTCGGTCCCCGCTGGGGCGGCGGCGGTGGTGGAGCTGCTGAACTCGCGCACGTACGCCGGCATTCCGGACAAGCTCGACGATCCGCAGCTGGCCGCGGAGGTGCTACGGCCCTTCGGTCAGGAGGGCGTGCCATCCGCGGAGCGTCTGGAGCTGGTCCGCGCCGTGCGCGCCGACCTGCTGGACGTGGTGGACCAACCGGACACCACCGACGCCGCCGGGCACTGGGCTGCTCTCTCCGGGCGCACGTCGTCCATCACGTTCCGGCAGGACTTCGCCGCCCCCGGCCGGGCGGAGCTGCGACAGGTCACCGGCGACCCGGTGGTCGGCGACATCGTCCGGCACGTCGCCGCGCTCGTCGCCGAGGGCAACTGGTCGCGGCTGCGGCTCTGCGCCAACGAGGTCTGCGCCGCGGCGTTCTACGACACCAGCCGCAACCGTAGCCGCCGCTGGCACTCCTACGAGTACTGCGGCAACCGCGCGAACGTCGCGGCGTACCGGGCCCGCTCGGCCGGACGTGGTGGCAAGCCGTCTGCCGCGAGTGGCGGCGCGGCGGCCACCGCCAGCTGAGCGGGCCCGGGGCGGGGGCTCAGAAGCCGGCGAAGACCCGGCGCAGGTCGTCGAGGCTGACCGGGCCGGTCACGTGCACCCCGTCCGGGGTGTGCTGCGGGCCGAGCCGGCCGGTGGCCAGCCGCAGCCACGCCTCGGCCGGCGCGGTTAGCTCACCGTCCTGCTGCTCCGGCGCGTCGGTCAGCTCCACGCGCTCGCCCAACCGCAGCCCGTACGTCCGCTCGGGCTGGTGCAGCCGCAGCAGCAGCGTGGCCTGCCGGCCGGCCAGTTCCTGCGGCCGGCTGGTCCAGGCCAGCATCCCGGCGATCTGGTCCAGCAACAGCGGCACCGCCTCCGGTGTGACCGCCGCGAACGGGTTGAACGCGACCTCGACGTCCCACTGGTGCAGCGCGAACTCGGTGAGCCGGAACCGGCCGGCGGTGGCCACGTCCACCGGCTCGGGCAGGAAGCCGAGGTCGATCCGCAGCTGCGCCCGGCTCTCGGCGTCCATCGCCTCGTACGCCTGGACCAGTCGTTCGCTCGCCGCGAGGAACCCGGCGGCGTGCTCGGCCGGGGGCATCGCGTCCCACCGCGCCCAGACCGCGCGATTGGCGTCGCTGTTCGGCCCCGGCGCGCCGGTCCGGGCGGCGGTCAGCGCCGCCAGGTTGATCTCCGCACCGCTGCCCAGGTGGCTGAGCACCTGCGACACCTGCCACTCGCTGGCCCCCGAGGGGCGCAGCAGGTCGTCCTCCTTGAGGTCGCGCACCAGCGCGGCGAGCTCCTCGTGGCCCGCGCGCAGGACGGCGATGATCCGATCGGCATCGGTGGACATGGCACTCCTCGAAGTTGCGGAAACGGTGACGAAGCCAGTGTGGCCGCCGGCCCCTGTCGAGCAGGGTAGGCCGGCGGCCACGTTGTCGGCAGGGTTCAGCCCATGTGCACGGCGTTGCCGGCCGGGACGTCCTCCTTGCGCACCTTGACCAGCACCAGGGTGGCCAGGCCGGCGAGCAGGATCAGAGCCGCGCCCCAGGCGAACGCCACGCGGTAGCCGTGCACCAGCGCCTGCACCTGGGTGGCCGGGTCCGGCACCCGGGAGGTCAGGTACGCGGCGACCGCGCTGGTGTAGAAGGTGTTCAGCAGGGCGGTGCCGAGCGAGCCGCCGATCTGCTGGGTGGCGTTGAGCGTGGCGCTGGCGGCGCCGGCATCGTGCTCGGGCACGCCGACCAGGGCGAGGCTGGACAGCGGCACGAAGGTGAAGCCGAGGCCCATGCCGAGGATGACCTGGGCCGGCAGCAGGTGGGTGAGGAACGAGGTGTCCACGTCGATCTGCGTGAGCACGAGCATGCCCACCGCGGCGAGCACCGCGCCGGCGAGCATCAGCGGCTTGGCGCCCACCCGGGGCATCAGCTGACTGGCGCCACCGGCGGCGATCAGCACACCCGCGGTGACCGGCAGCGACGCGAGCCCGGCCTCCAGCGGCTTGTACTGCAGCACCACCTGGAAGTAGAAGGTCAGGAAGAGGAACGCGCCGAACAGGCCCGCGCCGATCAGCGTCGAGGTGATGTACGCCCCACCCCGGTTGCGGTCCAGGATGATCCGCAGCGGCAGCAGCGGGTTGCTGGAGCGCAGCTCGATCACCACGAAGGCGGCGAGCAGCAGCACGCCGGCGGCGATGAAACCGATCGTCGCGGTGGCGTCCCAGCCGTCCTCGGCGGCCTTGGTGAAGCCGTACACCAGGGAGACCAGACCGGCGGTGACCACGACCGCGCCGGGCACGTCGTAGCGGGTGTTGCCGTGTGCCCGGCTCTCCGGCACCAGCGGGAGCGCGAAGACGATCGCGACGGCCGCGACCGGGATGTTGACCAGCAGGCACCAGCGCCAGTCGGCGTACTCGGTGAGCACACCGCCGAGCAGCAGGCCGACGGCCGAGCCGCCGCCGGCGATCGCGCCGTACACCGCGAACGCCTTGGCCCGCTCGGTCGCCTCGGTGAACAGGACGGTGAGCAGCGCCAGCGCGGCCGGGGCGAGCAGCGCGCCGAAGGCGCCCTGCAACGCGCGAGCGGCGAAGAGCATCTCGCCGTTGGTGGCCAGGCCGCCCAACGCGGAGGCGAGCGCGAAGCCGACCATGCCGACGATGAAGGTGCGCTTGCGACCCCAGTAGTCGGCGATCCGGCCGCCGAGCAGCAGCAGGCCACCGAAGGCAAGCGTGTAGGCGGTGATCACCCACTGCCGGTTCGCGTCGCTGATTCCCAGGTCGGCCTGGGCCTGCGGCAGCGCGATGTTCACGATGGTGGCGTCCAGCACCACCATCAGCTGCGAGACCGCGATGACCGCGAGGGCGATCCAGCGCCGCGGGTGCGGCGTGCTGGTCGACACCTCGGCGTTGGGCCCGCCGGGAACGGTCGAGGTACTTCCGGGCATGGTGAAGCCTTCCGTGTGCGTATGTCGGCGGTTCGAATCAGTCTTCTGAGGGGCGATCCGGGCAGTAGCGGAGCACCGGGATCAGCACCTGGTCGACGACCTGGGTGAGGAACGTGTCGTCGACGGGCAGCCCGTGCGCCAGGATGCGGGACATGGTCAGCGCGGGTGCCAGGTCGTGGAACAGGTCCCGTTCGCCGGCCTCGGGCGGGATCTCCCCCCGGGCGGCGGCGCGGACCAGGATGGCGGTGCTGGCCACCCGCTCCGCGGGCAGCACCTGGTGCCGCACCAGGCGTTCCAGCTCCGGGCTGGTCCGCATGGCGAAGATCATTGCCTGGATGAGGTCGGAATCGGCCACACAGATGGTGGCGGTGGCCCGCAGCAGCTCCAGCAGATCGCCACGGAGCGAGCCGGTGTCCGGCGGGTTGTGTACGCCGACGTGCCGTTCGCGCAGGGCGGCGGCGACCAGCTCGGCCTTGCCGTCCCAGTGCCGGTAGATGGTGGCCTTGCTGACGTGGGCCCGGGCGGCGACCGCGTCGATGGTCAGCCGGTCGTAGCCGACCTCGCGCAGCAGGTCGATGACCACGGTGAACAGGTCGGTGTCCCGCGCGCCCCGTGCGGCCGGCACCCCCTGGCCCGCGCCCACCTGCTGCCCACCCTGCATCTGACCCCCCACGAAACGATGTCGTACCGACACTAGCCAACTCGTACCGGCAGCCGCAGGTACTTA
This sequence comes from Micromonospora sp. GCM10011542, assembly GCF_042650685.1. NCBI lineage: Bacteria > Bacillati > Actinomycetota > Actinomycetes > Micromonosporales > Micromonosporaceae > Micromonospora > Micromonospora sp. GCM10011542. Next base: position 36,933 of record NZ_JBHSBO010000062.1, read on the forward strand.
TGAGTTACGTCGCACCCGAGGCGGGGAACGGTTTCGTTTCGTGCGGGCGTCGTCGCGTAAACCGGCTGCTCAGTCGGGGAGCAACGTCACCGGGACGGCAACCGTGTGCACCCGGGAACCGTCGCGCGGGGACACCTCGTACACCTCGATCGTGCCGCGCTGCTCCCGGGTGCTCCGCCAGGTGATCACCACCCGGTAGTCGCCCCGGCAGCCGCTGCCACAGCTCGCGGTGGTGAAACCGGTGGCGAGCTCCCGCCCAGTGGCGTCCAGGACCCGGACGCTGACCGTCGCCTCGAACACGTCGGCGGTGCCGGTGACGGTGAGCGGGCTGGTGACCGGCTGGCCGGCGGTCGGGCCGGTCACCACGATCGGTGGCAGCAGGTCGGCGTAGTCGGGCCGGCTCACCGGGGCGGCGGCGCCGAAGCGGACCTGCCGCACGGTGGGGAACTGGGTGAGCGTCCAGACCACCTGCGCCTCGCGCAGCCGCCGGCTCGCCGGCTGGCCGTCGGCCGGCCCGGGCGGCACCGTGGCCACCCCGTCGGTGATCCGGGTGACCTCGGTGCCGCCCGGGACCAGGGTGCTCAGCCCGGTTGCGGCCTCCACCGTCGTGGGGCCGGCGGCCAACTCGGTCAGCGCCAGCCGGGACGTCGCCACCGTGGCCGGGCGGGTCCGCCGGGTCGGCACGATCCGCCCGGCCCGGACGTACCACAGCTCGATCGTCACGGTGTCCGGCCGGCGCGGCGCGGTGGTCACCAGCGGCGGCCGGGAGGCGGAAGCGGTGGGGGAGGGTCGCGGCGCCGCCGACGGAACCGGCACCGGGCCCGGGCCGCTGGTGGGCGCGCCGGTCGACGACGGCGCGGCGGTCGACGACGGCGCGGTGGGCGCCGGCCCCAGCGCGCCGGACCGGGGCGGCGCGCATCCGCCGACGAGTAGGGCTGCTGCGACGAGCACCGGAGCGGTCAGCCGGGCCGCGCCCCGCCGGCGCGCGGAGGCGGCCAGGGTACGTCTCCGGCTCATCGCCCACCGCCCGCCGGTCGCTGCCGCGGCGGCGTCCCGGTCGGATTCGGCCGCGCCGCCGTCCCGACCGACCGCCCGGCGTCAACGGGTGGCGGCTGGGCCGGGGCGTCGGCGGGCAGCGCGAGCCGGAAGCGGGTGCCCGCGCCCGGCTCACTGCGCACACTCAGCGCCCCACCGAGCAGGTGGGCGTGCTCGCGGGCGATGGCCAGGCCGAGCCCGCTGCCCGGCCCGGAGCGGGCGGGGTCGACCTGGTGAAAACGGTCGAACAGACGCGACAGGTGCTCGGGCGGGATGCCCGGCCCCTGGTCGGTGACCTCGAAGACGATCAGCGACCCGGCGCGGCCGACGGTGGTCCGGATCTCACCGCCGCCGTGCTCGACCGCGTTGGTGATCAGGTTGGCCAGCACCCGCTCCAACCGGCGCGGGTCGGTGCGCAGCCGGACCGGGGTGGTGTCCACCCGCACCCGCGCCGACCAGCCCCGGGCCGCGACGATCGCGTGCAGCAGAGCGGGCGCGTCGACCTCGCCGACGGCCAGCCGCTCCTGCCCGGCGTCCAGCCGCGAGATCTCCATCAGGTCCTCGACCAGCCGGCGCAGCCGGACCACGTCTCCGACCAGCAGCCGCGCGGCCGGTCGGGCGTCGCCGGGCAGCTGGTCCAGGTGCTCGCGCAGCAGCGAGGCCGCGGCCACCAGGGCGGTCACCGGAGTACGCAGCTCGTGCGCCACGTCGGCGGTGAACCGCCGCTCCCGCTCCTGAGCCGCGGAGAGGGCGGCGATCTTCGACTCCAGCGCCGCGGCCATCTCGTTGAACGACTCCGCCCAGACGCTGAACTCGTCGCGCCCGCGTACCGGCAGGCGGGTGGCGAGCAGCCCCTCGGTGAGCGCCTTCGCCGCCCGGCTCGCCCGGCCCACCGGCTCCAGCGTGCGACGGGCCAACAGGTGTCCCACCCCGGCCGCCAGCAGCACCACCAGCACCCAGCCGGCCAGCAGCGCGGTACGCAACTGGGCCAGGTCGGCGGCGATGTCGTCCTCGACGGTGAGCACGTACAGCTCGGCGGTGGAGCCGGGGATCCGGCCGCCGACCACCAGCAGCCGGGGCCGGGTCGCGGGCGCGCTGCGCTGGTAGCCGAGTTCTCCGGCGGCCACGGTGGCCCGCAGTGGGGCGTCCAGCGTCGGCGCGTACGCCGGGTGGGACGGGCGGACCGCCCCGTCCACCAGCACCACGTGCCGCCCACTGCCCTCGAAGCTGGTGAGCAGCTCGGTGCGGCGCTGGTCGGTCAGCGGGAGGAACTGGCCGGCGAGGAGGAGCTGGTAGCGCGCGTCCGCGGCGGCCTGGTGCAGCGAGGCGTCGAGGCGGGCCTGGCGCAGCAGCAGCCAGGACCCGCCGGCGAGCAGCCCGGCGGAGACCCCGGCGACCAGCACGAAGGCGATCGTCAGCCGGCGCCGCAGGCGGCCCGGTGGCACCGCGCGTCCGGCCATCGCGTCACGCTCCTCAGCCAGGGGACAACTTGTAGCCGGCGCCGCGCACCGTACGGATCAGGCGAGGGTGCGCCGGGTCGTCCTCCACCTTGGCCCGCAGCCGCTGCACCGCCACGTCGACCAGCCGGGAGTCGCCCAGGAAGCCGTGGTTCCAGACCAGGTCCAGCAGCAGCTCCCGGGTGAACACCTGGCCGGGCCGGCGGGCCAGCTCCAGCAGCAGGCGGAACTCGGTGGCGGTCAGCGCCACCTCCCGCCCGTCCCGGCGGACCACGAAGGCGGCCGGGTCAATCTCCAGTGGACCGACCACGATGGTGGTCGCGACGACCGGCCCGCTGGCCCGGCGCAGCACCGAACGGACCCGGGCCACCAGCTCCGGCAGGTCGAAGGGCTTGCGCAGGTAGTCGTCCGCGCCACACTCGAGACCGACGACCACGTCGACGGTGTCGGTGCGCGCGGTCAGCATCAGGATCGGCACCTGGCTGGTCCGCCGGATCTCCCGGCACACCTCCAGCCCGTCCAGGCCGGGCAGCATCACGTCGAGCACGATCAGGTCAGGCGGTCGGGCCCGCCAGGCCGCCAGGGCCTGCCGCCCGTCGACGGCGGTGTCGACCCGGAAGCCGGCGCGGCGCAGACCGAGGGCGGTGACCTCCCGGATGGAGGCATCGTCCTCGACGAGGAGTACCCGGCCCTCCACCACCTGAGGGTAGACCCGCGACGATGGTGCGCAGCCCTGGCGGAACGGCCGGTGTCGGGGGCCCGGCCGGTGCCGGACCCCCGATTCCGTACGGGTCACTCCTGCCACTGGTGGGCCACGTCGAGCACGATCCGGCTGTGCGTGCCGGGGCCCGCCAGCACGAAGGCGCGGAACGGCAGCCGGGCCCGCACGCCGACGGCGAACGTGGTGTAGCCCTCGAAGCTGCCGCCGAAGACCACGTCGCGCAGCGTCGCGTAGCGCAACACGTTCGCGGCGTGCTCACCGACGCGGTACGGCACGGTGCCCACGTGGGCGTCGTCGTACGCCGGGGCCCGCAGCGAGACCCGCAGCAGGGCGTCCCCGGCGGTGTACGGCGACAACGCCAGCCCCTCGCCCTCGGTCCACGTCTCGCCGTAGCCGACCGCGTAGCCGTTCACCGGCCCGGCGAACTCGAACACCACCCGGTCGTAGCAGTCGTGCCGACCGGTCCGCACGTCGACCAGCGGGGCGCTGCTCAGCGCGCCGGCCGTCTTCTCCGCGCTGCCCCAGGTGATCCCGCAGTACGGCGACCCGGTTGCCGTGGCCGTGCTGGGGGCCGCCGTGCCGGTGCCCGTGCCGGCGACCAGCCCGGCGAGGACGATCGTCAGTACCGTCAGTGCGCTCCTGATCCTCATGGTGGTTCCTCCATCTCCTGTCCCGGGGCCACGGGTGGCGGCGCTGCCGGTGGCCCTCGCACCGACCGTCGTCCCGCCCGGCCACTGCCACTTCGCCGAGGCGTAACGGGCACGTAACAGCCGTCGCCCCGGCTCGCCGGTATGACGCATCCGTTATGCCGGACATCGACCGCCGTCGCTCTAGCATTCACGTACATCGATGACCGGCGGTCGGCTGGACCGCCGGACAACCGCAGGGGAGTGCGTGATGTTCCGACGACAACTGCTGCGTGCGGCGGTAGCCGCGCTGGCGACGGTCCTGGCTGCGGCGGGGGTGCAGGTCGCCACCGGCGCCGCCGCGTCCGCCGCACGTACCGTCTACTACGACGCGAGCCGGGCCGGCGAGTTCCGCACCAACTTCGACCAGGCCGCGGCGATCTGGAACAGCCGGGTCGGCAACGTCCGGCTTGTCGCCGGCAGCCCGGCCAGCGTCACCATCTACGTCGACAGCGGATGGCCGCGCGCGCAGGTCACCGCGCTCGGCTCCGGCCGGATCTGGATGGGCTGGACCGCCGTCAACCAGGGCTACGACCGCACCCGCATCGCCAGCCACGAACTCGGCCACATTCTCGGCCTGCCGGACCGGCGTACCGGTCTCTGCTCCGACCTGATGTCCGGCAGCAGCGCCCCGGTCTCCTGCCGCAACGCGTACCCCAGCTCGGCGGAGGCGAGCCGGGTGAACTCGCTGTTCGCCGGCAGCCTGACCGCGCCGGCCACCGGCGCGGCGTACACCTGGAACGGCGCCGGGACCGCCGGCGACGTCGGGCCGATGGTGGTGGGCGGTCGGCCGGCCTCGGAGAACTACCCGTTCATGGTGTACGTCTCCGGCTGCACCGGCACGCTGATCAAGGCCAACTGGGCGGTCACCGCCAAGCACTGCTCGACACCGTCCTCGGTGCGGGTGGGCAGCGTCAACCGCACCAGCGGTGGCACCGTGGTCCGGGTGACCCGCGCGGTCAACCACCCGAGCATCGATGTCAAGCTGCTGCAACTGGCCAGCTCGGTGAGCTACGCCCCGGCCCCGATCCCGACCACCTCCGGCGCGGTGGGCACCGCCACCCGGATCATCGGCTGGGGTCAGACCTGCCCGCGCCCCGGCTGCGGCTCCGCCCCGGCGGTCGCCAACGAGCTGGACACGTCCATCGTGGCCGACAGCCGCTGCTCCGGCATCAACGGCCCGTACGAGATCTGCACCAACAACACCAACGGCACGTCCGGCGCCTGCTACGGCGACTCCGGCGGTCCGCAGGTGCGCCGGATCAACGGGGTGTGGAACCTGATCGGCGCGACCAGCCGGGCCGGCAACAACAACTCCACCTGCGCCACCGGCCCGTCCATCTACAGCGACCTGACGGCCATCCGCTCCTGGATCAACACCCAGGTCGGCGGGCTGCCCGCCTGAGTGCTGCGGATACGGCACGGCGGGGGACGCGGCGGCGTCCCCCGCTTCCGCACGGTCACCGCCTCGACACCGCCGGGTCGCCCGGGCCCGTCCAACTGCGGTAACGTGCCGTTCACATCGAGCCCTCCGAGGTGGACTATGCCTGCCGTGGCCGCGCTGATCCTGACCCTCGCGCTGGCGCCCGCGCCGTCGCCCTCGGCCACCGGTGGTCCCGTGGGCGACCTCCTCGGCGGCGTCGGCAGCATCGTCGACGACCTGCTGGACGGCGGTGGCGCCAAGCCGGCGCCCACCCCGACCCAGAGCCAGCCACCGAGCCCTGGCCCGTCCGGCCCGTCCGGCCCGCCTGGCCCGTCGGGCCCGCCCGGTCCACCCGGCCCAGCGGCACCCGGGCCGCTCCCCGCCGCCACCGCGTCGTCGGCCGCGCCGCTTCCGGCGGCGTCCAGCGGTCCGGGCCGCACCCGGACCGGTCAGGGCGCGCGCGAGGCGGGCGCGCGCGAGGCGCAGGTGCCGTCGCCCAACCAGAAGACCACCACGCCGAACGTGCCGGCGACGGTGGCGGACGCCGGCAGTCGCCGGGCGGGCACGCCGTTCCACCCGGCCCTGTACCTGCTGGCACTGGCAGCGCTCGCGGTGTTTGGGCTGCTCGTCCTGCGCCGCCGAGGGGTGGCCCCCACACCGGTGGCGGCCAGCGCGCCGGCGCCGACCCCGACGCCCGGCCCCGCGCCGGATCCCGGCCCGGTGCCCGACAACGTCAGCCGGCTACCGACCAACCTCAACGCCATCTACGAGCTGGGCCGGCTGGACGAGCGGCTCGAACAGGAGCGCAGCCGCCGGTCCTGAGGCGGGTCGACCCGCCGGTCAGGCCCGGGCGGTCAGCCGGCGCTCGATGGTCACCGTCGTCCCCTCGCCGGTGGAGACCATCCGCACGTCGCCGTAGGCGTTCATCAGCAGCGCGCCCCGGCCCCGGTCCATCGCCGGCCGCCGGTGGCGCCAGGTGCCGAAGTCACGCACCGAGATCCGGACCGACCCGTGGCCGATCTGAACCCGGACCCGCACCTCGGGCCGGGTGGGCCGCTGCGCGTGCTCGACCGCGTTGTTCACCGCCTCGGAGGCGGCCAGCAGCAGGTCCTGCAGCACGTCCGGGTCGACCCTCCGGGCCTCGAGCCGAGTCCGGACGTCGCGGCGCATCGCCGCGGCGGCGGTGGGCGCGGACGGGTAGGTCCACTCGCTGTCCAGCTCGCTCCCGGCCCGCTCGTCGGCGAGCACCGCGCCGCCGGCCCGGTGCACCGTCGAGGCGAGCCGCCCGTTGGTCGGCTCGGCCCTGCCGGACGGTGCCGCGACGCCGGACGGTGCCGCGACGCCGGACGGTGCCGCGAGGCTCGACGGCACGGGGTGACCGGTCGGCTCGGGGCCGCCGGTCGCCAGCGGAACGCCGGCCGGAGCCGCTTCGACCGCCGGGGCGGTGGCTGAGGTGGTGGGGGCGCTGCGGGCGCGGGAGCGCTGGATGGCGGCGCGGATCCGGGCGATCAGCTCGGCTGCGGCGAACGGCTTCACCACATAGTCGTCGGCGCCCAGGCTCAGCCCCTCGACGCTGGCCTCCCCACCGGCGCGGGCGGAGAGGACCAGCACCGGCAGCGCCCGGGTCCCCGGGTCGGCGCGCAGCCGGCGGACCAGCTCGAAGCCGTCGACCACCGGCATCATCACGTCGGTCAGCACCAGGTCGGGCGGCTCCCGGTGGATGGCGTCGAGGGCCTGCTGCCCGTCGCCGACGGTCCGTACCCGCCAGCCCTGCTCGGTGAGCAGCCGGCTCAGGTACGCCCGCAGGTCGCTGTTGTCGTCGGCGACGAGGATCCGCGCCCCGGCCAGCTCGTCCGGGACCGGGGCGGGTTCCACCTCGGCGGCGTCCGGGTCGGCCAGCCAGCCAGCGGCCTCCAGGGCGGCGGCCCGGGCCGCTTCGCCCCGTCCGTCGGGCTCCGGCCCGGCCGGCGTGGCGCGGCGCAGCGCGGCCCAGGGCAGCGCGACGGTGAAGGTGCTGCCGGCGCCCACCCGGCTCGCCACCCGGACCTCGCCACCCTCGAGCCGGGTCAGTTCGTGCACTAGGGCCAGGCCGATGCCGGTGCCCTCGTGGCTGCGGGAACGGGCGCCCTGCACCCGGTGGAAGCGCTCGAACAGCCGGGGCAGGTCCTGCTCGGCGATGCCGATGCCGGTGTCGGTGACGGTGAGTCGTACCTCCTCGTCGTCGGCGTCGAGGCCGACCCGGATCTGGCCGACGAAGGTGTACTTCAGCGCGTTGGAGAGCAGGTTGGTGACGATCCGTTCCCAGTTGACCGGGTCCATCGCGACCGGCCGGGGCAGCGGAGGGCAGTCGACCTCCAGCCGCAGCCCGGCCCGCTCGACGGCGGCCCGGAAGACTCCGGCCAGCTCGATGGTGAGCGCGGCGAGGTCGACCGCGCGGGCGTTGCTGCGGGCCCGACCGGCCTCCAGGCTGGAGAAGGTGAGCAGGCTGTTGACCAGGGTCAGCAGCCGGGTGGCGTTGCGCCAGGCGGCGTCCACCCGGTCCCGCTGCACCGCCGGCAGCGGCGCGGTGGTGTCGGCGAGGGCGTCGGCGAGCGGACCGAGCATGAGGGTCAACGGGGTCCGGAACTCGTGGCTGACGTTGGTGAAGAAGCCGGTCTTGACCCGGTCGAGCTCGGCCAGCGCCTCGGCCCGGCGCCGTTCCTCCTCGTACGCCTGCGCGTTGCGGACGGCCACCGAGACCTGCTGGGCCAGCAGTTGGTGAAAGGAGCGGTACGCCTCGTCCAGGCCCCGACTCGGGCTGACCCCGACCAGCAGCACGCCGAGCGGCTGGTCCTTCTCCGCCGAGGGCAGCGGCAGGGCGAGCGCGGTGTGGACCGGGTCGTCCCAGGGACCGGCCGGCAGCGGCAGCAGGTCGGTGACCCCGCTCACCTCGGCCGCCCGGCCGGTCGCGGCGTCCGGTAGGCCCCAGACGCGTGCCGCCGGGCTCGGGTGGGTCAGATCGACGGCGTCGGGCAGCGCCGCGGCCACCGTGCCGGGTTCACCGCCGACGCAGGCGACCCGCCGCAGCGCCGTGCCGTCGCACAGGTAGACCGCGGCGAACGGCACGTCCAGCGGATGCCCGCCGATCGCGTCGATCAGCCGGGCGCAGGTGGCGTCCACGTCGACGGTGCGCCCGTCGCCGCGTACGGCCAGCTCGCGCAGCAGCCGCAGCCGCCGTTCGCCGACCACCTGCTCGGTGACCTCGCTGCACACGGTCAGCACACCGACGGTGCGGCCCTCGTCGTCGCGGGCCGGGGCGTGCGAGACGCTGAAGTACGCCTCCTCGCGGTAGCCGGCCCGGTCGAGCAGCAGTTGCAGCGCGGGCACCCAGCTGGCCACCCCGGTCGCCATGGCCTCGTGGATCAGCGGGGCGAGGACGTCCCAGCCCTCGGCCAGCGTCACCCGTACGTCGCCGCCGAGCGCGGCCGGGTGCTTGTCGCCGATCAGCGCGGAGTAGGCGTCGTTGTAGAGCTGGGTGAACTGGTCGCCCCAGAGCAGCAGCATCGGGTAGCGGGAGGAGAGCACCATCCGCACCGCGGCGCGCAGGCTCTGCGGCCAGTCGGTCACCGGGCCGAGGGGGATGCCGGACCAGTCCAGCTCGGCCATCAACCGACCGATGTCACCGCCGCCGGCGAACAGCTCCGTGCTGGGTCGTGTCACGCTCGACCCGGCCCCATCGCAAGCCCCCCGTTCTGGGCCCGACGACCCCTGCTGGCATTACCTACCCATCCTGGCACCTCGACTCACCTGTGCCGACGCCGGCACCCGTGCGGGCCGGCGCCGTTCGCGGCGTCGGCCCAGCGTACGGAGCCAGAGTGACGAAACGGGATATTCCGCTCGGCCGGTGTTGCCGGGGTCACCTCTGGGTCCCGGAGCGGATCGCCGCCGAACCGACCCGGGTTCCGGACGAACGACCGATGGCCAATACATCGATACCTGCGAGTGTTTGGTTCTCTCCGACCCCGAGGAGCCCCCATGAGAGGCAGAACGCTGAGCGCGGGCATCGCGCTCGCCGTGTTCACCGGGATGACGGTGACGCTGGCCGCCCAGCCGGTGGTCGCGTCACCCACGGCCGGTACGGCAGTGGCCAGGCCGATCGCCGCGCCCGCCGTCGCCCTGGCGGCGCCGGACATCTCCGTCACCAACGTCCAGGCGCACCTGACCCAACTCAACTCCCTCGCCACCAGCAACGGCGGCAACCGGCGGGCCGGCTCCGCCGGCTACACCGCCTCGGTCAACTACGTGAAGACCCGACTCCAGTCCGCCGGCTACACGATCACCGAGCAGTACTGCTCCTCCTGCACGTACCCGTCGAACAACCTCATCGCCGAGTGGCCCGGCGGCCCGGCCGACCAGGTCGTCATGTTCGGTGCCCACCTGGACAGCGTCTCGGCCGGTCCGGGCATCAACGACAACGGCTCCGGCTCGGCCACCCTGCTGGAGAACGCGCTGGTCCTGGCCGCGCAGAACCCCACCATGACCAAGCGGGTCCGGTTCGCCTGGTGGACCGACGAGGAGCAGGGGCTCAACGGCTCCGAGTTCTACGTCAACTCGCTCAGCGCCACCCAGCGCGGCTACATCAAGGGCTACTACAACTTCGACATGGTCGGCTCGACCAACGGCGGCTACTTCATCAACCGGGTCACCTCCACCACGGCGGCGCCGCTGAAGGCGTACTGGGACTCGCTGGGCCTGCAACCGGAGGAGAACGTCGAGGGCCAGGGCCGCTCCGACGACTACTCGTTCCAGCAGGGCGGCATCCCCACCTCCGGCTACGCCGCCGGGGCCAGCGCCCGCAAGACCAGCGCGCAGGCGGCCAAGTGGGGCGGCACGGCGAACTCCGCCTACGACCCCTGCTACCACCGTTCGTGCGACACCACGGCCAACGTCAGCGCGACGGTGCTGAACCGGTCCGCCGACGGCGTCGCGTACGCGCTGTGGCAGCTCGCCGTGGGCGGCGGTACGCCGACCAACGACTTCTCCGTCGCGGTGAGCCCCACCTCGCGCAGCGTCGCGCGCGGCGCCAGCACGACCGCCACGGTCAGCACGGCGACCACCGCCGGCTCCGCTCAGTCGGTCGCGCTCTCCGCCTCGGGCGCGCCCAGCGGCGTGAGCGTGTCGTTCAGCCCTTCGTCGGTGACCTCCGGCGGTTCGGCCACGATGACCGTGAGCGCGTCGTCGACCGCGGCCACCGGCACCTTCACCATCACGGTCACCGGCACCGGCTCGGTCACCCGTAGCGCCACCTTCACGCTCACCGTGACCGGCACCGGAGGCTGCGCCGGCGGCCAGGTGATCGGCAACGGCGGCTTCGAGAGTGGCAGCGCCCCGTGGACCGCCAGCTCCGGAGTGATCACCAACTCCAGCAGCCAGCCGGCCCGGACCGGGTCGTACAAGGCGTGGCTGGACGGGTACGGCAGCACCCACACCGACACGCTGTCCCAGTCGGTGACCGTGCCGGCCGGCTGCGCCAGCTACACGCTGTCGTTCTGGCTGCACATCGACACCGCCGAGACCACCGGCTCGACGGCGTACGACAAGCTCACCGTGCAGGTGGGCAGCACCACCCTGGCGACGTACTCGAACCTCAACGCCGCCGCCGGCTACGTCCAGCGCACGTTCAACGTGGCCGGCTACGCCGGCCAGACGGTGGTCCTGAAGTTCACCGGCACCGAGGACTCCTCGTTGCAGACCAGCTTCGTCGTGGACGACGTGACGCTGCAGGCCAGCTGATCCGGGCGGTCGGGCGGGGTGGGCGCGGACGCCCACCCCGTCCGACCAGGACCGTCAGCGGTGGAGATCCCTCAAGCCCGGGGTCAGGGAAGCTGCGGGTAGAGCGCCGCCACCCCGCCGGCCAGCCCGGCCTGGACCTGCCGGCTGACGTCGTCGGCGAGGATCTCGTACGCGTCGGCCTCGATGCCGTCCACGGCGATCCGGGCGATCTGCGCCGGGTCGGACTTCGGGGCGGTGACCCCGGCGGTCATGTCGGTGTCCATGTAGCCGACGTGCAGGCCGGCGACCCGGACGCCGCGTTCGGCGAGCTGGACGCGCAGCGCGTTGGTCAGCGCCCACTCGGCCGACTTGGCGGCGCTGTACGCGCCGACCGCCGGGAAGCTCACCCAGGACAGCGCGGAGAGCACGTTGAGCATCGCGCCGCCGCCGTTGCCGGCGATGATCGGGGCGAATGCCCGGGCCATCGACAGGGTGCCCAGGTAGTGGGTCTCCATCTCCAGCCGAACCAGCTCCAGGTCACCCTCCAGCAGGTCGGTTCCGGTCTCGGTGCCGGCGTTGTTGATTAGTAGCGTCACGTCCCCGGCGAGCGCGGCGGCGGCGGCCACCGAGGCGGGGTCGGTGATGTCCAGTCGCACCGGCGTCACGCCGGGCAGGTCCACGCTGTCCGGGTTCCGGGCGCCGGCGTAGACGGTCGCGCCGCGGGCGAGGAGTTCGGCGGCCAGGTGCCGGCCGAAGCCACGGTTGGCGCCGGTGACGAGGGCGGTGGTTCCAGCGATCTTCATGACCGGAACCGTATCCGTCTGACTTCTGTTTAGCAAAGTCAGCCAGATCACCCGTCGTGCGACCCGGATCGGGAATACGACCCGGACGCGGACGCGACCCACCCCGTGACGGCTCGTATCCTTTCCGCGAACATCCGCATGAGCCGAGAAGGGAGACGGTGTGAGCAACCGGACCGAGACGTTGGAGTTCCAGGCCGAGGCGCGTCAGCTCCTCCAGCTGGTGGTCCACTCGATCTACTCGAACAAGGACGTCTTCCTGCGGGAACTCATCTCGAACGCGTCCGACGCGCTGGACAAGCTGCGGCTGGCGACGATGGTCGACAAGGACCTCGCCGCCGACACCGACGACCTGCACGTCGCCATCGAGGTGGACCGGGACGCCCGCACGCTGACCGTGCGGGACAACGGCATCGGGATGACCCGCGACGAGGTGGTCGGGCTGATCGGCACCATCGCCAAGTCCGGCACCGCCGAGCTGCTGCGCCAGCTGCGCGAGTCCGCCGACGCCCGTGCCTCGCAGGAGCTGATCGGCCAGTTCGGGGTCGGTTTCTACGCCGCGTTCATGGTCGCCGACCGGGTCACCCTGCTGACCCGCAAGGCCGGCGAGAGCGGCGGTACCCGCTGGGAGTCCACCGGCGAGGGCACGTACTCCATCGAGGCGGTCGACACCGCGCCGCAGGGCACGGCCGTCACCCTGCACCTCAAGCCGGCCGACGCCGAGGACAACCTGCACGACTACACCGCCGAGTGGACGATCCGGGAGATCGTCAAGCGGTACTCCGACTTCATCGCCTGGCCGATCCGGATGCGCGTCGAGCGCCCCGGCGCCGACGGCGCGGACGCCACCAGCGAGGTGCAGACGCTCAACTCGATGAAGGCGCTCTGGGCGCGGCCCCGCGACGAGGTCGACCAGGCCGAGTACCACGAGTTCTACAAGCACGTCAGCCACGACTGGGCCGACCCGCTGGAGATCGTGCACATGAAGGGGGAGGGGACCTTCGAGTACGAGGCGCTGCTGTTCCTCCCCAACCACGCCCCGCTCGACCTGTTCTCCCCGCAGGGCCGCCGCGGCGTGCAGCTCTACGTCAAGCGGGTGTTCATCATGGACGACTGCGAGGCGTTGGTCCCCAACTACCTGCGCTTCGTCAAGGGCGTGGTGGACGCGCACGACCTGTCGCTGAACATCTCTCGGGAGATCCTCCAGCAGGACCGGCAGATCCAGATCGTCCGCCGTCGCCTGGTGAAGAAGGTCCTCACCACCGTCAAGGACCTGAAGGCCAACCACCCCGAGCGCTACCGCACCTTCTGGACCGAGTTCGGCGCGGTGGTCAAGGAAGGGCTGATCGACGACACCGACAACCGGGAAACCCTGCTGGAGATCCTGTCGGTCGCCTCCACCCACGACCTGGCCGAGCCCACCGATCTGGCCGGCTACGTCGCGCGGATGAAGGACGGCCAGAGCGACATCTGGTACGCCACCGGCGAGTCCCGCACCACCATCGAGAACTCCCCGCACCTGGAGGCGTTCCGCGCCAAGGGCCACGAGGTGCTGCTGCTCACCGACCCGGTCGACGAGGTGTGGGTCGAGCGCGTCGGCGCGTACGAGGGCCGACCGCTGCGCTCCATCGCCAAGGGTGAGGTCGACCTGGACACCGCGGAGGAGAAGCAGGAGGCCGAGGCCGAGCGGGAACGGCAGCGTCAGGACTTCGCCGAGCTGCTCGGCTGGCTCGGCACCGCCCTGGCCGACCGGGTCCGGGAGGTCCGTCTCTCGTCCCGGCTGACCACCTCGCCGGCCTGCGTCGTCGGCGACGCGCAGGACCTCACCCCGACCCTGGAGAAGATGTACCGGGCGATGGGCCACGAGATCCCGCAGGTGAAGCGCATCCTGGAGGTCAACCCCGGACACCCGCTGATCGCCGGCCTGCGCAAGGCTCACGAGCAGGGCGGTGACACCGGCTCGCTGACCGAGACCGCCGAGCTGCTCTACGGGCTGGCGGTGCTCGCCGAGGGCGGCGAGCTGACCGACCCGGCCCGGTTCACCCGGGCGCTCGCCGACCGGCTGGCCCGCACCCTCTGATCCAGACGTATCGGCCGGCGGGGGAGCGCCTCCCGCCGGCCGATGCCAACTCGGCCGGAGCCCTCGACGGCGGGCCAGGTGGCGCACTCCGGCGACGTTCTCGTGCCCGGGTCGGGTGAACCGGAACGCCTCCGCGACGACGGACGGGTGGGCCGCAGCGGGCCTGATCAGAATCGGTCCATCGTGGTCACTGCACAGTCCCGCGCGGTCCGCAACCGCTACGCCGGGCTCCGCGCGGGGGCTGGTGAAGAAGTTCACAGGCAGTGGGCGACCGTCACCGACGGTGCCTAACGTCGGTCGGGTCCGCCAACGTGGACACCGCGACCGGTAACGCCAAATCCTGCCGCCGGCCGTCGGAACCCAGTCAACCGGGCAGGAGCGGGGGACCCAAGTTCCTCGGTGCACGTCACCTCGGGGTGAAGCCGCCATCGCGCGGCCGGGCTCCTCGGCCCGAACCCGACAGCTGACCTCGCCGGCGTGGAGGAAGCTCAGATGGCAACTGAATACGTTCCCCGTCACCGACGGGTCACCACCCGCCGCGTCGCCGTCGGTGCCCTGGCCGTCGGCGCGGTCACCGGCGCCGTCGCCCTGTTCGGCCCGGCCGCCCCGGCCCAGGCGGGCGTCAACTGGGACGCGATCGCCCAGTGCGAGTCCAGCGGCAACTGGCACATCAACACCGGCAACGGCTACTACGGCGGTCTGCAGTTCTCGCAGAGCACCTGGGCCGGCTACGGCGGCAAGAAGTACGCCGCCCGGGCCGACCTGGCCACCCGTGGCGAGCAGATCGCGATCGCCGAGAAGGTGCTCGACGGGCAGGGCATCGGTGCCTGGCCGACCTGCGGCAAGAAGGGCGGGTCGACGTCCGGCTCGTCCGGTAGGTCGTCGACCAGCTCCGGCTCGTCGTCGAAGTCCACGTCGAAGTCCGGCTCGACCTCGAAGCCGAAGGAGCGGTCCTCGCGCGACGACCAGCCGGCGACCCGCAGTCACCGGCGCACCGCGCCGGCCGGCGGCTCGACGTACCTGGTCAAGCCGGGCGACACCCTGTCGCAGATTGCTCAGGCGCAGCGGGTGGCCGGCGGCTGGCAGGCGCTGTACGAGCAGAACAAGAAGCTGATCGGCGCCGACCCGGGCCTGATCTTCCCGGGTCAGCGGCTCAGCCTCTGACGCACGGCACACGGACGCCCGACCGGATACCGGTCGGGCGTTTCGTGTGTGCGACGACGTCGGACGCGCCCGTGTGGTGGGCGCGGTCTGCGGCGTCAGGCCGCCGAGGCGGTCGCCCCGGACCCGCGACGCGACGACGCGGAGCCGGCCGCCCGGTTGCGTCGTGCCGCCGGCACCGACTCCGCCGACCAGCCGGAGCCGGTGGCGGCGCCCTCGCCCCCGTCGGCCGTCGCGGGTGTCTCGGTCGAGCCGCGTGCCAACCGGAGCGACTGTTCGGCGCTGCTGCGGGCGGCGCACGGCCAGGGTTGGCCGGCGCACAGCAGGTTGCGGCAGGCGCCGTTCTCGTCCGGCTCGTGGGCGCTCAGCACGTCCACGGCCAGCTGCCAGAGCAGCGGGTCCGTCACGTCCGCGGGACGCTCGGTGCGGCGGCTCGGTCGATTGCTGCTGTCCTCGGACATGGTGGTCCCCCCTGTCAGGCTGATTCCCTGCACAGTCACCCAACATGCCCGGGGCTAAACCCGCCACCTGCTGTGATGTGCCTTTCAGCTCAGGTCGCCGCCGGTGTGCCGGGGCCGTGGATGTGCGTCAGTCCGGCAGCAGCGGCATCTCGACGCCCGGGTCCCGGCCGAGCAGTACCGCGCGCGTGAGCGCGGCCGAGCCGAACCGGTCCCGGACGGCGTCGACCGCCGCGTCCAGCTCGGCGCCCGGATCGCGGTCGAAGGGCAGCTCCGGCTGGACCGGGTTGTCGTCGAGGTTGGCGACCGAGACGCCGATCAGCGTGACGCCCCGCCGGTCGATGTCAGGCAGCGCGGCCCCCAGCAGCGCCCGTGCGGCGGCCAGCAGCGGCACGGTGTCCGCGGTGGCCTTGACGAGGGTGTGCGAGCGGGTGGCCCGGGCGTAGTCGCCGAACCGTAGCCGCAGCGTCACCGTGCGCCCGGACCGGCCGGCGGCTCGCATCCGGCGGGTGACCCGGTCGACGAGGCCGGCCAGGGTGGCGTCCAGGTCGGCCGACGTGTGCGGGGCACGGCCCAGCGCGTGCTGTGCGCCCATCGACCCGCGCCGCCGGCCCACCTGCACCGACCGCGGGTCGCGGTGGTGCGCCAGCGCGTGCAGGTGCCGGCCGGCACCCCCGCCGAGCAGCGACACCAGAGCCGCCTCGCCCAGCCGCGCCACGTCGCCCACGGTGTGGATCCGCCGCTCGCGCAGCTTGGCGGCGGTGACCGGCCCGACGCCCCACAGCCGCTCGACCGGCAGCGGGTGCAGGAAGTCCCGTTCGCGTTCGGGCGCGACGACCAGCAGCCCGTCGGGCTTGGCCACCCCGCTGGCCACCTTGGCCAGGAACTTCGTCCGCGCCACCCCGACCGTGATGGGCAGGCCGACCTGCTCGCGTACCTCGCGGCGCAGCCGGTCGGCGATCCCGACCGGAGCCCCGACCAGCCGCCGCAGACCGCCCACGTCGAGGAACGCCTCGTCGATGGAGAGCCCCTCGACCAGCGGGGTGGTCCGCCGGAAGATCTCGAACACCGCGCGGCTGGCCGCCGTGTACGCCGACATCCTCGGCGGCACCACGATCGCGTCCGGGCAGAGCCGCCGCGCCTGCTGGCCGCCCATCGCGCTGCGTACCCCTCGGGCCTTCGCCTCGTAGCTGGCCGCCAGCACCACGCCGCCGCCGACGATCACCGGCCGACCGCGCAGCCGAGGATCGTCGCGCTGCTCGACCGACGCGTAGAAGGCGTCCAGGTCGGCGTGCAGGATGGTGGCCTCGGTCGACACGAACACATGTTCGCATGGCGGCCAACCTCAGCGCACTGACCTGGGCGGACGTGCGTGACCGGTACGTCCGGGCGGCTACCGTGGTGGCGCGGGGTCCGCCGGTTGCCGGTAGTGCCGCAGCGCCACCGGGCGGCCGTCCGGGGCGGTCCAGTCGGCGGTGGTGGTGCCGGCGTACCGCCAACCGGCCTGCTCGTAGCGGGCGATGGCCGCGGCGTTCTCGGCGACCACCTCGAGGATCAGGTCGCGACCGCGCTCGGCGGCCCACCGGCGTACCTCGGCCAGCAGCACGCCACCCAGCGCCGACCCGCGGGCGGTCGGAACCACGAAGAACCGGCTCACCTCGGCCGACGGGCGGGCGGGTGGGCCGTCCGCCGGGGCGGGCAGCGGGCGCACGGCCACGTGCCCGACGATCGTCGCGGCGTCGTCGACGGCCACCCAGGCCGGTTCGGCGTCGCGCAGCCACCGCTGCGGGTCGGCCGGCCAGTTCAGCGGATAGCGGTCGGCCCGGTGCACCAGGGCGAGTGCCGTGACGCACCCGTCGAGGTCGGCGGGCCGTCGACGGCGGACGTGTGGCGGGCTCACAGCCCTTCGAACGGGGCCGCGTAGCGGAACTCGCCCCGGATCGACTCCCGCCAGGCGCTCAACGGGCGGGCCTGGAAGTACCGCGGCCCCCACGGCTGCGGCGGGGTGACGCCCACCTCGACGGCCGGCCGGAACCCGAAGCGCGGGTAGTAGTCGGGGTGCCCGAGCAGGATCACCAGCGGCTCGTCGCGGGCGTCGGCCGCGCCGAGCACCGCGTGCATCAGCCCCGAGCCGACGCCGCGCCGCTGCCAGCCCGGGAGCACGCCGAGCGGTCCGAGGCCGAGCGCGACCGGCTCGCCGGCCACCCGACCGCGGGTCGCCACCACGTGCCCCACCACCTGGCCGTCCGGGGCGACCGCGACCAGGGAGTACGCGGGCAGCCAGCCCTCGTCGGCGCGCAGCGCGTCGACCAGTGTCGCCTCGACGGGTACGCCACCGGCGTCCGGCGGGGTGAAGGCGGCGGCGTGCACCGCGCGGATGGCGTCGACGTCGGCGGCTGTCTCACGTCTGATCAGCACCGCGCCACGATACGGTGGCTCCCGACGTCGCCTCCACGGATTATCGGCCCGGTGACCGGCTCTGGTCACCCGACCGCGGTGGGGGAGGGCGGGGCGCTGCCACCCTGCGGAACCTCGCCGGTCATCAACCGGACGATTTCGGCCCGGTCGGCCGGTGCCGGCAGCCCCCACTCCGGCCGGTAGCCGTACACCTCGTGCAGTGGGGTCGAGCCGGTGCGGCCGTCGAGGATCTCGACCGCGCCGGTGTCGATCAGACCGGGGTGCTCCACCCCGCACGCCTCGGCCACCTTCATCAGGTCCCGGCGCAACGTACGCAGGTAGTTGGCCGCCCGTACCGACTTCAGGGCCGGGTCCAGCCCGCGGGCCAGCCAGGCGTTCTGGGTCGCCACACCGGTCGGGCAGGTGTCGGTGTGGCACTTCTGCGCCTGTATGCAGCCGATCGACAGCATCGCCTCCCGGCCCACGTTGACCATGTCGCAGCCCAGGGCGAACGCCACGATCGCGTTGTCCGGCAGGCCGAGCTTGCCGGCGCCGACGAAGACCACCTGCTCGTGCAGGCCGCGTCCGGCGAAGACCTTGTACACCCGGGAGAAGCCCTGCTGGAACGGCAGCGACACCGAGTCCGTGAAGATCAGCGGCGCGGCCCCGGTACCGCCCTCACCGCCGTCGATAGTCACGAAGTCGACGCCCCGGCCGGTGTCGCGCATCAGCTCGGCCAGCTCCTGCCAGAACCCCAGCTCGCCGACCGCCGACTTGATGCCCACCGGCAGGCCGGTCTCGGTGGCCAGCAGCTCCACCCAGTCGAGCAGGCTGTCGCAGTCGGAGAACTCGGCGTGCCGGGACGGGCTCACGCAGTCCTCACCGGCCGGAATGCCGCGGGTGGCGGCGATCTCGGCGGAGACCTTCGCCCCCGGCAGCAGCCCGCCGAGGCTGGGCTTGGCGCCCTGGCTGAGCTTGATCTCCAACGCCCGCACCGGCGCGCCGGCCACCAGGTCCTTGAGTCGCTCCAGGCTGAACCGACCCCGCTCGTCCCGGCAGCCGAAGTACGCGGTGCCGAGCTGGAACACCAGCTCACCGCCGTTGCGGTGGTACGGCGACAGCCCGCCCTCGCCGGTGTTCTGCAGGCAGCCGGCGAGCGCCGCCCCCCGGTTCAGCGCGGTGATGGCGTTGCCGGAGAGCGAGCCGAAGCTCATCCCGGAGATGTTGACCACCGACTCCGGCCGGAACGCGCCGGCCCGGCCGCGGGCGGCGCCGAGCACCTTGGCGCAGGGCAGCCGGACGTCGTGCCCGGCGCCGGGTGCCGACGGCGGCACGGCGCGACCGAACGTGCGGTGCTTGATGATCGGATAGCCGGGGGTGTACTCGATGTCGTTGTCCGTGCCGAAGCCGAAGTAGTTGTTCTCCTGCTTCGCCGACGCGTACACCCAGCGGCGCTGGTCGCGGGTGAACGGCCGTTCCTCGTTGTTGCCGGCCACGATGTACTGCCGCAGCTCCGGGCCGATCGCCTCCAGCAGGTACCGGGCGCGCCCGAGCACCGGGAAGTTGCGCAGCAGCGCGTGGTCGCGTTGCAGGAGGTCGCGCGCGGCGAGCGCCGCCACGGCGGCCGCGGCGACGGGTACGGCTCCACGGGCCCATCTCATGCCCGCCACTCTTTCCGCCCGCGTCGTCGGCCAAACCGGTCCGTCGCGTGCTAGAGCTGGGCCTCGGTGATGTTGACCATCCAGGGGACGCCGAAGCGGTCCTCGCACATACCGAACTCGTCGCCCCACATCTGCTTTTCCAGCGGCATCGACACGATGCCGCCCTCGGAGAGCCGCTGCCAGTAGCCGCGCAGCTCGTCGCCGTCGTTTCCGCTGATGCTGATCGTGTTGTCGTTCCCCCGCCGCAGCTCCTCGCCGGGCGGCATGTCCGACGCCATCAGCACGTAGCCGCTGGTGGTGCGGAGCAGGCCGTGCATGATCTGGTCGGCGATCGCCGGGTCCTCGGTGCCGAACTCGCGGAACGTGGTGAGCGACAGGTCGCCGCCGAACACCTGGTGGTAGAACTCCATCGCCTCGCGGGCGTTGCCGGAGAAGTTGAGGTACGGGTTGAGCTGCGACGTCATTGCCGCCCCCTCGTCGTTGGCCGTCGCCATCGTCGCAGACCGACGGAGGGTGGACAACGAACTCGCCCGCGTTTCCCCTGGTGCCGTACCCGTCGGGCCATCTTCGCTCTGCTTCAACCCGCGCAACGCAAACGGCCCGACACTGTTGCTCCCGGTGAAGCAGTGCGAAGGCGGTGGCGGGGGGCGCCCCCCGCCACCGCCTCGCCACCACCTTGGCGGCCGCCGTCGATCAGTCGCGGAACGACTGCCGCACCACGCCGCCGACGATCGTGCACCAGGTGCTCGTGCTGAGCTTGCCGTTGTCCGGCAGGCCGTGCAGGGCCTGGACGTGCTTCACCGCACTACGGGTGGCGTAGTCGTAGGTGCCGGTGACGGCGACGTCGGCGTACCCCTTGAAGTTGAGGATCTCCTGCACCGCGCTGACCGGCAGGCCGGTAGCGTGCTGGTCCAGCTCCGGCACCAGGGTCTCCCAGGTGGCGGGGGTGAGCGTGGCGTCGATGTCCACCGGAATGCCGTTGCGGGCCTGCCAGTCCTGCACGGCGGCCACGGTCGCGGCGTCGAACGCGCCGGTGACCGTCACCGGGTAGCCGCGGTGCGCGAGCAGGTACTGCACCACCCGCACGGACGGGGAGCTGACGAAGCGCCACAGGTCCGGCCAGCGGCGCGCCGGCACGTCGGCGAGGTCGGTGTCGAGTGCGGCGGCCACCCGGCGGCGCAGCGTGGGGAACTGCTGGTAGAAGGCGGCACCGGGACACTGGGTGGTGCGGAAGTCCCAGTGGCCGAAGATGTCGTGCGCGTGCAGCCCGTACTGCTGGCAGATGGTGACGCAGAGCTTGACCAGCGAGTCGGTGAGCGCCTCCGGCGGCGTCTCGGTGACGTAGGTGCCCTCGTTCTCGATCCCGATGGCCCGCCCGTTCTCACCCGGGCAGTGCGCCGAGATCATCTGCCGGTCGCCGGCCTCCAGCCGCTCCAGGCTGCCCCGGCGCCCCTCCAGCACGTAGCCACCCCGGCTGACGGTGAAGTGCTGGCCGGTGTCCGACCACCCGTTGCCGTCGATGTGCAAGTCCTGGCAGTCGTGCGCCAGCTTGACCGCCTGCTCCCGGGAGTAGTCGGTGACGTTCGGGAACGCCATGTGGTGCACGATGATCTTGTTGGTGGCGATGGCACTGATCGACAGCGGGTCCTTCGGCGGGCGGGCGGCCCACTCGTCGCAGCTGATGATCCAGTCCAGGTCGGCGCCCGGCGCGGCCTGCGCGGCGCCCGGGAACGCCAGTTGGCTCCCGACCACGGCGACCGTGGCGGCGCCGAGACCGGCCCGCAGCAGCGTCCGGCGATCCACTTCGGAATGGTCGACGTGCATGGCTTCTCCTTCTGCGGCCGCGGCGGTGGGGGGGGTGTGAAAACTAGCTCCAATGGCCGCACGTGCTCCGGAGGATATTGCCAAGACACCGTCCGGCGCTAGAGGGTCCTCACTCCTCGATCGCACCGCCGACCCGCCGCAGCTGCCGACGGAAGGTGTACGCCGGATCGGCGTCGCGCCGGGCCAGGTAGTCCACGAACGACGTCTGCTCGCGCAGCGTCGCACCGGCCCGGATCCGCGCGGCCTGGTCCCGCTCCACCCGGCGGATCTCCGCCGCCGCGGCGAGCACCGGCCCGACCTGCTCGGCGGGTACGAACAGCACCCCGTCGTCGTCACCGAACACCACGTCGCCCCGACCCACCTCGTCATCGCCGACCCGGGCGCTGGCCGACACCGCCGACCCGTGAGCGTCCACCCGCAGTGGCCCCAGCGGACAACTGCCGTAGCTGAACACCGGCAGACCGATCTCGACCCCCTCTCCAGCCCCGCCCGGACCGCCCGGGCCGCCATCGTAGGGCCGTCCACCCGCACCCCTGCGACGACCAATCCCCACCCCCTGGCCCCCGCCCGGACGGCCCTGATCGACGTGGTTCCCAAGCTTTTCCCAAGGTCGGCCCTGCACCGTTCTGCGTACCAGCACACCTGGGGGATGAGGACATTGGGGAACAGTCGTCTCGGCGTAGCGCGGATGCGTGCGGCCGGCTCTGTGCCGGGCCTGCTCATCTCGGCCATGGTCATGGTCGCGTTCCTGGCTGTGGACGTGGTGAGATCGGCCCCGGCCGTCGCTCACAGCGCGCTGACGTCCGCCAGCCCGGCAGCCGGCTCGGTGAACGATGCCGCGCCGGCCTCCGTGTCGCTGGTCTTCGGTCGCGGCATCCTGTCGGCGTCGTTGACCGTTACCGACGGGTGCGATCGCACCGTGCCGGCCGAGCTGACTGTCCGAAAGCGCGACCTGCGAGCCACGCTTCGGGCCGGCGAGCAGGCACGGGCCAGCGGTTCGTGGTCCGTCCGGTGGCGGGCGGTGAGCTCGGACGGGCACGCCATCTCCGGCGAGGTGCCCTTCACCGTGGCCGGTACGGCCACCTGCGCCGCGTCCGCCCCGCCGTCCGCCGGCCCCGACAACAGCCCGAGCGTCGCCGCCGCGGCTGACGTCACCGGGCCGCAGCAGGCGGGTGTGACTGTCTCGTCGGAGCGCGGGATGGTTCCGGCCGGCGTTCTGGTGGCCCTGGCTGTCGTGCTTCTCGGGGCTGGCTCGGCGGTGCTCGCCGGCCGCCGCCGCGGCCCTCCCGCAGTGATGAGGGACGAATCATGATCGGTTCGCTGCCCGTCGATCTCGCCCTGCGGTCGATCACCCTCGGGTCCGCACTGCTCCTGCTCGGCGCGCTGCCGGTGTCGATGCTGTTCCTGCGGTCGCTGGGGGCCGCCGCGCAGCGGGACGTCCCGCGTGCGCTCGTCCGCCTCCGCCGGATCCTGCGGTGCGCCGCCGTCGCCGTCGGCGCGTCGGCGGTGCTCACCGTCTGGCACCTGGCCGACCAGCTCCAAGCCGCCTCCGGCACCAACGACGCGGGTGACACCGTGCGGCAGGCCCTGTCGAGTCAGGTCGGCAGTTGGACCGCCATGCGCGTACCGGCGGCCGTCGTGCTCTGGTTCGTGGTCGCCACCGCCCTCACCGCACCCTCGTCGGCCGGCTGGCTCAGCTGGGCGGCGCCGGCCGTCGTACTGGCCGTCAGCCTGCCGATGACCAGCCACGCCGGCGTCACCAACGCCCTCGGAATCGTTGTCGACCTGCTGCACCTGGCATCCGGAGCGGTCTGGCTCGCCGGCGTCCTGGCCCTCGCCGTCGTCGTTCCCCTCGCGCTGCGCGCCGGAACCGCCGACCGGCGCCGCCAGGTACTGCTGTCGTGCGCGGCCGCCTTCTCCCGACTCGCCGTCCTGGCCGTCGCGATCGCCGTCGTCACCGGCGTCGCGCAGCCCTTCGTCGCCGACGTCGACCTCCGGTCGCTGCCCGGCACCACCTGGGGCGCCGCCGCCGTGACGAAGCTCCTGCTCGTCCTGGTCATCGTCGCGGCCGGCGTGGCGAACCATTACGTGCTGATCGGCCGGCTGGACCGGGCCAGGTCCCGCGCCCGCTTGGACGACCGTGCGACGGCGCTGCTCGGTGTGGTCTCTCTCGAGGTCGTCCTCGGCGTCGCGACCGTCCTCGCCGCGGCGCTGCTCGTCTCGGCGCCACCGCCGTGAAACCCGGTGCTGCGTCCGCAACCGTCCACGTCGCCACCCTGAATGCACGGGGAGAACGAATGAAGAGCATGGTCCATTCGCATCGGCCGTCGCCGGCCGCGCTGGCCGTCACGGCGGCGACGGCGGGGCTGGCACTGGCCGTGGTCCCGGAATTCTCCGGTGGCGGCCTGCCCTGGATGCCGCGGCTGCTGGCGGCCGTCCCGGTCGCCGTCACGGCCGTCGCGCTGGCGGCCTTGCTGTCGTGGCGGACACCGCGTCCGATCCCGGCGGGGCTGGCCGCGGCCGCCGCGGTCCTCGCCACGGGCAGCGCGGCCGCCGCATCACTGGCGTGGGCCGCCGGCGTGTCCGTGCCGGGGGCGTTGCGACAGGTGCCGGTGCAGGCCGCGGCGGCAATGCTGGTGGTGACCGGGGCCGCGCTGGCCCGCTGGCGGCGGCCGAGGCCGGTACGGCTGATCCGTGCCGCGTCGCGCCCGGCGCTGGCCGCCGTGGTGGTCGGCGGCCTGCTGGGGGTGCCCGCGCAGCCGGCGGCCGCCGCGGACCCGGCGGAGGTCGCCCCCTGCGTCGCCGGTCAGCAGCAGCGCAACTACGCGATGTCGGCGATCACTGTGGACGTGCCGTTCAACCGGTGGGGGAAGACGTTGCGCAGCGCCCGCGTCTTCGCCCTCGACCAGGACGTCGCCGCCATCACCAACTGGTGGCGGCCGCTGGCGGCGAATGCGGCGGACGATCCCGCCGGCAACCGCCGGCTGCGCCCGCGTCCCCTGGTGCTGCGGGCCAACGAAGGCGAATGCGTCAGGGTCACCCTCACCAACAAGCTCTCGTCCGACCCCGTTCACGGGCTGCCCGCCGCGCCGCGGGTCGGCATCCAGGCCACCGGTGTGGTCCTGGACGTTCGCGGCGACGGCGGCGCGCGGGTGGGCTACAACGCCGACCCGACCATCGGCATCGGGCAGTCGATCACCTACTTCTGGCGCGTTCCGGCCCAGGAGGGACTGTTCATGTTCCAGGACATGGCCACCCCGGCCGGCGCCGAGCATGACGCCGGCTCCCGGGGAATCGGGCTCTACGGCGGGCTCGCCGTCGAGCCCAAGGGCTCGGTCTGGACAGACCCGCGCAGCGGCGCCGTGCTGTCCGGAAACGGCAACCCCAGCACCGCCTACACCGCCGCCAGGAACCAGAGCGGCGAGCTGTACGTCGAGGCCGACATCCACCCGCCGGGCGCGCCCTCGTTCCGGGAGAGCATCCAGCTCGCCCAGGACGAGATCCCGACCATCGGCATGGGCTTCAACTACGGCTCGGAGCCGATGGAGGACCGGGAGGCCAAGGCGTGCCCGGACTGCATCGGGGAGGAGACGTGGCTGTCGTCGTGGCCGTACGGCGACCCGGCGCTGATCAAGCTGGCCAGCGGCAGGGGACCGTGGCAGCCCAGGGGGAGCGGCGACCGTAAGGAGGCCGAGGACTGCGGCCTACCCGAGTCGTGCTTCGTGTCCAACGTCTTCCACACCTACGCCGGGGACGCCACCAAGATCCGTTTCGGCCTGGCCGGGGTCACCCAGACCCATGTCTTCCACCTGCACGCCCATCAGTGGCTGGCCGACCCACGCGAGGACGGCGCCAGTGGCGAGGGGCCGGGCTACAAGCCGGGCTCGTCGACCCTCGACTCGCAGAGCTACGGGCCGGGGGAGGCCTACACCGCGGAGCTGCTCTACGGTGCCGGGTCGCAGAACCGCACGTTCGGCGACTCGATCTTCCACTGCCACCTCTACCCGCACTTCGCGGAGGGCTACTGGGCGATCATGCGCACGCACGACGTCCGCCTGGACGGCTCCACCGCCACGCCCGACGGGGTGAACGTCCGGCCGCTGATCCCGTTGCAGGGCAGGCCCACCCCGCCCGCACCGACCGCGGACAACCCCGGCTTCCCCGGCATGATCCCGGGGACGTACGGATTCCGCGCGCCGCAGCCACCCGGTTCGGTGACCGAGGGCGGCGTCGACGGGACCCCGGAGCGGGCCGCACCCCGGCTGGTCGGCGGCAGGACCATCGAGGAGGCGAAGCTCGCCGTCGAGCGCGCCGTGATCGCGCGACACAACGGGGGCGGTACGGCCCCTCGTGGCGCGCCGTACGCCGACCCCTGCCCGGACGGCGCACGCGAGATCGACTACGACGTCACCGTCCTGCAACGCGACCTGGTCTACAACGAGGTCGGCCACCACGATCCGCAGGCCCGGGTCATGGTGCTGACCAAGGACGTGTCGGACATCCTCGCGGGACGCAAGAAGGTCGAGCCGCTGTTCATCCGGGTCAACGCCGGCGACTGCATTAACTTCTCGCTGACCAACATGGCACCCAACTGGGTGGGCGGGGACGCCTTCCAGCAGGTCGAACAGACGAACATGGCGGGTGGGCACGTCCACCTGGTCAAGTTCGACGTCACCGCCTCCGACGGCGGCTCCAACGGCTGGAACTACCAGCAGGCCGCCTTCACCTCCGAGCAGGCGGCGCTCACCGCCAGGCAGGCGTCCGGCGAGGTGGCCTGCAAACCGAGCGCCACCTTCTTCGGCGGGCAGAGCACCGGCTGCCGCATCGACGAACGGCACGAGTGGACACCACCGGCCGACTCCAGCGGGCTGTGGGGCCAGACCCTGCACGAGCGCTGGTACGCCGACTACGAGCTGCGGACGGCCTTCACCCACGACCACCACTTCCCGGCCATCGTGCAGCACCGCGGGCACTACGGCGCGCTCATCGTCGAGCCCCAGGGCTTCGACGTGCGGGACCCGGCCACCGGCCAGTTCGTGCAGCCCATCAACAACCCGGCACACGGCACCCCGTGCGGAGCCAGCTGCGTCGGCGGGGCGGTCGGGGAGAGCGTCGACCTGATCGGCCCGGGCGCCAACGACGACTACCGCGAGTACGGCATCGCCATCGCGGACTTCGTGCCCCTGGTGAAGAAGGGCGGCGATCCGCGCAACTCGCACGACGTGGTGAACGCGCCCGGCGCGCCGGAAGCGTACCCGGACCGCGATCCCGGCACGTTCGCCATCAACTACCGCAACGCCCCGCTGAGTGAGCGGCAGAACCGGGACGGTAGACCCGTCGATCCCGCGCACAGGTTCAGCTCGTGGGTCTTCGGCGACCCGATGACTCCGCTGCTGCAAGGCTACGCCCGCGACAACGTCAAGCTGCGGGTCATTCAGGGCTCGCAGGAGGAGCAGCACCTGTTCCAGGTCAACGGGCTGCGCTGGCGCGAGGAGCCGGACGACCCCGACTCCCCGCTGGTCAACGCCCAGACCATCGGCATCTCGGAGGCGTTCAACGCCGAGCTGCCCGGGTTCGACTGCAAGAGCACCGACACTCCGTGCCGCGGTGACTACCTGTACGGCGGCACCTCCGTCGATGACCTGTGGCGCGGCATGTGGGGCATCATGCGGGTACACGGGGCGCCCGTCCCGGGTCTGCGCGCGCTGCCCGACAACCAGCCGACCGGTACGGCCGGCCCGGCGCCTGCCCCGGCGTCGCGGCAGGCGCCGCCGCCCGCGCAGCGGCCCGGCGTCGCCTGCCCGCCCACCGCTCCCGTGCGGACCTTCGACGTGGTCGCGCTGAACCGCGGTGTCACCTACAACGAGTACGGCGACAACGACCCGAAAGCGCTCATGTACGTCCTCGCCGAGGACGAGCAGGCCGTGCGGTCCGGGATGAAGAAGCCCGAGCCGCTGGTGATCCGGGCCAACAGCGGGGACTGCGTGCGGGTCAACCTGCGCAACGCGTTGCCGCCCGAGTACGCCAACCACCGCAACGGCGTGGGTGGTGACGTGCCGCAGATCCTCGAACCGCGTACCGGCACGCCGATGGGCACCCGCGTGTCGATGCACCCGCAGCTGCTCCGCCACGATGTGCGGCTGTCCGACGGTGCGGCGATCGGGTTCAACCCTGACTCGACCGCCGGGATCGGGCAGACGGTCAGCTACGAGTGGTTCGCCGACAGCGAGCTGGGCGCCACGAACCTGGTCGACTACGGCGACGTGCGCGGGCACCGCCAGCACGGCCTGGCCGGCGCTCTGATCGTCGAGCCGCGGTACGCCACCTACCACGACCCGGTGAGCGGCGCGGAGATCCGCAGCGGCACCGCCGCCGACATCCGGGTGCCGGGCCGGGAGGACTTCCGCGACTCCGCGCTGATCTACCAGGACGGGATGGACCTGCGAACGGTCACCGGCGCGGAGATCAAGGACAAGCCGGACGAGGCGGCGGGCGCCGATCCGTTCCCGGAGCCGGACGGCGGTGACGTGTACGCCGGCGAAACCGAGGACGGCGGTGAGAAGGGCGTGAACTACACCAACGCCCCGCTGCACCGACGCCTCGGCGCCACCCCCGGCGGCTTCGCCACCGGCGCCACCAGCTCCGGCTGGGCCAACGTGTTCAGCTCCGTCACCTACGGCGATCCGAAGACCCCGATCATCCGCGCCTACGCCAACGACCAGGTGCGGGTGCGCGTGCTCGGCGGCAGCAAGCCGCGGCAGACCGGCTTCCAGCTCGACGGCGCGCTCTGGCGGCAGGAGCCGTACGACGCGCAGACCGAACTCGTGGGCGTCCAGGGCGGGATCGCCGCCGGCAAGGCGGTGAACGCCCACGTACGACTGCCCGCCGTCGGCGACCACCTGTGGTCCTCGCCGACCAGCATGGCCCTGCCGGACGGGATCTGGGGCATGGCGCGCGTCTACGCCAAGCGGCCGGCCGACGCCGCTTTCCAGCCGAGCCCGCGCGCGCCGCGCGACAACCCGTACGCGGCGTCGTACTGGCCGCTCATGCCCCTGGAGCGCAGCTACGCGGCGGTGCGGGTGTTCGACGACGCGGACGTCGACGGGGTGCGGGACGCGGGCGAGCCGGCCCGACGGGGTGTGCGGGTGCGCCTGCTCACTCCGGCGGGCGCCGAGGTCGCGGCGGCGACCACTGCCGCCGACGGGACCGTGACGTTCTCGCCGGCCTCCGGCGCGTACGACGTCGTGGTCGAGGCACCCTCGGGCACGGCGGTCGTGGGGCTCGCCAAGCGGCGCATCGATCTGTCGGAGGACAACGGACGGGCGGAGGTGGCCGTCGGTCTCTCGGCGCTCGCGACCGTGCAGGCCCTGGTCTTCGACGACCAGGACGCCGACGGTGTCCGTGACTCCGGCGAGATCGGCCTGCCCGGCTGGACCGTCACGCTCGACGGTGCCAGCGCCCTGGCACCGGTCACCTCCGGCGCCGACGGTGCGGCGACCTTCACCGGCGTGACCGCCGGTGGCTGGTCGGCCAGCTTGCAGCCGCGTACCGGCTGGCGGACGACCACCGCGCTGCCCGCCGCCGTGACGGTCGGCACCGGCCCCGTCAGCGTGGCGATCGGCGCCGCACGCGTGCCCGGCCTGCTGGTTCGGCCGGTCGACGACGCCAACGGCAACGCCGCGGCGGACGATGGCGAGCCGACCATCGGCGGCCTGATGGTGAAGCTGACGGCTGGGGACCGCATCGCCTCGGCCAGGACCGCCGACGACGGCGCCGTGGTCGACCCGGCGGGCGCGGCCGCGCGGATCCAGGTGCTGCGCCCCGACTCGGGCCTTCCGTGGCGGTGCGCGAAGGCACTCGTCACCACCCCCGCGGGGGTGACCCCGGTGGACTGCGGACCGGACGGGGCCGTCGAGGTGCCCGCGGGCGCGACCGAGGTCGTCGTGCTGGGCGGGTTCGCCGACGGGGTGATCACCTCCACGCTGTTCGACGACGCCGACCGGGACGGCCGGCGCGACGCCGGAGAGGCACCCCTCGCCGACTGGCCGGTCGCCGTGGTGACCGCCGACAAGCACGTCGAGGTGGCGCGCACGACCACCGACGAAACCGGCAGCGCCGGTGCCGTCGTGCCGCCCGGACGGTACGAGATCATGCCGATGCCGCCCGTGTCGTCGGTCGCCTGGGTGAACACCGACGGCAGCTATGACGTCGAGGTCACCCGCGCCCGCAACGCACGCGCGGCGGGCGGTTGGGTTCAGCCCGGCTCGGTCTCGGTGGGCGTGTTCCACGACCATGACTCAGACGGCGTGCAGGAGGCCGGCGAGGATCCCCTCGCCGAGCGGACCGTCCGGCTGTTCGACACCGCCGGTCAGGTACTGGGCACCGCCATCACCGACGGCACCGGCCGGGTGGCCTTCCCGGCGAAGGCCGGCACCGGGTACGGCGTCGAGGTGTCGGTGCCGACGGGCTGGCGGGTCACCGGCCCGGTCGCCGACGGCGCCGTCGTCGCCCGGGTGCCGGTGACCGCGCCGGCCGACGGCGGCCAGGCGAGCGTCGAGGTGGGTCACTACCACACCGTGGACCGCACCGCGCCGCAACCGCCCAGCGCCAACCCCGGGGCCGGCGCACTGGCGGACCCGACCTCGGTCACGTTGACCGCCGAGGCCGGCGCCAGCATCCGGTACACGTTGGACGGCACGACGCCGACGGCCACCAGAGGCATGCTCTACACCGCTCCGGTGCGGATCTCGATGGACCGGGTGCTGCGGGCCGTGGCGATCGACGCGGCCGGCAACGTGTCGGCCGACCTCGCGGTCGCGTACGACCTGCCGTGGACCGGCCGGACAGCGGTGCTCACACCGTCCGGTTGGTCGGCGACCACCGGCAGCGTCCGTGGCGACGTGGCGGAAACCGCGGCCGACGACGGGCGCTACCTGGTCGTCGCGTCCGCCCCGGTGGCGGGGCGTCCGACGTCGGACGTGACGGCGACGGTGCCGGTACCGACCGACCTGCGGTCGGCCGCAGCGCTCAACGTGTCGGTGTCCCTTCGTTCGAGCATGCGCAACACCCGGGTCCGGTTGCAGTGGTACGACGCCGCGACCACGACCTGGCGTGTGCTCGGGACGTACACCCAGGGGTTGGACGAGGCCCGGGTGGACGTCGACCTCGCCGCACCGGCCCGTGCCGTCGCGGCGGACGGAACGGTTCGGATCCGGGTGATCGGCGACCTGGCGTACCCGTTCGACCTGTCGGTCGACCAGCTCACGGTGACGGCGGTGAACCGATGATGGGGCGCCTGGTGCGGCTGACCGCCGTCGCGGCCGGTGTGGTCGCGGTACTCGCCGGCGCGGCATGGGCGGTGGCCTCCGCTCCGCCGGCGGATGCCGGGCCCGGCCGGCTCGCTCTGCCCGACGGCGGCGTGGTCGCCGTCGGCCAGGTCCTCTCCGCCGCCCGACCCGCACACGCCATGCCGGGAATGGGAACCGACGCCGACCCGGTCGCCGACGGGGACCGCCGCGTGTCGATCGACGTCACCCTGCGGGCGTCGGCGGACCAGCCGCAGGCGTACGCCGTCGACCGGTTCTCCCTGGCGGTCCCCGGCGGGAAGGCCCGGAAACCGCACCGGTCGGTCCTACCCGGCACGCGCCTGCCGGCGGGGACCCAGCTGTCGGGAACGCTCATCTTCGACGTACCCGTCGATGCCGCCACCGGCGTGCTCGCCTACGACGGCGGCGGCAACACCGAGGTGGTCCTGCCGCCCGAGGCGGCCGGAACTCCCGCCAGTCACGAAACGGGTCCCGCCGGCCACGGCCCCGCCGGCCACGACGGACCGACTGCCGCGTCCCCGGCCGCCACCGAGAAACGAGGATGACGATGAATCGACGACGCAAGGCACTGGGGGCCGCGGTAGCCGCACTCACCGCAGCCGCCCTGCTCACCGTGCCGGCCAGCGCGGCGGTGCCGGAGAACGCCGGCCTGCAGGCGATGGGTCCGATCGCGGAGCACGGCTTCCCCGCCTGGTACTCGGACAAGACCGGCCTGCGCCTGGAACCGTGTCTGGACACCGCCCCCGCCGACCTGTGCACGCTGCTGGCCAACGGCTTCAGCGGCACACCGTCCATGCCCGACCACTTCCCGGACGAGTTCTTCTACAGCGCCGGCGTGGGAGAGCTGGAGAGCGGTGGCATAACCGCGACCGTCGAGGCGGCCCTGGAGGGCGCGTTCTCGACGGGGCCGGTCCGGGCGGGCGACCAGATCACGTTCGGCCGGATCCGTATCCGGGTCGACGGGCTGCAGAGCGGGCAGACGTACCGCGTCATCCACCCGTACGGCGAGGAGGTGTTCAGCAACATCGAGGAGGAGATCAACTTCACCGAGGACATCGGCGTCGGAACCAACAACTTCAGCGGCGCGCTGAACAGCCGGCTCGGGCCTTTCCTGCGCTGGGACACCCGCAACCCGGCCCCACCGGAGGGGTACATCGGTGACCCGAACGTCGAGCACACGTTCACCGGCAGCCCCTACAACACCAACTATTTCCAGCTCATCGGGCCGAACGTGGCGGCCGGCGCGCCGTCGAACGCGCTGTGCGACCCCCTGCCGGTCGGGGTCGCGGCCACCGACTGCGTCCAGCAGGCCCAGTGGTCGATCATGGGCAGGAAGGCGGTCAACGCCGACGTGGCGCCGGAGTCGGCGATCTACACCCGCAACACCGACGGCACCGACGGCGGAACCATCCTCGTCCACGCCACCTCCGACGACGGCGAGGCCATCGTGGTGGAGAACGGAGCCCTCGGCGACCCGGGGCACGTGGCCCGCCGGCAGATGTACGGCAGCCACGGCCGTTACGTCGCCAACGTGTCCTACGCCGGGCAGGCCCCACCGGCCACGCTGACCATCCGCAACCTCAGCGACACTCCGGTCGCCACCCGTACCGTCAAGGTCGTCGACGGGGTGACCGTCACCGCAGCGACCTGGATGCTCAACGCGGTCGGACGGCCGGTCCTCTCCGTACGCGCGGGCAGCACCGACCCCGTGGCCAAGCTCACCGTCCACGGCCCCGCCGGCACCACGGCCGCCGTCGACTCCACCGGGCTGGCCCGCATCCTCGACCTGAAGGCCCCACCGCTGAAGGTCACCGTACGCTCCGACAAGGGCGGCTCGATCGAGGCACCGGTGAAGGCGACGGTCGTCCCGACGCCGATCCTCCCGCCCACCGCGGCGCCGATCCACCCGACCAACGTGCAGCCGCGCGCCTCGGTGGGACTCGACGCCACCAGGTCGATCGGAATGGGCGCGCTCACCTACGCCTGGTCCCAGGTCAACGCCGACGGCACGCCGTTCCGCACCGGTCTCGGCCAGGACCGGGTCGTCATCGCCGCACCGTCCGAGCCCGTGACGAGCTTCCTCGCGCCGCTCAATCCCGGCACGGTCCACCTCGCACTCAAGGTCGCCGACCAGACGGGGTTGAACGCCACGGTCCGGTTCCAGGTGGCGGTGGACGCCCCCGCCGCCCCGCTGGCGGTCGCGGTCGGCCGCCTCGACGGGCAGATCGGCAGCACCGTCACCCTCGACGGTTCCGGCAGCCTCAACGTGGTGCGCTACCGGTGGGTGCAGGTTCAGATGGGAAGCAACCCGACAGTGACCCTCGCCAACTCGCTCTCGGCGAAGGCAACGTTCACCATGCCGCGGCTGCCCGACCCGAACGTGCCGCTGAACTTCCGGCTGGTCGTCAGCGGTGGTGACGGCACGACGCACTACGTCACCGTGCAGGTCTTCCAGGTCGTGGACAACCTGGCCATCGTCTCGGCCGCGTACGGTGCGCCCGACCTGAGGGTGCGGGGCACCTCGAGCGTGACTACCGGCACCAACAAGGTCACGCTGACGGTCCGCAACACGGCGACCAGCGCGTCGGGGACCCTCGGCCCGGTCCCCGTCGACCAGTTCGGGGACTGGCAGTACCGCGGAGCGCTTCCCGCCGGAGTGACCGGCAACGCCGCGAACCTGCGCATCGACGCGGTCAGCGAGGCCGGCTCCCGAGTGCTCAACTACGCCGTGACGGCAGGATAGGCGCCGCTTGGCCGAACCAGCCCCGCCGGCCCGGGCCCTGCCACGTGGAGCGCAGAATCCACCACGCGTTCAGGGTCCTGGTCGGCGGGGTCCTAGCGGGCGGCCCAGGGTCAGGCGGACCCGGATGGAGGCAGCATTCCGCGGCGGGTCGCGATGGCCACCGCCTCGAGTTGACTGTGCGCGTCCAGTTTGGACAGCAGCCGCTTCACGTGGCCCCGGCAGGTGTGCGGGGTCATGCCCAGTGCCCGGGCGATGGCCCGTACGTCGCGACCCTGGCTCATCAGCCGCAGCACCTCGTACTCCCGGCCGGTCAGCCCTCCCGGTGCGGCGGCCTCCGGAGCCGGGGCCGGCGCGGTGGCGAGCAGGCCGGCGAGCAGGTGGGCGGAGACGGTCGTCGTGCCGTGGTGCGCGGCCCGCAGCGCGTGCAGCACGTCATTGAGCGCGCCGTCCTTGGCCAGGAAGCCGACGGCGCCGGCCGCCATCGCCTGACCCAGCAGCGCGGGCTCGGTACGCGCGGTGAGCACCACCACCCGCACGTCCGGATGCCGCCGGTGGATGCGCTCGGTGGCCGAGATGCCGTCGAGATCGGGCAGCCCGACGTCCATGAGCACGACGTCCGGTCGGAGCTCGTCAACCAGACGCAGCGCGTCCTCGGCGGTCCTGGCGCGGCCGACACAGGTCAGGGCGGGCTGCCCGTCGAGCGCCAGGGCGAGCAGGTCCGCGAAGGTCTGGTGGTCGTCGACCACCAGCACCCGGATCGCCGGGTCGGATTCGGGCCCCGACGACCCGACGGGCGACATCCCGGCCTCCCCCCCGCTGCGCACCGCCCCGTGTTCCTCCACGCCTGCAGTCTAGAAATTGACATGACGTTGTCGGTCCGTCCTAACGGCCTGCCCTTCTCGACCGGACGGTGACGGCTGGATGATGTCCGGGAGCCAGCGTCGTCTCCCATCCGGCACCGCCGACGCCGGTCGGTCTCGCAGGCGAGCCCGACCGGCGTGAGATGCCGGCTGAGCGATGGCCGGCCGGCGCCGAGCCGTCACGACACCCCCCGCAGATTCGGGGGTCCACTGGCGACGTAAGTGGCTACCGCCGGGTAGTCGCCGACCTGCACAGTCATGGTGGGAAGGGCCACGGGGTGGGGGGAGGGTTGATGGACGAGATCCAGTTGTTCGGCTCGGTCCGGGTGCGGGCCGGCCGAGCTGTGCTGTCGGGCCGTGACTTCGGGGGTGTGAAGCCCCGCCAGATCCTGGCGCTGCTCGCCCTGCGGAGCGTCCTGCACAAGGACGAGCTGGCAGAGCTGCTCTGGCAGGGCCGTCCTCCGGCGAACCACGTGGCCACCCTGGAGAGTTACGTCTCCGTGCTGCGGCGCCGTCTCGAACCGCAGGGTTCGCCGCGTCGTTCGGTGATCCTCACCCGCAGCGGCGGGTACCGCCTCGACGATGGCCGGGTCAGCGTCGACGTGGCCCGCTTCGACGCCCTGCTCGCCGCCGCCGCCGGGCGCGGTCCTGCCGAGGCCCTGCCTCTGCTGCGAGACGCCTTGACCTTGGCCAATGAGCCGTTGCTGGCCGACGAACCGTGGGCCACCTGGGCCGTGGACGCCCGTGAGCGATACCGCAAGAGGGTCGTCGACGCGTTGCTCGGCGCCGCGAGTCACGCCCTCGCTGTCGGCGATGCCCCTGCCGCGCTGGAGTTCGCCGGGCGGGCCCTGCTGTGGGACCCCCTGGTGGAGCGCGGCTGGCACCTGCGGGTGGCGGCCCACCGGGCCGACGGCGACCGAACCGCGGCGCTCCGCGCGTACGACGAGTGCCGGCGGTTGCTGGGCCAGGAGCTCGGTGTGGAGCCGTCAGCGGAGCTGCGGCACCTCTTCCTCGAGCTGCTCCGGCAGGACGCGCCCGCCGGTTGCGTGGACGGGACCGTGGCCGCCATCCGGGCCGTGGCACGCGAACTCGCGATGGTGGGTGACCTGCGGGCGGTCGGCGAGGGCGCCGGCACCTCGGCACACCGACTGGTGCAGTTGCTGACGGAGGCGACGGAGCTGGCCGAAACCCCCACCCGACCGGCCCTGTCCGCGGTGTCCTGACCGTGCGCCGCGCGGAGCGCCGATCCACGCCGCGGCCCGAACTGCGTCGGGCGGTCCGCTACTTCCTCTGCCTCAACGCGCTCGCCATCATCGCGGTCGCCGTCGCGGTGTCTCTGGCGAGCGTCCATCTGGCGCGGGAACAGGCGGTGCACTTCGCCGAGCGCAGCGCGCGTGGCATGGCCGAGTGGCTGATCGCTCCCCACTGCACGTCGAGCCTGCGGACCGGCGATCCGGCGGCGCTGCGCGCGCTAGACGAGGCGGTGCGACCCCGGATGCGGGACGGCTCGGTGATCCGGGTCAAGGTGTGGAGCTTCGACGGACGGGTGCTCTACTCCGACCAGTCCGAGCTGATCGGACGCCGTTATGAGCTCTCCGCGGATGACCGTGCGCTCGCCGGCACCGACCGGGTGTCGGCGGAGATCAGCGATCTGGACCGCGCGGAGCACGAGTACGAACGGCAGACCGATCGGCTCGTCGAGGTCTACCTGAGCCTGCGGGGCACCGACGGGGAACCCGTGCTGTTCGAGGCGTACTTTCCGGCGGACCGGCTGGAGGCCGACGCGCGGTACATCGGCCGGGGGCTCGCACCGCTGGCGCTGCTGACGATTGTCGCCCTGCAGTTGCTCCAGCTTCCGCTCGCCCTGGTGCTGGCCCGCCGCTTGGACGACGCCCACCGCGAACGGGGGCGCCTGCTGGAACACGCCATCGCCGCCTCCGACCTCGAACGGCGACGGATCGCCCGCGACCTGCACGACGAGGTCATCCAGGACCTGGCCGGGGTGGGCTACTCGCTGGGGGCGGTGGAGCTGCACCTGTCCGGCGCGTTGGAGCCCCTGCGCGCAAACGTGCGTCGGCTCGCCGCCACCGTCCAGCGGGATGTGCGGGCGCTGCGGCGGGCCATGGTCGACATCCAGCCGCCGGACCTGTCCGTGACCGGGCTTCCGGCCGCTCTGGACGAGCTGGCGGCACCGTTGCGCACGACGGGAAAGGTCTGTCATGTGCGCGTCGCCGAGACGAACGAGCTGCCGGTCCGCGTCCGTCAACTGCTCTACCGCAGCGCCCGCGAGGCATTCCGCAACATCGACAAGCACGCCGAAGCCGACCGGATCGACGTTGCCGTCGAGGCCGTCGATGCTCAGGTCCGGTTGACCATCGCCGACGACGGTGTCGGTTTCGACCCGGGTGATCCCCCTCAGCCGGACCACCTCGGATTGCGGCTGCTCGGTGAGGCGGTCCGGGAGGTAGGGGGCACGCTCACGATCACCAGCGCCCCCGGCGCCGGCACCGTGGTCGATGTCGTCCTGCCGCTCGACGACGCCGGTGAGCGGCGCCGGTGGACGCCGTGGCGCCGGTAGCCCGCCACGCGTACCGCCCATCTTCGCGGAATGTGCCCGCCGGCACTCGGCCGATGGGTGACCGGCTCGGTGGCATGGTCGCCGACGCAACGGGTACCCGGCGCCGGCGGGAGGCGGGCGCCTCCGGGGGAGCGGGATGTCATGGGAGCCGCCATCGTCCTCGGCCTGGTCATCGTGATCGTGGTCGTGCTGCTGGTGTTGACGCTGAGCGTCCGGCTGGTGCAGCAGTACCAGCGGGGCATCGTGTTCCGGTTCGGCCGGGTGCTGGAGGGGGTTCGCCAACCCGGCCTGCAACTGATCATCCCGGTCGCGGACCGGATGGTGCGGGTTAGCATGCAGACCACCGTGATCGGCGTACCGCCGCAGGGCGCGATCACCCGGGACAACGTCACGCTCACCGTGGACGCGGTTGTCTACTACCGGGTCGTCGACCCGGTGAAGGCGCTGGTGAACGTGCACGACTACCCCTCCGCCGTGCTCCAGGTGGCGCAGACCGCGCTGCGCTCGGTGATCGGCCGCGCCGACCTGGACACCGTGCTGGGCGACCGGGAGCGGGTCAACGCCGAGCTGAAGTCGGTGATCGACGCGCCCACCGAGAAGCCGTGGGGCCTGCTGATCGAGCGGGTGGAGGTCAAGGACGTCTCGCTGCCGGAGGGGATGAAGCGGTCGATGTCCCGCCAGGCCGAGGCGGAACGGGAACGCCGGGCCCGGGTGATCGCCGCGGACGGCGAGTTCCAGGCGTCCCGCCGGCTCGCCGACGCCTCCCGGGCGATGGCGGCCACGCCCGGCGCGTACCAGCTGCGGCTGTTGCAGACCGTGGTGGACGTGGCGGCGGAGAAGAACAGCACTCTGGTCATGCCGTTCCCGGTGGAGCTGTTGCGCTTCTTCGACCAGATGGCCGGCCGTGCCCCCGCGCCGGGGGCACCGGCCGCGACCGAGGCACCCGACCTGGGGCCGGTGGCCGAGGCCGTGGCGGCCGCCGCCGAGCCGGTTGACCGCGACCGGGAGGCGCCGCAGGGCTGAGCGGCGGCGTTTCCGCACGCGGCGCCGGGGGTAGGTCGGGAGCCGACCGTCCCGGCTGCCTCGCGTGGAGGAAAACCCGATGAAAGACAATGTCAGCGACGCGGTGGGCGACGCCCTGCGCTCGGTGATGCTCTTCCTGCCCAAGGCGGTCGCCTTCGTGGCGATCCTGGTGGCGGGTTGGCTCATCGCCAAGGCCGTGCGAAAGATCGTGGACAAGATCCTGGAGCGGGTGGGCTTCGACCGCGCCGTCGAGCGCGGCGGCATCCGCCGGGCGCTGAGCCGTTCCCGGTACGACGCCAGCGACATCGTCGCCAAGCTCGCCTACTACGGCCTGCTGCTGGTCACCCTCCAGATCGCCTTCGGCATCTGGGGCCCGAACCCGGTCTCCGACCTGATCGCCGGAGTGATCGCCTGGCTGCCCCGGGCGTTCGTGGCAATCGTGATCGTGGTGGTCGCGGCGGCCATCGCCAACGCCGTGAAGGACATCATCGGCGGCGCCCTGGGTGGCCTGTCGTACGGCCGGGTGCTGGCCACCACCGCCTCGGTGTTCATCCTCGGCCTCGGCGTCATCGCCGCGCTGACCCAGATCGGGGTCGCCACCGCGGTGACCACGCCGGTGCTCATCGCCGTACTGGCCACGATCGGCGGCATCTTCGTCGTCGGGGTCGGTGGCGGCCTGATCCGCCCGATGCAGAGCCGCTGGGAGTCCTGGCTGACCCGCGCCGAGCAGGAGTCGCAGGTGATCGCCACGCACGCCCGCGCCTACCGGGCCGGCCGTCGCGACGCCGAGGCCCAGATGGCCCGCCCGTCGACGGCCGGCGGCGACCCGGACGCCACCCAGGTGGTGTTCCGGCCGCTGGACCCGGACACCACCCGGGTGCCCGGCGGATCGTCCGACTCGGAGGCGACGCAGGTGGTGCCCCGGTCCACCGACGACACGACGCAGGTGGTCACCCCGTCCTCCGATCCGGAGGCCACCCAGGTCGTGACCCGGCCCGCCGACTCGGACACCACCCAGGTGGTCAGCAGCGGCGCGGACGTCACGCAGGCGGTGACGACCCGTACCGACCCGGACGCGACCACCCGGGCGATCCCGCGCGCCACCCCGGCGCCGAGCCAGCGCACCGGCGACGACAGCGAGGACACCACCACCGTCATCCCGCCGGGCGACCGGCGCTGACGTACCGCGCGTTCAGCGGGGCGGGATCCGTACGGATCCCGCCCCGTTGGCGTCCGCCGTACGGCCGCGTCCAAAGCGCTGGCCGCCGACCATCGGCGGGTCTAACATCGCGGCATGACCTGGCGACATTGATCCAGCGCCGTAGGCCGCTCCCGTGGGCCGCCGCGGGCACCGCACGTCCGGTGTCCGTTTCGACCCACACGGGAAGGCCCCATGACCCAGATCGCCCCACGCGCGTCCGACCAGGGGGTCCGCCGGCTGGCGACCACCCTCTACGGGTACGCGTTCCTCAGCGACCTCGTCCTGCTCTACCCGGTGTACGCGCTGCTCTTCGCCGACACCGGCCTGTCGGTCGGGCAGATCTCCTCGCTCTTCGTCATCTGGTCGGTCGGGGGCATCCTGCTCGAGGTGCCCTCGGGCGCCTGGGCCGACGCGGTGTCCCGACGTCTGCTGCTGCGCCTCGCGCCGCTGGTGACCGCCGCCGGGTACGCGCTCTGGGTGCTGCTGCCCTCGTACCCGGCGTTCGCGGTCGGGTTCCTGCTCTGGGGCGCCGGCGGGGCGCTCGTCTCCGGCGCGCTGGAGGCGCTGGTCTGGACCGAACTGGACCGCGTCGGCGCGGCCGGCCGGTACGCCCGGCTGCTCGGCCGGGCGAAGACGGCCGGCGTACTGGGTGTGCTGGTCGCCGGCGCGGCGGCCGGTCCGGTGCTCGCCGCTGGCGGCTACCCGGCGGTGGGCGCGGCCAGCGTGCTCGCCTGCCTGCTCGCCGCGGCGGTGGCCGCCCGCTTCCCGGAGCACCGCGCGGCCCCGGCGCTCCGGGACGGTGCGCCGCCACCCGTCGACGACGAGGCGGAGCTCGGCTGGTGGGGCAACCTGCGGGCCGGGGTGGCGCAGGTGCGCATCAGCCGCCCGGTCCGCGCCGCCGTGCTGCTGGTGGCGTTGGTGGCCGCCGACTGGGGTGCCCTGGATGAGTACACCCCGCTGCTGGCCCGGGACACCGGCGTCGGCGCGGCGGCCGTGCCGCTGCTGCTCCTGCTGCTCAGTGCCGCGGTGACCGTCGGAGGGCTGCTCGCCCCGGCAGGGGAGCGGCTGGGCGGCCGGGGGTACGCCGGACTGCTCGGGCTGGTCGCCGTCGGGCTGGCCGCCGGTGCCCTGGCCGGGCACCCGGTCGGGTTCGTCGTGCTCGCGGTGGCGTTCGGCGCCGCGCAACTGGCGACGGTGCTGGCCGACGCCCGGCTCCAGGCGCGGATCAGCGGAACCAGTCGCGCCACGGTCACCTCGCTGGCCGGCATGGCCACCGACGTGACGATCATCCTCGGCTACCTCGGGTACGGGCTGGTCGCCACGGCGGCCGGCAACGCGGTGGCGTTCGCGGTGGCGGCCGTGCCGTACCTGATCCTCGCCCTGGTGCTGCTGGCCGGTCGTCGACGCTCGGCCGTCCGCCCGCGCTGACGGCGGCGGCCTCGGCGGCGGTCGGACCGACCGCCGCCGAGGGCCCGGGTCAGCCGCCCAGGTGCAGGAACGACCACTGGTGGCCGTCGAGGTCCCGGAAGCCGCGCATGTAGAGCGGACCGGTCTCCATCCCCGGGCCGAGCGCCTCGCCGCCGGCCACCACCGCGCGGTCGACCAGGTCGTCGACCCGTTCCCGGGTGTCGGCGGCCAGGCCGACGATGACCTCGCGGCTGGTCGCGGTGTCGGTCACCGCCACCCCGGTGTACGCCTCGAAGGCCGACCGGACGTGCAGCATCAGCCGGGTGCTGTCGTTGACGGTGAGCAGCAGCGTGCCGGCGCCGAGGTCCTGCTGGTCGGTGGTGAAGCCGAGTGCCCGGTAGAACTCCGCGGCCGTGAGCAGGTCGCGCACCGGCAGGTTGATGAACGTCGTGGGGTTCACCGGGAGTCTCCGTCCGTCTCGAGGAACGCCTTCAGCGCGGCCAACCGTTCCCGCCAGTACGCCTTCAACTCGGCCGCCTGCTCCGCCCCGCCCAGCTTCTCGTGCAGCACGCTGACGCGGGACTTCGACTCGCCGACCGCGTCGAACCCGACCACGATCCGGCTGGGTCCACCGGCCCAGTCAGCGCGGTAGCTGCGCGGCGCGGTGGCCGTCCGCAGCCGCACCTGGGCGTCCGGCAGCCAGCGCGCGCGGATCGCCTCGTCGGCGAACGCCTCGAACAGCCGCGGCGCCGGCACCGCCACCGTCCGGCTGCCGCTGGCCGAGTAGCCGCCGTCGCGCCGCTGGCCGGGCGCCCGCAGGCCGCGGGCCTGCTCGTACCCGACGGTGATGGTCTGTGCCCACCACCCCGGCACGGAGTGCTCGCCGGCCAGCCACCGGGCGATCTCGGTGTGCGTGCGGGAGGTGGCGTCCCACGCGTCGAGCAGGGCGAACCAGTCGGCCCACCCGCGGCCGGTACGCGCCCGCAGCAACTCGTCGGCGATCCGCTCGGTCTGCTCGGCGGCGCCGGTGGACGCCACGGTGGTAGCGGCCTGGGCCGGCGGTGCGGTGGTTTCGCTCGTGGCGCGGGCCAGCAGGTGCCGACGCGCCGTGGTGTAGCTCTCGCCGGTCTTGCCCATCCGGGCCCGGACCCGGGCCTTGAACGATCTCTGGTTGGTCATCGCATGCTCCCGGTCAACGGCACGGTCGCAGGAACCCACGCTCCCGTCGACCCCGCCGGAGTGGGGCATGTGGCACATTTCCCGAGGGCTCAGGCCCCCTTTGCCTCCGCGAGGCCGGTGGCGTGGGCACCGGGAGGGAGGTGTGGCGCAGGACTACGCCGAAGCCATCCTACGCCCGGCAGTGCTCCTCGGGGAGCCCGCGTCAGGGTCGCTCGCCGTCGAGGTAGACCCAGCGGCCGTCCTCCCGGACGAACCGGCTGCGCTCGCTCTGCGTGCCCGGCCGGCCGGCGTCGCGGTAGTGCGCGTGGAACGTCACGGTGCCGGTGCTGTCGAGCAGGCCACCCCGCTCGGTGTCGGCGATCTCCAGCCGGGTCCACCGCTGCCCCGGGTCGAGGTCGAGGCGCGCCGGGCGGGTGGAGGAGTGCCAGCTGCGCAGCAGGTAACCGGCGTCGCCGACGGCGAAGGCGCTGAACCGGGAGCGCATCAACGCCTCGGCGGTCGGGGCCTGCGCCGCGCCGCCGTGCAGCGGGGCGCAGCAGTCGGCGTACGCCCGGCCGGAGCCGCACGGGCAGGCCCGCGTGTCCCCGCTGGCCCGCCGTCGCCCCGCAGCCTTGCCCACGACCCCATCCTGCCGCATCAGTCCAGCTCGACCGGCAGCGGCACCGGCCGCTTGGCGACCCGGTCGTCGCCGGACGACCGGCCACGCAGGTGCCGGGCCACCCACGGCAGCAGGTGCCGGCGGGTCCAGGCCAGCTCGGCGCCGAGCACCTCACCGCGGCGCCGTCGCGGCGCCGGCGGCAACGGCCGGGTCCAGGAGTCGTCGGTGCCGGGCAGACCCGCGGTGTACGCCAGCGCCGCCGCGATCCGCTCGTGCCCGGCGCTGTTGGCGTGCAGCCGGTCGTCGCTCCACAGCCGAGGGTCGGAGGCGACCGGGTATGCGCCGAAGTCGACGAGGGTGGCCCCGGTGCGTTCGGTGACCTCCCGCAGGGCCGCGTTGAGCGCCAGCAGCCGGCCGCGCAACGGGCGGGCCAGCGGCATCACCGGCACCGGGTCCGGCATGGTGAAGGTCAGCACGGTGGCGCCCTGCCCGACCAGGGCCCGCTGCATCTCCCGGACGTCGCGGGCGACGGCGTCCGCGTCGAAGGACGGGCGCAGCACGTCGTTCATGCCGGCGACCACGGTGGCCAGGTCGGGGGCGAGGTCCAGGGCGGGTTGCAGCTGCTCGGCGCGGATCCGGGCGGTGGTGCGGCCACGGATGGCCAGGTTCGCGTACTCCAGGCCACCCTGGGCGCGGGCCACCGCCAGGGCGAACCGGTCGGCCCAACCCCGGTAGCCGCCGTTGTCGTCCGGATCGTCGAGCCCCTCGGTGGTGCTGTCACCGATCGCCACGTACCGCTGCCACATCACGCGAGCGAGGTTAGCCGCACCGCGATCGGGGTGCGGCGGGCGAGGTGCCTCAGAGCCAGCCGGAGCGGCGGAAGAGGCGGTACAGCACGAGAGCGGTGACGGCCATCAGGGCCAGCGCCATCGCGTAGCCGTAGCGCCAGTTGAGCCCCGGCAGGTCGGCGAAATTCATGCCGTAGATGCCGGCGATGCCGGTCTGGGTCGCGGCGATGGCGGCCCAGGCGGCGATCTTGCGCATGTCGTTGTTCTGCTCTACGGCGAGCTGCGCCAGCCGGGACTGGACGATCGAGGTGAGCAGGTCGTCGTACGCGGCCACCCGGTCCACCGCCCGGCTCAGCCTGCCGTCCACGTCGGCGAACCAGCGGTGCAGGGTGCGTGGCGGCCCGTCGGTGCCCGGGTCAAGCAGCGTGCGCAGCGGCGCCTGCAACGGCAGTACCGCCCGCTTGAACTCCACCACCTCCCGTTTGAGCTGGTAGATGTGCTGGATGTCGGCGGAGCGCTCGCGGGCGAACACCAACTCCTCCACCCGCTCCAGGTCCCGCTCCACGTGCCCGGCCACCTCCAGGTAGAGGTCGACCATCCGGCTGCAGACCGCGTACGCCACCGCCCACGGGCCCTCGGCCAGCAGCGTCGGGCGGCGCTCGATGTCGGCGCGGACGCTGCGCAGCGCCCCGGCCGCG
This sequence comes from Micromonospora sp. GCM10011542, assembly GCF_042650685.1. Classification (NCBI taxonomy): domain Bacteria; kingdom Bacillati; phylum Actinomycetota; class Actinomycetes; order Micromonosporales; family Micromonosporaceae; genus Micromonospora; species Micromonospora sp. GCM10011542. The sequence goes on from NZ_JBHSBO010000062.1 coordinate 80,788, forward strand.
CCGTGGCGCACCGTGATCGCGAACCGGTCGCCCAGCAGCACCATGACGTCCCCGGTGTCGATCACCTCGGAGGTGTCGGTCAGCTCGACGTGCTCCACGTAACCGGCGGTACGCAGCACCAGCAGGGTCACCGACCCGTGCCGTTGCACCGCGGGGCGGTGCCCGTCGGCGAGCGCCTGCTCGACGATGAGTTCGTCCAGGCCGAAGGTCCGGCCGACGCCGGCCAGCACCGCCGGGCCCGGCTCGTGCAGCCCCAGCCAGACGAACGTGTTGCGACCGCGCCGGCTGCGGGCGTACGCGTCGGCGTAGTGCGGGTGGCCCGGCTCGCGCCGGCCGTTGACGTACACCGCGCAGTCGACCACGGCGTCCGGGTTGGACCGGCGCGGTGCGGGGGAGTGCGCGTCCTCCTCGCGACCGAGCAGCCGGCGGGCCAGGGCACGCAGGCCAGCCGGGTTCCGTTCGGTTCGCCGATCCACCGCTCACCTCCGCCGTCGGCGCGCGCCCCACTGACGGCGTCCGGAGGGGATCGTGCCACGGCTCGGGTCAGGCCGTGCGGGTGGCGAAGACCACGACGTTGTCGACGTAGTTGCCGCTGCGCGCGTCGAATCGGCCGCCGCAGGTGATCAGCCGCAGGCCGGCGACGTCCGCCGCGCCGTAGACCAGGTCGGTGGGGAAGCGGTCCTTCGGGTACGCGCTGACGGCGTCCACAGTGAAGGTGCTGATCCGCGCATCGGCGCGGGTGACGTGGATCTCCTGACCGGGTCGCAGCCGGCCGAGGTCGAAGAAGACCGCCGGGCCGGCGGGGGAGTCGACGTGTCCGACGAGGACGGCATTGCCGGTCTCACCCGGGCTCACCCCGTGCCGGTACCAGCCGGCGATCGTGGGCCGGTCCAGCGGTGGCACCTCCAGCACCCCGGCGGCGTCCACGCCCACCGGCACCACCTCGGCGCGGACGCCGATGGCCGGGATCCGGACCGCGACGGGCGCGGCCCGGGGCAGCGGCGGCAGATCCGGTGCCGCGCTTGTGCGCGTGGGCGCGGCGGCCGGCGGCGGCTGCGGCGGAAGCTCCGGTGTCGTGGTGAGGCCGGCGGTGATCAGCCCCAGCCCGGTCACGGCGAGCAGGGCCACCACGGCCGGTCCGGTACGCCGCCACACGAGCCCACCTCCGTACATGGTCAGTCGGGGTGCCCGCGCCGGTGTCACCGGTGCGGGCACCCGTCCTCAGGGATGGAGCAGCCGCCGGTCAGGCGACGATGGACGCCGGGCGTCGGCGGCGGAACAGGACGACCGCTCCGAGCGCCGCCGTGCCCAGCAGCGTGCCGCCTGCGGCGAGCGTCCCGTTGTCGCGGGTGCTGCCGCCGGAGCCGGCCGGTGCGCCGCCGACCGGGGGACCGCCGGCGGGGGCGCCGCCAGCGGGGGCGCCGCCAGCGGGGGCGCCGGCCGGGGCGCCGGCCGGTGCGCCGCCGATCGCGGTGACGGTGAACGTCGCGCTGCCGGCGGAACTCCCGTCGCCGCAGGTGGCTGTCACCGTGTATGTGCCCAGGGTGAACCCGGCGGTGAAGAGTTCGGCGCTCAGGCCGCCGCCGGCGGCGGCCGTGGTGGACCGGACGTTCTGGTCGCGGTTGGGGCCGGTGACCCGGAAGATGGCGTCGCCCGACTTCGGGTTGCAGGTCGTCGCGGTGAGCACGACGGTCCCGCCGACCGGCGTGCTGGCCGGTGACACGGTGGTGTCGGCCAGTGCGGCGCCTGGCAGCAGGAGCGTGCCGAGGCCCACGCCGAGCGCCGCCGAGCAGAGAACTGTCTTAGCCTTCATACGCGTCTTCCCTCACTTTTCGTCCGCTGACTGCGTGGGACGTCGTTCGGGTGGCCAACTCCGTGACTAGCACCGGTGTGCCCAACACTAGGTGCGTTGGGGCCTCGATCCGGTGAAAATGAGAAATCCTCGTTGCCGTCACGTGTCCACCCGAAGGCGGGGAGAGCTGCGGAAAGGCCCCGACGGCCGGAGCAGCACCGGTGATCCGGTCGATGTCTCCTCCGGTCCGCCTGTCGCGGCTGGGCCGATGGCGAGGTATCGCCGGCATCGACGGGAATGCGGCAGCGCCCGACCCCTTTCCGGCGGGGCATCGACCGGCCGGCGCATCGGGGGCGGGGTGGGGCCCGCCGTGCCCGGCTCCGGGCGGTCAGGCTTGATCCCTACGCCGGGCAGGGCGGGCCCCACCCCTTACGGTGCTGGGTGCCGTGCGGTGACCGAAGGTGGTCGGTGGTCGGCGTTACGTCTGGTCAGCAGGTGCGTCGCGTGGGCGCCGGCATCGCCCAGGCATGGGTACTGCGCCCGGCGCACCGGTTGGCGCTTGGCGACCGGTCCCCATGATCGACTCGGTTTCCTTGATGTCGGGGTGTCCGGGTGGCGGGGATGCCCCGACTTGCAGGAAGCCGAGTGGATCACCGCCGGGTCTTGCGGTCGGCCCCGTTTGGTCGGTGTGTCCGGTATGCGAGGTCAGGTTTCCGGTCCGGCCCGCACTCACCGCCCGGTGTGGGCGTTTTGGGCTGTGACCGGTGGCATCCTCGTGGCGGAATCGGGGCCGGCCGGCCGTCGTTACATACCCTGACGATCGCAGCACGGCCGGCCCCCCGACGGCTGGCCGCTTCCCCGGCCCCCGGGCCCCGGAATGCCGGCCCCCGCTCGGTCGTTACACCACCCCGAACGACCGCACCAGCACCCGCTTCCCAGGGGTGCTCGCGGATGGGCCCGGCCCCCGGAATGACCCCGGCCCGACGGTCGTTACAGACCCGGCGCCACGAGAGGCCTCGGCCCGTGGCCCGCAGGTCACCAAGACTTCCTCCCTCTGAACGCAAGCGCCGGACGAGGTGCTGACCCCACACGCTGTTACCCCCGAATTGGTGTGTGGGTGTTTCCTACCCCCGAAGGAGCTACCCCCATGAACACGATCATCCGTAAGAGCATGCTGTCCGTTGCTGGTCTCGCCTTCGCCGGTGGTGTGTTCGCCGGGCCCGTCGCCGCGCACGCCGCCACCCCTGTGGATGCCAAGCCGGCCGCGGTGGTGCAGGCCGACAAGTCCGACGCGGGCAAGCTGATTCCGCACGGTGTGCAGGGCA